>SHZE01000048.1 GCA_009692435.1 Deltaproteobacteria bacterium | reverse complement strand
ACGGCATAAGCTGCCGCAAAGGCGGGCAACAACTGCGTAAACTCTTCCTGTGTCAGGCCAGTCGCGGCCAGAAACTCTCGCGGACGCTCTTGTAACGTCCAATAGGTTAACATCCCACCAGTAGACACTATCCCCGATAATGTCTATTAAAGTCCTTCTCTGTAGAAATAGACAGGTCAAAAATTGTGAATTTGCTTACGCCACCTTTCTCTGCGAGGTGAGGCTTTGCTCAAAATACAGCACGACGGGAGCCGCGATGTAAATGGAGGAATAGGTCCCAGTGATAAACCCAACGATCATGGTCAAGGCAAAGGGGCGGATCACATGGCCGCCAATCACGTACAGTGCGATCAACACCATGAGCGCGGTGCCAGAGGTAATGATCGTCCGGCTTAACGTTTCATTGATGCTGCGATTGATGACCTCGCTAAGATTGGTGCGGCGTATTTTCCGTAAATTCTCACGCACGCGGTCAGACACGATAATCGTGTCATGCACCGAGAAGCCCACGACCGTCAACATCGCCGCCAAGACCGTCAGATCGAAAGGGGTCTGCGTCAGAATCAACACTCCAGTCACCACTAAAACGTCATGGAGCAACGCGATCACCGCCCCTACTCCGAAGCGCCACTCAAAGCGGAATGTAATGTACAACCCCATAAAGAGCGTGGCGAAGGTCACCGCCAAAAATCCTTGTTGTCGGAGACGACCACTGACTTTCGCCCCGACCGCTTCGACCCGAAGGATCTCGACCGTCTCTTTGAACGCTGTCGCCAGCGCGGTCCGTACCGCGGTGTTCGCGATGTCAACGTTTTGCTCTCCTTGCTTGAAACGGAGGAGATAGGTCGTATTGTCTCGGCCCAGGTCTTGAATGGACAAATCTTCGAGCGCGAGTGTCTTGACGGCCTGATCAATCGCTTCAGGTGTCGTTGGTTGTTGAAAGCGTGCCTCGACCACCGTGCCACCGGCGAAGTCCACGCCGTAGTTGAATCCCCATGTCAGTAACAAGATGATGCTCAGGAGATTGATCCCTGCGGACATCAAAACGAAAAACAACCGCTTGCCAACGAAATCCACGTTAATGTTGTGTGGAATTAGTTCCATGTCCCAGTCCTTTCAATACCCATCGTGCTCACGAGGAGACGTTTTCTTTTGCATTCCGGTTGCTATCAGAGCCGAGAGGGCGGGAACAGCGGCACATTCCTACCCTTGGCGAGGAATGGTGACCATCCCAATCTTCGCGATCCCAGCGTTCCGTACCGTGGCCATGATCTCGGCAACCAGACCATACGGCACCGTTTTGTCGGCGCGAAAACGGACCGCTTGGCCGGTATTGGCTTGTGCCAACGCCTTGAGTTGCTGCTGGAGTTCCTCAGCCGATACGATCGTATCATTGAGGTGAATTTTGCCATCCGCCGTCAGTGTCACACTGGCCTCGGTATCCTGACTTGTGAGCGGGGTCGTCGTGGCCTGTGGCAGGTTCACACTCACCCCTTGCTGTAACATCGGGGCGGTGATCATCAGGATCACCAACAACACCAACATCACGTCCACGAGCGGGGTCACGTTGATCTGCGCAATGACCGGACTTCTCGAACTATCGGACGGCATGGGAATATCCTCCGGGAGAAGACTGGGGCCCGTCTTGCAGCGACCAGCGGACCCGGGACAGTAATTCCGCCGAGAACCCGTCCATCTCCGCCGTCAGCACTTGCACCTGGCGGATAAAATGGTTGTACGCCATCACCGCGGGAATGGCGGCGAGTAACCCCACCGCGGTCGTGACCAGCGCTTCGGCGATACCAGGAGCGACGGCTTGGATGGTTGCGGACTGTGCCGTACTGAGGCCCTGGAAGGCATTCATAATGCCCCAGACGGTTCCGAACAGACCAATGAACGGCGTGGTGCTCGCGGTGGTGGCGAGAAACGTTAAGGTACGTTCTAGCCACGTCATCTGCTCCCGCACGGCGCGTCGTAGGGTCAATTCCAGGTTCTCCAAATTAGCTGACGAGCGAGTCTCTGGTGGTGGTGTGGTCTGTGGGGATGTCTGGCGCCATTGTGAGAATTCTTGGTACGCCGTGGCAAAAATCCGCGCCAGTGGACTACTCGGGGCGTTCAGGTTCGCGCCCGCGAGCATGGCGAAATCCTTCGTGCTTCGGAACAGCGTGGCGAACGACTGCGACGCGGAATGCGCTTGGCGAAGTTGGTAGACTTTGTAGAAAATGATGCCCCAACTGCTCACTGAGAAAATGAGGAGCAGCATCAAGACCGCCTGCACCATCGTCCCGGATTGGGCGAAGAGGTTCATCACGGTCTCTGAAGCAGCCACATTTCCGAACGAGATCACCGTTGGGCCGAGCACGCCGAGTAAGTGAGAAATCAACCGTATCCTCCTCTTCCGTTTCTGCCGAACCCCGCCTTTTTAGGGGGTTAGCCATAAGAAAGGAAGAGCCCCTCGGTCAGAAAGAAACGGAGAAACGGAGACGGGGGGAAGCGGGGAAGAAAACTTCCGAGGTCCTCTTGTCGCCGATTCCCCGTCTCCCCTCAGCGCGGAAGGACATGAACAGCCGTAGCCTTAAAGGTCGCGAGCACCGTTCCACCCGCACGCAAATTGAGCACTTCGAGCGAGGGGCGAGTCACAAAAGCGACCAACGGAAAACCGCAGTCCAAGTGAATCTTGTAGGCCAGCCCCCACGGAATGATTCTCGTCACTCCTGCAAGAAACTGATTCCGCGCACTCGAAGGCTGTTCGAGAACTCCTTCCGCGGGAGGGGCCAGTAAGGTCACCTCTTCTGGACGCAGGCAAAGAGTGACTTCCGTACCGAGAGGCAACGGGGATGCCGCCGCGATCCGTTTCTCCGGGGCGACCCCAATCTCGGCGAACCCATCGGACTGACATGCCACGGTTCCTCGTAAAATAGTTTCGATGCCAACAAAATTGGCAACGGTTTCACTGACCGGCTGACTGAAAATTTCTTCGGCGGTGCCAATCTGGACGATCTCCCCCTTGTCCATCACCGCAACGCGATTGCCCAGACGAAGCGCTTCAAGCCGGTCATGCGTCACAAAGAGGGTGGTGACACGGGTGTGTTGTTGGACACGGTGGACGATCTCCAACAACGCTTCACGAGTTGGGGTATCTAAGGCGGAGAACGGTTCGTCGAGCAGGAGAAGGTCAGGGCTGAGAACAAACGCCCGTGCGAGACTAGTGCGCTGGGCTTCGCCTCCGGAAAGCGTGCGTGCTTGGCGGTGCGCGAGGTGATTGATCCCTAACTGATCGAGCCACAAGGCGACTTTCTCGGTAATGAGTGCTTTCGCCAGGCCTCGCAGTTGGAGACCGCTGGCGATATTCTCAGCGACGGTCGTGTCAAAGAGTAGTGGTTCTTGAAACACCACGGCGAGGCGGCGACGAAACTCGAGCGTCGGGGCACGCAGGTCCACACGCTGTTCCTCGAAAGTCAGCGTGCCGGTCGTTGATTCTCGGAGACAGGCGAGCGCCTGAAGCAACGTACTTTTTCCCGCGCCGTTAGGGCCAAGCACGGCGAGCACTTCGCCCCGTAGGATTGTGAGCGACGGGACAGTAAGCAGTAGTCGTCCGTCTATCTGGATACGTAAATCCTGGACTGTCAGTAAGGGTGGCGCGTCCACATTATGATGTCCAGGCATAACTGATTTTTTCGGACTCAGATCAACTCGCCAGCTCCAAATCGTAATCTATCATAAGAAGCTGAAGTGGCAATTCTTCGAGCCAATGACTCAATCGCTTCACAGCGGACGTTGTCGTTGCTGCGTATAGGTAAGCAGCGCATTCACCGCGAAAATGAGCAACAAAAGAATGACGCTCAGCGCGATGGCGATGTCGAAATTCCCCTTGCTGGTTTCCATCACCGTGGCCGTGGTCAGGACGCGGGTGTGGCCGAGCAGATTCCCCCCCACCATCATCGATGCGCCGATTTCCGAGATCACACCACCAAACCCAGCCATAACCGCCGCCAGCAGTGGTAATCGTGCTTCGCGCAACAACAGCCACACCAGTTGTGGCCGCGATGCGCCCAGCGCCAGAATTTGCAAGCGGAGCTTTGGGTTCAATTGCTGAAGGGCAGCTAGGGTGAGCCCCGCGACAATTGGTGCGGCAATGATGACTTGAGCAATGACCATTGCCGTCGGTGTATACAACAAATGGAAGAAACCAAGCGGCCCGTTTCTCCATAGAAAGATCGTCACAAAGAGGCCGACAACCACCGGAGGTAAACTCATACCCGTGTTGACCAGGCTGATAACCAAGCGTCGGCCAGGAAACTCTTTCAATGCGAGGAACGCACCGAGCGGGACCCCTAACAGTAAGCTGATGAACGTCGCGGAAAGGGAAATCTGGAGAGAGAGGAAGGTAATACGCCAGACTTCCGGGTCGCCGGAGAGTAGGAGCCAAAAGGCGTGCGCGGTACCGGTGAGGAATAAATCCATGAAAGAAACAGGAAATCAGGGAATCGGAGAATCGGAGAATCGGGGAGAGAGGATTTTCTCCTTGCTGACTCTCCGTTCGTGATCCGATTGTATTAGAACACAAACTGCGCGTCGAGCTGCATCCGGTTGACGCTGCTGTTTGGTAACCCTTTGGGGCGATCGACAAAGTTCACGAAGAAGCCCTTGGCGGTCAGGGTCAGTCGCGGCAGCAACATATAGTCGATCTTGGCGATGGGCCCTTGGACATTCGTGCCCCCGCGCCGTCCGTAGTCACTCAGCGTAAACATGGAGAGCACGGCATCGGTTTCGATTCGTGTCCACGCCGCGGAAAACGCCCAGTCTCCGGGGTTCTTGGTTTGGCCGATGCCAGCCCCAATTAGATAGGCGTTGTCATCGCCAAATTTCGCTTGAAAATTATGAGCGAACTCCACCATCAGCGTGAATGGCCACTGGGCATAGCCGGTATCCCAGGCGAATTGAGCACTAGCATTGAATATGTGGAACCCACCCGCGAAGCGCCGAATGGAATTGTTAGCGTTCGGAGCGATGACGTCGCCTCCGCGCACAACGGTGCCATCTTTCAATACGACCGAATTCGTCAGTACCAATTGGGTGTTGCGATTGCGTTCTTGAGCGACGGCATCGGAGCGTAGGAAGTAGTAATCGGCCGCCGCGAGAGTGAGTTGGGTCTTCGGCGTCGGCGCTAGCGCGACTTGCACTTGTTCGCCAAGCATGAACGCGTCGCGGTCGGCGGCGAATTCTTTAATGGCCCACTGTCCCGTGGCGAGTTTAACGCTACGAACAACCGCTCCCTCTTTTCCTTCAAATACGGTGATGTCTTCGGCCAATCCCTCCGGACTCAAATCTTCATCAAAGAGGAGTTCCGACGCCATGACGGCGCGCGGACGAAAGAAGGGAACAGAGAATTTTCCTCCGGTGATTGAAAAAAACTGTCTTTCCAACCCCAATGTTTTTCCTGGGCGGATAGTGATGTAGGCGTTGTCGATATTGATTGGTTTACGGGTGAATGAATCAGTGAGGGTTTGGTTGTTGGCGATGATTTCATTGGGATCGCCACTGACTAGCCGCAGACCACCTTCAAGTTCATCACTGACCTGGATGCGAGCCCCAAAGCGTAGCCGTAACCGTTGGCGGTTGCGAGCAGCAACCGTGTCTTGGTAAAAGCCCTCCTGGCGTACCCGAATATCACCAAAGAGGCTGATACGATTCAGCCAATCAATGTTCTTTTTCACATCGGCCACGGTGGTCTTCTTCAGGTCTTCAACCGCGTTGGCTTGCTGTTCCGCTTGTGTCTGCGTTTGTGTCACTAAGGTCTGCTGCTGACTTTCCAAGCGGTGCAGCCGTTCCTGGACTTCCGGGCTGGCCGCCACCACGGGAAGGGGTTGCAATTGATCCACATCTTTCTCATCCAAGATGCCCTTGGCTTTGAGGACCGCGATCAGAGCCGCCTGCTCCCGCGCTTCCCCCTTCTGGCTTCGCAGCTTCTGTGCTTCGGCTTTACTGAGAACGCCTTTCGCCACGAGAATATCGATCAGTGAAATACCCTGCGCCCGCGCCGGGCTCGCGATCAACAAGGCAATACCAACGAGGAACATAATCAACTTCACCGCATTTCCCTTCCTTTGCATCCTATTCTTCACTCTTCACTGTAGAACCGTTTCCGCCGTTTTTCCCGCATCGGGGGTAAACAACGCCTCGCCGAACTTCTCTTTGCCAAAGGTGTTGAGGACATCTTGGACGGTAGCGGAGAGGAGAAAATCGGCGAACGCTTTGCCACCAGCGGCATTCACTTTCGGAAATTTCTCGGCGTTCACTTCCATGACATGGTAGATGTTGAGAAAGGCAGGATCACCTTCGAGCAGGACCGCGAGTCCAGTCGTTTTCTGAAACGCCAAATAGGTGGCGCGGTCGGTAATGACATACGCTTGCTTCTCACCAGCGATACCCAGTGTTTTGCTCATGCCCTGACCTGCTTGGAGATACCACTCGCCACTCGGCTTGATCTCGGCTTTCTCCCATAACCTCATTTCCAGTTTGTGCGTGCCGGAATCATCGCCACGGGAGACAAAGGTGGCGTTGGTCTCGGCAATTTTCTTGAGTGCCTCAACGGCTTTCGTCGTTCCCTTGATCTTCGCCGGGTCCGTGGGCGGGCCGGCGAAGAGAAACCAGTTGTGCATCATGAAACGACGATTGGTCAGCGTCCCGTCGGCAATGTGCTTTTTCTCCGTATCCGGCGCATGCGCGAGCACAACGTCGGCCTCACCTCGCGCGGCCATTGCCAGGGCTTGCCCCGTTCCGACCGCGACGGCTTTTACGCGATAACCGCTGGTTTTTTCAAACAGTGGCACAATGACATCGAGTAACTCAGTGTCTTGCACACTGGTGGTGGTTGCAAAAATGATCTCTGGCTGGGGAGCGGCAGGTTGTGACGCCCCCACTGCTGGCAAAGCCAGCGCCACTACCAATATGAGAGACCTTAGTCTTCTGAGCATACCGTCTCCTTTTCGTGAGAGAGTGTGGGTACCAGGAGAACAAGAGAAGATCAACAACAAAAGGATTTTTTTGACTTTCTTGGTATGTTTTTGGTATTCTTTATCTGTTCTTTCTCCAGGAAGATGAATGCCAGAAAAGTTGTTGAATACGCGTGAAGTCGCGTCACTCCTCCAGATCAATGACAAACAGGTCTATCGCCTCATCCGCGGCGGAGGTATTCCCTGTACCCGCGTCACTGGCAAGTGGTTGTTTCCCCAAGGGCTAGTTGAAGAGTGGGTGCAACGGAGTGCACGCGGCAAACTTGCCGAGGCCTCACGGTCGTTGGCTGTCATTGAACGGTTCGGCCTTGACCAGGGATTGCTTGTCGCTGGGAGTGACGATCTGTTATTGGGGGCTCTCTTCGCACTGATGCGACAGCGGTATCCTGAGTATGTGGTGTATGTCACGAATCTGGGGAGTTTTGGCGGCATGGAGGCGCTCCGATTCGGCAAGGCGCATGTCGCGTTGTGTCATCTGCGCGACCCCGACAGTGGAGAGTACAACATTCCCTTTCTTAAGCGCTCCTTTTCCGCCGATACCATTGTGGCCGTGACCTTATGGCATCGGCGCGTGGGGTTCTTACATCACCCCAACTCACCATCAGTCGAAAGCTTTGCCGATCTTCGGCGTCGCGCTTTGCGCTTTGTGAATCGACAGCGCGGGTCTGGGGTACGGTGGTTAATTGAGCAGGGGCTGCAAGAAGCGAAAATCGCACCCACACGGCTCAAGGGCTACGACGTGGAAGTGTGGACGCATTGGGAAGTTGGGCTCACGGTGCTACGCCACCAAGCGGATGTTGGCGTGGCGACCGAATCGGTGGCCCGGCTCTTTGGCCTGGGCTTTCATGAGATCGCGGAAGAGCGGTTCGATCTGCTGGTGTCCAAAGAGCATTACTTCATGAAGCCAGTCCAGGCGTTGCTAGCAACGTTGACATCAAGCGAGCTCCGGGCACGAGCAACCGCGTTGGGAGGGTATGATGTTCGTGAAATCGGAAAAGTGGCGTTTCCTGGCTAGCCGTGTGTGGCCGTTGGCGCTGCTGATTATGGCCGCATGTGTGAGCCCGGCATGGGCGCAGCCTGCCACGGGTGAACTGGTGGTCTTCGCGGCGGCGTCATTGACTGAGCCATTCACGGAAATCGGCAAACGACTCGAAGCCGCTCATTCCCGCTTCTTCATCACGTTCAATTTTTCCGGTTCCGCCGCGTTGCGCACTCAGCTTGAACAGGGCGCGCAGGCGGATGTATTCGCGTCGGCTGACGATGTGCAGATGGACCTCGCACGCAAGAGCGGTGTCGTGCGTGAGGCCGCGCCGATCTTCGCGCGGAACACGCTCGTTGTTATCGTGCCTAGAGATAACCCGAAGCAGGTAGCGGAATTTCGTGATCTTGCGCAGCCGGGCCTCAAGCTCGATCTCGCCGGCGCGCACGTGCCCGCCGGGCGTTACAGCCGTGGAGCCATTGAAAAAGCCAGCGCTGACTATGGCGCGGATTTCGCCCACCGTGTTCTGCGCAATGTGGTGTCTGAAGAAGACAATGTGAAACAAGTCGTTGCCAAAGTACGACTTGGGGAAGTCGATGCTGGGATCGTGTACACCTCGGATGTCACGGCGAAAATCATGAATGACGTGTGGGTCACTCCGATTCCAGAGGCGTACAATCAAGTTGCCAGTTATCCGATTGCCATCACCACACAGGCACGGAATGAATCAGCCGCGAGCGTCTTTGTTGCGTTCGTCCTCTCACAAGAAGGGCAGGCGATTCTCGTGGCGCATGGGTTTCGTTCAGACAAGGAACCATGAGGACGTGGCCTACGGTCACACGCGATGACATGCTATACGCTGAAGCCGCATGGAACGGCTTTTCTGGTTGTCTCTTCTCCCGTTAGTGCTGCTCGTCGGCTTACTGGCATTACCGTTGCTGTCGATCTTCTTGCGCGTCCTGCCACACGACGGCATCTGGGAAACGGTACAACAGCCTATCGTCACCGAAGCCTTACGATTGAGTTTCTTAACCTCGCTCAGTAGTACGCTCTTCGCGCTACTCTGTGGAACGCCCGTAGCCTACCTCTTAGCGCGTTCGCGTTTTCGCGGCGCGGCCCTGTTGGATACCTTGATTGACTTACCAATGGTGTTGCCGCCTACGGTGGCTGGAGTGGCATTGCTGATGACCTTTGGACGGCGGGGAATTTTGGGAACGTGGCTTGACGTGGTTGGTGTCCATATCAGTTTTACGCCCGTCGCGGTGATCCTCGCCCAGAGTTTTGTCAGTGCTCCATTTTATATTCGCGCCGCACGGGCGGGATTCCAGAGCGTCGATCAAGACCTCGAACGCGTCGCCTATACGCTGGGCCATTCGCCCCTGCGCACCTTCTTCCAGGTGACGATCCCCTTGGCGTTCCCCGCGTTACTCAGTGGCGCGGTCATGGCCTGGGCACGCGCCTTGGGCGAGTTTGGCGCAACCATTATGTTTGCCGGCAATCTGATGGGTCGCACGCAAACGATGCCCCTGGCGATCTATGCGGCGATGGAATCCGACTTGACCGCCGCGTTGGTGTTGTCGGCCATGCTCATTGTCGTTTCCTTTAGCGTCCTGTTTGGTGTCCGACTGCTTCTGCATCGCAGTCCCTATGGTGCCTATGCTTGAGGTGACTCTCCAGAAGCGGCTCGATGGGTTTATGCTTGACGTCGCTTTTATCGCCGCGAATGAACTGGTTGTGCTCTTTGGCCCGTCGGGCGCGGGCAAAAGTTTAACGCTGCAAGCGATTGCTGGAACCATACATCCTGATGCTGGGCGGATCGTGATCGACAACCAGATCGTATACGACAGCGAGCAGCACCTTGACCTGCCGCCGCAAGTACGAAGGGTGGGCTATGTGCCACAACACTACGCGCTCTTTCCGCATCTGACCGCGGCAGCGAATATCGGCTTCGGTCTTGCCCATCTGTCGCGCGCCGAACGCGAGCAGCGCGTACAGGACATGGTGACCCTCTTTGATCTCCAAGGGTTAACCCATCGTCGCCCACGCGAACTTTCCGGTGGCCAGCAGCAACGGGTCGCGTTGGCACGTGCCTTAGCCGTGCGGCCGCGCTTGCTCCTGCTGGATGAGCCATTCGCGGCTCTTGATCTTGCCTTGCGGGAGTCGCTCAGGGAAGAACTGGCGCAGGTCCAGGCCCGTACGGGGATCACGGTGGTCATGGTCACACATGATTTGACCGACGCGTTCGCGCTCGGCCACCGTATCCTCGTGTATGAAGCGGGCCGGGTGATTCAGCACGGGACACGCGAGGAGGTCTTCTTTCATCCCGCGACGCGACACGTGGCCGAATTGGTCGGGACAAGAAACATTCTGCCAGCGGTTGTGGAGCGGAGTGATGGGGTGACCTTGTGGATGCGATGGCAAGGACACCAGATCGCGGTTCTGGCACATGCACTGACACCTGGCACGCTCGTCGAGCTTTGCATTCGGCCGACACAAATTCTCATTGTCCGCCCAGACCGACTTGCCGAGCGCGAGCGAGTGAACCTGCTCTCTGGCACGCTCGTCCGTGAGCAGATGCACGGTGAGACGTACCTCCTGTCGCTACGGGTCGATGGCAGCCCGGCAGCGTCGGACCTGGAGATTGCGCTCCCTGCCTATGTCTACCACCGGCTCGCGCTCGACACCGACAAACGTGTCACCGTGGAACTCCGGCAACAGGCGCTGCATGTGATGGGGGGGAAGGATGGGGGACAGGGGACCGGAGACCGGGGCCAGTAGGAATGGGAAGAAAAAAGGGAAACGTCGTGTTTTGTCTCCGATTCTCCCCGTCTCCGACTCTTTCTTAACCGGTCTCCCGCCCCCTGTCTCCGGTCTTCCTACCGCAGTGTCCGGAAAAATTTGCGAATATCCTCGACTAACCGTTGCGGTTCTTCCATCGGCGCGAAGTGACCGCCGGAGGGCATCACCGTCCAGTGTTGTAAGTTGTAGTACCGTTCGGCCCATTTGCGCGGCAGCAAAATCACCTCTTTTTGGAAGAGCCCGATGCCCGTTGGCGCTTCGACCACCGGGGCGCGGTTGTGCGACGCTTTCCATGGATTATGCACGCATTCATAATAGTAGCGAGCGGATGTGCCGTAACTCTCGGTGATCCAATAAATCATGATCGTGGTAATCAGCTCATCTTTGCTGAACCGTTTCTCCACGTTGCCGTCACAATCACTCCAGGTCCGACGTTTTTCGAGAATCCAGGAGCACAGCCCAGCGGGCGTGTCATTCAAGGCGTGGGCAATCGTCTGTGGTTTGGTGGTCTGGAGCGCGGAGTAGCCGCTCTCGGCGTTAAAGAAGTTCAGGTTCCGTTCGTACCATCCCTGTTCGTCAGGACCGTAGTCTGACTCTGGCGGCAGTCCTCCCACAAACACATCCAACGGTACCATCAGATGCATATACGTCCCGATCACACGGTCGGCGTACTTATGACCAAGTTGTGAGGTAATGAGCGCTCCCCAGTCTCCACCCTCGGCGGCGAACTTCTTGTAACCCAGGACATCCTGCATCAAGGTTACCCAGAGGTCCGCCGTGCGCCAGAAGTTAATTCCCGGCGTCGTGAGCGGGCTAGAGAATCCATAGCCAGGAAGCGAAGGGACCACGACATCAAACGCATCGTTAGGGTCGCCACCGAACGCCGCCGGGTCGGCCAACGGACGAATGACTTTGTTGAGGTCCCAAAACGTCCATGGCCAGCCATGACTCAGAATCAGCGGCATCGGCTTCGGCCCTTTGCCGGGTTCGTGGATGAAGTGGATTGGCATACCTTCGATGGTCGTTTTGTAATGAGCGAAGGCATTCATCTCTCGTTCTTGTTTGCGCCAGTCGTATGTGTGAATCCAATAATCCACCAGTTCTTTCAGGTACTCTAGGTTGGTGCCGTACTGCCACTGGGCATTGGCGAAGTCCCGTGGCCAGCGCGTCTTGAGGAGTCGCTCACGCAGGTCGGCTAAGGTCGCATCTGAGACGGAAATCGAGAACGGTTCTTTCTGCATCGTCTTGCTCCTATTGGGTGAAGTGGCTTCCCTAAAAGCATTGCGGACGGGTGAATGCAAGGGATGGAGGTGCGGACGCATGGCGCGCGATCGGTTCACTCCCTGATGGACGTCACCCCATTGCGCGCCATCACCGCTCGCCAGACCGGTGGCAACGACAATGTCAGGAGCAACAGCGCGGGCAAGAACACCGCGGGCAAGTCGATTCCCCAATGGGCGTGCGGTAACCGACCACTGAGAATATCGGCCACATGCAATCCCGCATGGCCGACGAACCACGCGGTCAGCCCAAGCACGACCGGGTAGCACCGGTGGAGATTGTTCGCACTCCACCCGAAGCCAGCGCCTAACACGACAAAGGTCACACCGAGATCGCGCACGAAATGTGGATTGAATGGCCCGGTGTCCGGGACACTCGCGGGTAAATCCAGGTACCACGAAGAGGGAGCTATCAGCATCCACACCCCATTGGCGATATTCACCACACCGAAGACCCAAAATGTGATTTTCATCGGCGGTTCCTTTGTGATTCAGCGTTGTCGGACACAGTGACGGGCGTACGCTTTTCCTGAGCAAAGCGAACCAATGCCGTAGAGCGATAGAACCCGTGCACGAATTTTCCGTAGGGAAATGTGAGAAATAACGCGAACACCACGCCCAGGTGGAGCGCGAGCAGCACTCCCATCATCGGGGTCGCACGTAGCACCAGCAGCAGCAACCCGGTGGCACTCGTCAACCACAGCATGACGAGAAAGCCCACCTCCATCCCACGAGCGCGTGCGTCACTCAGACCAGGGTCGTGGTTTTCCTTGGCGCGCAGCAATCCGAGAGGACCGATCAAGAGACCAAGCCCACCAATGATTCCGAGTAACACGACGGGATTGTACCAAGAATATGGCGCGTGCCAGCCGAACCCGTTGTGCAGCACGGTGGCAAGCGAGGTCGAGGCGAAGCAGAGTACGAACCCGTAGAACGTACAGTGATGGAAGAAGCGACGGTCGTCTGGTCGCGCTTCCTCATTCAGGCATCCACCGCCGCCACCATCAAGATAGTGCAGCGTGGCCGCCGCTCGTCCGGCGTCGCGTATATCCGACATGGTGAGCGGACCGCCACCGATAGCGTGCCAGAAGGACCGGACGCTCATCGCGAGGGCCAGTATCGCAAACGCGAAGACACCGCCGAAGAGGAGGACCATCACCTCGTGCGGCATCAGCCGATAAAACGCGCCTGGCCCCGTCTGTGCCGCGAAGAGGACTGTGGCGTCCCCCAGCGCCACAAACCCACCAATGAAGAACGCGACAGCGACGGCGGCTGTCAGGGCCACAACTAATCCATTGCGGCGGAACAAGGGGGCCAATCCGTGTGGCCAGGCATAGCGGGCGTAGGACTCCGACCGTAATTCCGCCAGGACCTTGGGGACATTCACCGCGAAGTCGTGGGGCGGGATATATTGGCAGGCCTCGTAACAGGCTCCGCAGTTGTGGCAAAGGTTGGCCAGGTAATCGAGACTGTCATCGGAGAATACGCGCCGTTGCTCCATCGCCGGGAAGACCGCGCACAGGTTCTCGCAGTAGCGACAGGCATTGCAGATCGTTATTTGTCGGTTGGCCTCAGCGAGTATGTTCGTCCCGTGCATAGCGAGCCGCCTCCCGTCCGGCAATCCGACCAAAGACACTCCCAATCGTCATCCCGATACCAGCGAGATACCCTTTCCCAAGCAGGTTTCCCGCCATGATCTCACCAGCGGCGAACATGTTGGGGGAGGCCTCACCGTGAGACATGCCGATATGGGCGTCAGCATCGACTTTCACTCCGAGATAGGTAAACGTAATCCCTGGACGTAAGGGGTAGCCGTAAAATGGTGGGGTCGAGAGTGGTCGCGCCCAATGCGATTTTGCCGGGGTCGCTCCCTCGGTACGGCACGTATCATGGTTGGTGGGATCGAACGTCCCTGGCCGACATGCGGCATTGAAGGTGTCTACGGTTGTCCGCAGTCGCGCGGGGTCGAGCTGCAACTTGACCGCGAGTTCTTCAATCGTCTCAGCCTGCTCCGGTGGGAACACCGAGGGCATGAATAGCTCCGTGGCGGTTGCGTCGATCAACACGAACGCGACTTGTCCCGGTTGCTGTGCCACCAGGCGGCCCCAGATCGCGTAGCGTTTAGGCCAGAAATCTTCTCCTTCATCATAAAACCGCTCAGCATGTGAATTGACGACAATACCAAACGGCACACAGTCGAGCCGGGTCACGATGCCACCGTCAAACTTGGGGGCGCGTCCGTCGATAGCAACCGCATGAAACTGAGTGGGATCACCGACGGCCCGCGCGCCCTTGTTCAGCAAGAGTCGCAGCACGTCACCGCGATTGTAGGGGGTGCCACGGATGAGAAAGTTGTCCGCCGCCGCGCCCCAATACTCTTTCAACCATTCGATGTTCGCTTCGAAGCCGCCCGCCGCGGCCACAAAGCTCGTCGCCGCGACCCGGACATCTTCCCCTTCGTGCCGCACGAGTGCCGAGCGAAAGAGATGCTCCGTGATGTCGAGATCCATCACTTGCGCGTGATAGACAACCTGCACACCAAGTGAAGCCGCGGTTCGATAGAGAGAATTGAGCAGCGTCTTGCCGCCACCATGAAAGAAGGCATTGGTGCGACCAAGACTGAGCGTGCCGCTGAGTGAGGGTTGAAACCGCACGCCCTGCTGTTGGTGCCAGTCCCAGAGTTCTTTGGACAGGTCGAGGGTCAGACGCGCGAGCGGCTCATCCGTCTGCCCGCCGGTGACCCGCAACAGGTCGTCCCAGTATTCATCGACAGGGTAGGGGCCAGTGAGGGTGCCGTTCCCGGCATCGTGAGCGACGCGCATATTGCGCGTGTGACGACTATTGCCACCACGCATGGTTTTCGGTGCCGCTTCGACAATCAGTACGGATGCTCCGGCTCGCGCGGCGGTGATGGCCGCGCACAGCGCGGCGTTGCCACCACCGGCGATCAGCACATCGTAGTGTTGCTTATCAGTGTTGACGGTCCAATTCGGGACGCGCATTCTGATCCCCTTCACCCTGACCCTCTCCCAGCCGGGAGAGGGAACCTGGGAGCAACCTCGCTACTATGACCGAATGTGGACGTTGTTCACCCGTGTTGCGTTGTGCTGACCACTCACGCGCATGACTATCCTGGCAGGTAACTGCCGCCGTTCACGTGAATGGTCTGGCCGGTGATAAAGGCCGCGTCAGGCGAGAGCAAGAACGCCACCGTCGCGGCGATCTCTTCAGGCTTTCCTGGGCGACCAACGGGAATCCCACTGCCCATGCGTCCTAACTCGGCATCGGAAAACACCACTTTGAGGCCATCATGGAGAATCAATCCTGGCGCGATGGCATTGACCGTGACACCGTCGCGCGCGAGGTCGAGCGCGGTCGAGCGGGTATAGCCCGCGATCGCCGCTTTCGCGGCGGCATACGGTCCTTGGTCATTGAGTGGGTGATACGCGGAGAGCGAAGCGAGGTTGACGATCCGCCCAAAGCGTTTTGCTTTCATCGCCGGGCTGAAGGCGCGTGTCAAATAAAACGTGCCGTGGATATTGACCCGCAAGGTTCGCTCCCACACCCGCGATTCCGTGCCCGCCCCATGAATTCCGGCATTATTGACCAAATAGGCGATATGAATGCCTTTGCTACGGAGCGTCTCCGCCAACGCATTGACCTGCTCCTCTTTCGTCACGTCGAGCGGATGGAAACTCACCCGTCCCTGTTGGTCAGGTGGCAGTCGTTCCAACCAAGCGCCCGCTTGCTCCTGCGCGCGATCACAGGCAATGACCGTATGCCCTTCGCCAAGCAGGCGCTTGACCATTGCCGTTCCTAAACCACCAACTGCTCCCGTTATCAGTACCTGTCCTTGAGACTGAGTGCTCATTGCTATGTCCTCCTTAAGCGCTCGTCACTGCCATGAACTCTCTACGCTGTTCAGTAATCTTGCTCAACGGCTCTCGCCAATACTTTCAGACAGTCTCTTGACATGCGGTGCCCCCCCTCCATAGACCTCGACGAGTTCACGGACCGCATAAGACCTCCGACCACATTGCTGGGACGCCACGCGCGAGCCGTACCGGATCGTGATGGCAAGAGAATTTTCAAACGAGACATTGCGCCAACGTTCCTTTTTCAAGTCTTTCTATCGCTATCTTCAGGAGCGCCTTTATCACTCGGTCTCTGGCGGATTGTTCCATGCGCCAACGAATAGGTGCGCAAAGCGCACCCTACAACTTGGTCTTGGACAGATCGAAGGGCGCGGTCCACGCTCCAACGATCCAGTGCGCGAAGCGCACCCTATAAACTGGATTTTCATTCTTCATTCTTCATTCTTCATTCTTCATTCTTCAGTACTTCGGACACTTTTTCGACGAAACAGTCCTATGAAACCAAAGGATTGTAGACATCTATCTGAATAACAGCCAAGTCAGCTCGACCTCTCAGTTATGTTTAATTCCCTGATCTCAAGGAAAGCGGTGATTTCTCTAAATTTTG
>SHZE01000004.1 GCA_009692435.1 Deltaproteobacteria bacterium | reverse complement strand
CGTCAAATTGGAACGCTTGAAGATGAAGACCAAGCTCAACCATTTCGCCCGCAAGTCTAAACTCTACGTCAATGCGCTCCGCTCCGCTTTCGCTACCTTACAGACCCTCTCGCCTGCACTCGGAGGCGCCGCGTAAGGTGAGCGAGTAAGACAAAAAAGGAACCGCACAATGACAAAACAAAAAGGATTCACTCTCATTGAGCTGCTAGTCGTGGTGGCCATCATCGGCATCTTGGCCGCGATCGCCATCCCGCAGTTTGCCGCATATCGTACGAACACGTTCTGCGCCAGCGTTGAGGCAGATGTGAAGAACACGGTACTCGCTCAAGAAGGGATTTTCACTGTTACCCAAGCATATGACAACACCACGATATTTGAAACTATCCACCACGGCAATCCAAACACGATTACCTCCAACATGCAGCCTGATGGCTCTGGCGGCGTTACCGGAGCTAGCACAGCCGGATGTCCAAAGGTTCTCTTCACTTATGATCAAACGGCTGGCACGTACAGCTGGTAAGAGTTAGGACCTTTAGTAGTCAAAAAAAGCGGGGGGTACTCACACGGTGCCCCCCGCTTTTTTGAAGTCGTCGGAACATGCGTTTAAAAGACATTATCGGGAATAAGAGTTTTAGTAGGAATTTCCCCTGTATTTTCAGTGTCAAATTGTTATTTCCGATAATGTCTAAAGAATGAACGCAATAGGCCGATGGGTCGTTCAGGAACAGAATCATTGGAGATCGACAATATGAATAAGCGTTTCAAGAATCTTTTCTTTGGAGACATTTCTTTCTACACAGAAAAATACCTCCTTTCTTCTTTCATGTTGTATTATGCTCTCAAGAATTTCCTTTTAATGACAGGAGAGCTGGCAACGATCTTCCATGGAGGAACCAGGCTGCAAGGAGGAACTTTAAATGACGCACCCGCAGTGCTCTCGTACTACCTCCTCGTCAGGTTCAGTCTTCTCGCTATGTTCAATGCCTTCAGTGGGGGCATTTTGCTGTTCAGCAGGCGCCCACAACATGCACCAGAGAACTGGTCAGCGATTTTTATTCCACTCCTCGCTTCATACTTCATGCTCGCATACAATTTCACCGGATATATGCCAGGATGGATGATAGAAAATTACACCCCTCAGTCCTGGCTTCCCTTCTTCATCGTCAGTTCCATCCTTTTCGGCTTGACTGGGCAAGCAATTGCAGTGTTCGCGCTTTTCCACTTACGCCGCTCGTTTGCCATATTTATTGAGGTTCGTGATGCGATTGTGACTGGACCTTATAACCAAGTCCGCCACCCAATATATATGGGGCATATCCTTCTCGACATCGGAATCCTTCTCTCGAATTTGTGTCCTGCCTACATCTTCCTTGCTGCCGCCCACACCGGGCTTTTAGCCTATCGCGCTCGACGTGAAGAGCATGTCCTTGCCGCGAGTGACCCTGTGTACAAAAGCAATATGGAACGGAGTGGTTTCCTTTTCCCAAAGCTATCCGCGTTTACCTCGGGTGAGCCTTTCTTTTCCCGTAGTGCCGCGATACCCAAAGAAGCTGAAGGGAAATGAGGAAATGAGAAGCGTGATGACGCTTCTCCTCCGCTCCAAGAAGGAGCAAGGAATAGGCATCTCGCGGAAGCGCTACTTTCCCAATTCTTTGACCACGTCCCGTAAAACCTGCACCCCTTCACGCAGGCTGGTCAACGAGAGGCGCTCGTCGGTTCCGTGTACCCGACGGCTTTCCACCTCCTCGATAGCAAGTCCAGTGAAGCCGTAACTGACGATTCCTTTCCTGCGGAAGTAATGGGAATCGGTGAATCCACTCAGGACCGCTGGTACAACAAGTGCCTGGGGATCGCGTCGTTCAGCTACATTGCGAATCGCACGGAAGAGTTCGGTTTCGGCCTCAGATGCCAATGGTGGGAAGTTGAGGAGAATAGAAAAACGAACTTCGGGATCGCTGACCACTTTCTCCAGCGAGGTCACAAATTGCTGTGGGTCTTCTCCCGGTAGCAACCGGCAATCCAGTTGCGCGCGGGCATGAGTCGGAATGACGTTGGTTTTGTTGCTCCCTTCAAGAACAGTGGGTGAGATCGTATTGCGCACCAGGGCGTTGTAGAGGGGATTCGCGGTGAACTCTTGCAGAAAGGCCGGATCGGCCAAGGCTTTCTCCAGGTCCCGAAAATGCGCGGCTTTTGTCGATTCTTCACGAGCAGCAAGGGCAGCAAAATAGGACTGTACGGCCGGGACCACTTTGATATCCGTTTCGTGATTGCGAATTTTCTCCAGCGCACGGATGAGGCGAGTTACGGCGGTCTCGCGCAACGGGACCGATCCATGCCCCGCCGGGCCGTTAGCTTCCAGTTGAATCCAACAAGGCGCTTTCTCGGCGATATCCACATTATACGAGCGCTGTCCATCCTGAATGCGGATACCGCCACCTTCGGTCAGTAAGAACTCAGCATCAGCAATCAGATCAGCATGTTGCTCGACAAACCACCCCGCGCCAAAACGCCCGCCAACTTCTTCATCTGCTGTTCCCAAAAAAATGATGTCCCGCGTGAGTGGCACTCCGGCACGCTTCAACAATGCCAAAGTCACGAACTGCACCACGGCAACCCCTTTGCAATCAATCGCTCCGCGCCCATACACGTACCCGCCTTTGATCTCTCCCGCGAAAGGATCGACCGACCAATCCGCTTTCACGGCGGGAACTACGTCAAGATGGTGCAGAAGAATCAGGGCTTTCTTCTCGCCGTTGCCTTTGAGCCGTGCGTACACGACGCCACGCCCAGGTTGTGACTCGAAGACTTGCGCTTCAATCCCTTCACGAGTGAGCACGCCCCGCCAAAAGTTGGCTGCCGCGATCTCGTTCCCCGGCGGATTCGTCGTATCGATTCGCACGTATCGGCTGAGAAGATCACTCGCCTCTTTCTCAATGGCGGGCCATTCGGGTTCTCCCGCCCAACTGAGAATGGGAACGCAGCACCACAGCAGGGTCAGCAATAGTCGGCGGCGGATTGCTTGATGAAGGATTGGCATGATGATACTCCAGCGCGGGGAAATGAGGCTCGCGATTCTCGAATCGCCTTCGCCTTGATGAGATTCCGAGGACAGCGCACTAGCAAGAAGCGATCAGCGCTTCAAGTTCGCCACGGTCGAGTACGTACTGTTCGTTGCAAAACTCGCACGTGACCCGCGCCTGTCCTTCCTTCTTCACTAAGTCGCGAATCTCGGCTACCCCTAACGCCACCAGCGCTCCCATGACGCGTTCTCGTGAGCAGCGGCACACAAAACGCACGGGCACTTCTCCAACTGTCATCGGGGTAAATCCTTCAAGCGCGTGTGTGATAATCTCTATCGGTGAGGCGCCTTCCCGCACA
Source organism: Deltaproteobacteria bacterium (assembly GCA_009692435.1). Lineage (GTDB taxonomy): Bacteria > Desulfobacterota > Binatia > Bin18 > Bin18 > JABFSC01. Next base: position 60,053 of record SHZE01000004.1, on the reverse strand, counting down.
AGCTGACTGACCGGTTTTGCCCGGGCCACGCAGGTTTCCAGTTGGGCGATCGTTTCCGGACTCGCACCGGGCATGACTTGCAGGATAAACCCGCCCGCGGCTACCACCGCTTCCGTGGGCGCGACAAAAACGCCCAAGCTGACCGCGGAAGGGATTTGCTCCGAGCTCAATAAATAGTGCGCAATGTCCGCCCCAATTTCTCCGGACACGATCGGCAACACACTCCGGTAGGGCTCCTTGTTCCAGGATTGCGCGCGTATCACTGTGAGTGTTCCTGCTCCCACCGCGCCTCCAACATTGAGTTTGCCACGATTGAGAGGAAGATGCGTACGGGGGTGATAGACGAATCCACGGACTTCCCCTTGCCCATTCGCTTCGGCGAAAATCCCCCGCAATGGACCACGCCCCATGAACTGGAGCGATAATTTTTCGTCTTCCTTGAGCATGCTGCCCAAGAGCAAACTCGCGGTCAGTGTTCGTCCCAAGGCCGCGCTGGCGGTCGGTGCGGTCTGATGGCGGACGCGCGCCTCTTCGGCGAGCGCGGTGGTGACAGCGGCTAACGCGCGGATCGTGTTGTCCGCCGCTGTCGCTTTCACAAGCAAATCGGGAGATAACATACGTTACGCAGTGCGCGCACGGAGGGATTTTTTGGTTGGTGTGGAGGGCTTCTCCGCCTCAACCGTATTTAGTGGAACACATTCCACGATTTCCAGATCATATCCGGGTAAACTTACCAACCGGCGGGGATAATTCGTCAACAATCGCATTTTGCGCACCCCGATGTCACGCAGAATTTGCGCGCCAATTCCGTAATCGCGAAAATCCCGGATCTGTGAACCTGGACTCGTGCTCGGTCGCCGCGATTCGTGTTGGTGCCGCTTCCCGGCGCGCCCGTTGTTCCGAAAGGCATACGACCCTTGCCCTTCCTGGCGGAGGTATAGGATAACGCCTTTCCCCTCAGCGGCGATCAACTCCATCGACTGTCGCAATAACGCACTCGTATTACTCTGCGCGTAGCTAAAAACGTCACCCGGAAGGTACTCGGCATGGGCACGCACCAGGACCGGTTCCTCCGGAGATATCTCGCCTTTGACCAGCACAATATGTTCCTCTTCGTCCACATCACTGGTGTACACATGGGCGATGAAATCGCCACCCGCGCGAGTGGGAAGCCGTGCCGCAGCCACATGGTGAACAAGGGAATCATGTTTGAGGCGATATTGAATCAGGTCGGCAATGGTTGCGATCTTGAGGCCGTGTTTAATCGAGAATTCTTCAAGATCCGCAAGTCGTGCCATGGTGCCGTCGTCGCGCATGATCTCACAGATCACTCCGGCTGGTTTGAGATTGGCCAACCGAGAAAGATCGACCGAGCCTTCCGTCTGCCCGGTGCGCACCAACACCCCCCCCCGCCGCGCACGGAGCGGGAAGATATGACCAGGCACGATAAAGTCTTCCGGCCGGACATCATCTTTGACTGCGGCAAGAATAGTCGTGGCCCGGTCTTCCGCGGTCACGCCATGGGTCACCCCACGAGCGTCAATCGATACGGTGAAGGCTGTCCCGAGGGGGGCCGTATTTTTCGCGACCATCATCGGCAAGCCGAGCGCATCAATCTGCTCCTCGGCCATTGGTAAACATATCAACCCCCGTCCATGTGCTGCCATGAAATTAATAGCCTCTGGGGTCACTTTCTCGGCGGCCATGCAGAGATCACCTTCATTCTCGCGGTCTTCATCATCCATCAGGATGATCATGCGACCCGCGCGAATCTCTTCAATGGCTTCTTCAGCGGAAACGACATAAGGACTCTTATGTACTGGCGTTGGGGGAGGTGTTGAAAACATCGGGCCCCTCTTTGGCTCTCTTCCTCAGAACTGCTTCGCTTATAGCCCGCTGCCCAGTCGTCTGTAAAGTAGAGGGCGCGTATTACGGCTTGACCATCCACTACAGGACAGGTATTGATGCTCATGCCTGCTTTCTAAAAAAGGGACAGGAAACACCCTCCTGCAGAGGAGGGACCTTCTTCGGGGGAAAGTCGCGAGCAGGAGAACGAAGGGGGAAAAATCTTCATACCCTACGGTTTGTTAAGGAGAGAGGGAATGCCAAACGTTACCATTGAGGGCCCGGTTGATTTGCGGCAGATCGTTATCCGTCGTCCAGAGATGTTTCTTCGGGACCCCGACGGCATCAAACGCGTCAGCGAGTACTACATCAATACGGATTGTAGCAAGCTGCTCCTCGAAGCTCTGGTGATCGAACCAGGCAAGAAACAACAGTTTTTCTTTCAGGTTTGTAAGAAGCCGGATGGGGCGATTATTCGACTCGAACCAATTTGCGAAGCGGAAAAGACCCCAGGCGTGAAACGTTTAATGGGACAGGTCGCCTTCGCGGTACGCTCGCTTTTTCCCGGCTCTCGTTACGGGAAGACGAACATCGCGGACTTCCTCCCGGATAATACCGGCGTGGCCAATATCTCCCGCGGGGGGAGCAAGAAGTTACGCGCGGTTGCGTAATTTCCTACACTTCGTTCCTTCATCAGCTCGCTGTCGTAGCAACACTCGCGACGCTCACCCACGTGGATAAGGCTTCCAGGTGGGTAGTGGCCTCTTCCACGTCTCACACGAGGTTGCACCCGCCCATGTCCCCCAATTCAGGAAAGAGTCGCCCTTTCCTCAACCGGAAAATTATCGCGGCCTACCTACGCCAGCCAGTATCGACCTTCGGTGGTGGATGCTCGATTTGGTACCGTTCGGACTCCGATTGGAGCCAACTCAGGACAAAATCAACGGACTCGTGGCCATAGAAGGCGTGCCAATAGATAACGCCCGCGCCGAAAAAGACTCCCCAGAGAAAATTACGTCGCTTCTTGTTTATTGTCTTTCCCATAATGCATACATTATCGGCATCGCCAGCAAAAATTTAACTCCGGTTAAAAAATCCGAACCGTCCCCGTGCCCAAGCCGTCAGAGCCAAGCGGGCTTTCGCGGTTGGGGCAAGGGTGACACGGGTACCAAAAACATGGAAGCGCCTCGTCGTCAAAGCATCAAGAAGGCGCGCGTAGATCAAATGCATCGCTTCAGCCGCCACTAAAGAGCGCTGATCCTCAGGCGCAAGATGCCGCGCCGCTGCCTGATAATAGGCCCTAGCCCTCTCCCCTTCAAAAGTCATAAGGCGGACGAAAGCGTCAGAGTAGACATTGGCAAACAATTCTTCTTCACCATAGCCAAAACGGGTTAAATCTTCCGCCGGAAGATAAATGCGCCCGCGTTGCCCATCTTCTCCAACATCCCTCAGGATATTGGTTAATTGGAACGCGATGCCCAAATTGACCGCGTATGCACGCGCGCTGGGATTGCGATAGCCAAAAATTTCTATGCAGGAGAGCCCCACCAACGAAGCCACCCGGTAGCAATACTCGTATAGTTCATCAAAGGTCGCATACCGTGTCCGACTCAGATCCATTTCGACCCCGTCGATGATCCCCGCTAGATATTCCTGCGGCAGAGGAAACCGCTGCACGGCATCGGTCAGCGCTTGTGAGATGGGATGGCGCGGAGTTCCAGCATAGCACTGTCGGAGTTCTTCTCGCCAAGCGCCGAGTAAGGCGGCAAGTTTTTCCTTGCGGCTTCCACTAGAAAGGGAAACCGCCGCGCCATCCTGTTGGTCGGCGATATCATCCATGAACCGGCAGAACGCGTAGAGCGCGCAGAGCGCATTCTGACGTTCGGACGAAAGTAGCCGAAATGCGTAGTAGAAATTTGACGAACTTTTCCGTGTCACTTGGCGGCAATAGGCGTAGGCGTGGGACAGAGAAGGGAGGGGCGATTGCAGGGCGGGGGACGACAATATGGCATTCTCTTGCATACGCTCCCCGTTCCCCTGGATTATTTACCGCTGTTTTGTCTCTTAGGCCGATGCCGCGACCCGTGCGGGAACACGTGCAAGCGCCGCACGTGCATACTCCCGTGCCCAGCGATCCGCCTCGAGTAATTCTTCGAGATTGTTCACTGATTGTGGAGTATGCGCATCAAGCACTTGACGATTCAGCGCGGCAATATCCGTGAACCGAATCTCTTCCGCGAGAAAACTCTCCACCGTCACTTCGTTCGCCGCGTTCAACACCGCTGGACAGGTCCCGCCACGCGCGAGTGCGTCATACGCAAGCTGAAGACAAGGGAATTTGTCAAAATCCGGCTGCGCGAACGTGAGTTGCTGAGCAGCGGCCAAATCGAGCGAGGGCAAGTGGGTCAAAGGCAAGCGGTCCGGATATGCCAAAATGTAGGAAATAGGAATCGTCATGTCCGGAATGCCAAGCTGTGCCAACACCGACCCATCAATATACTCCACCATTGAATGCACAATGCTCTGAGGATGAACAATGACCGACACTTGTTCCGGTGGGAGATGAAACAGCCACCGCGCTTCAATGACTTCAAGCCCTTTGTTCATCAAGGTGGCGGAGTCAATGGTGATCTTACTCCCCATCTTCCACGTGGGGTGTTGGAGGGCCTCGGCCACCGTCACGCTCGGCAGTTCCTCGGCTGGACGACGAAGAAACGGTCCACCGGAGGCGGTTAAGATAATCCGTTTGACTTGGTCGCGCCGGTGCCCATGGAGCGCTTGGAAAATCGCGTTATGTTCACTATCAACCGGTAAAATTTGCACTCCGTATTTTTGAGCTTCGCGCGTCATCAGTTCACCGGAGATGACTAACGCTTCCTTATTCGCTAAGGCGATGGTTTTCCCGGCACGAATGGCGGCCAAGGTCGGCGCTAGTCCAACAGCTCCGACGAGGGCCGACATCACCATCTCCACCCCTGGATGAGTCGCCACAGCGAGAAGTCCTTCACTGCCCCAGACAATTTCTCCGCGAAAGTCACCAACCTGAGAGCGCAGGTCTCGCGCGTCAGCCTCATTCGTAAGCGACACTAATTCAGGCTTGAACAGGCGTATCTGTTCCTTGAGTTTGATCAGATTTTTCCCGGCGGCCAGCGCCACCACTTGGAAGCGGTCAGGAAACTGTTCGGCAATCGTCAGGGTCGAAACACCTATTGAGCCCGTCGAGCCGAGCACTGACAGCTTTTTCATTCCAATCCCCCGTTTCGCGGAAGCTCTAGAGTTGGCGTGTGTTCCCAGCCTTGGATTCCATGCGCCAGCAGCTCCACCCCTTCGCCCATGAACTGCATACGTAGCGAACGAGGGCGGGGGCCGTCAAGCTCAGCAAAAACAATTCGCTGAAACTGCCCAAGCACTACCCCTCCGTCTTCTATTTGGAGGGCCAATGATCCGCCCAGGAGCATGGCGCGCAAATGCGCGGCCGCGTTCTGGCGGTCACAGTCAGAAAAGCGGGAATCATTGTGTTTGTACCCTACTCGTTCATCCACAAGCTGGCGAAGAAAGGCTTCGACATCATCCCAGAGCGCATCCTGGGTTTCAGTAAAAAAAATACCCGTCGTGGTATGTAACGTGGAGATCACGCCTTGTCCGTTCCACACCCCGGTTTCGGCGACAAACGTTTTCACTTCTTGGGTGAGATCAAACAGTTGTACCTTTGCAGTGGTTTCAATCGTCAGTGTTTTTGCTTTGATGCGCATTATGACTTTTCTCTTCTTCTTTCCGGCTTACTCGTCGTTTTTCTCCCTCCCTCGCTCTAGGTCCGGGCCTGCACCTGGGTGCGAAACCGCCCCAGCGCCATGAGAGGAAAATAGTTACAATAGCCGTAATACCGTAGGTAAAAATGTTGTGGAAATCCGGTGCCCGTAAACAAGTCTTCCGACCATGACCCCGCCGATTCCTGGTGCGTGAGGAGATAACCAACGCCACGGAGGACCTCGACGCCGACCTCTTCTTCTGCGGCCAAGAGCCCCAGGACTGCCCACGCCGTTTGTGAAGGAGTGCTGTCGCCCTTCCCTGCTCGCTCCGGTTCCCAATACGATAAACAATCTTCCCCCCATCCACCATCGGTATTTTGACGTGACTTAAGCCACGCGACCGCACGCCGCACGTATGGAAGATTCATGTCTTCCCCGATGGCTCGCAGCCCAACCAACACCGACCAAGTGCCATAAATATAATTGACACCCCATCGCCCCCACCATGAACCATCTCGCTCTTGCACGTTGCGCAGGAAGATGAGCGCTCGTTGCGCGCGACCAAATTCCTTGTCGTAACCGAACGTGCCCATCATCTCCAACAGCCGACCAGCGAGGTCGGCTGTTGGCGGATCAATCATCGCCTTCATGTCCCCAAACGGCATCTGGTTCCAAAGATCAAGCGTATTGTCCGTGTCGAACGCGCCCCAGCCACCGTTGCGACTCTGCATCCCCAGGGTCCAGTGCACTCCGCGTGCAAGCGCATGATCTTTCTTGCGCTCGTCGAGTCCGGTCACCCGCTTGAGAGTGAAGAGTATAACGGCGGTGTCATCGACATCAGGATACCAATCGTTGGCGAACTCAAACGCCCACCCTCCGGGCTCTAATTCAGGATTCTTCACTTGCCAGTCACCAGGCTTGAATATCTGTTGGTCGATAATCCAGTTGGCGGCTTTGGTCACTACCGGGTGGTCAGTAGGTAAGCCAGAATCCATCAATGCCTTCACCGCCCATACAGTATCCCAGACCGGCGATATACAAGGCTGAAAGAGCAGATGTCCACCAGTTTCCATAAGGAAGTCTTCGATCGCCTGAATCCCTTTCGCCACGGCGGGATGGTCATCTCGATAGCCAAGACTGTGGAGGGCCATCACTGAGTTCAACATGGCCGGTTGAATCCCTCCCCACCCACCATTGACATCCTGATGATCCAACACCCAACGTTCCGCTTTTTTGAGCGCGCGTGGGCGTAATGGTTTCATCGGACTGTGGCCAAGGAACTTGAGCGCTTTGTCCGCTGCAATGAAAAAACTTTCCCATGACAGCCCCGGAGACGAACGCGGGAAACTCAGCTCCGATTGTTCCGGGGGGTCTTTCCAGAGTTCGGCGACGTCACACTCTGGCGCGATCGGAATGGAGGGCTGGTGCGCGAGAATGATACTCAACGGCACCACGGTGCCCCGTGCCCAACTCGACATCTCGTAAATGTTGACCGGAAACCACGGGGGTAGCAAATTTAATTCAACGGGTACGGCGGGAACGCCACGCCACGGAAACTGCCCGAAGTAGGCGAGAAAAATGCGCGTAAATACTTGCGCCCGCGCGAGCCCGCCTTTCGCGAGAATGAAGGCGCGGGCTTTGACGAGCGCGGGATGATTGGCCGCATACCCAGTGAGTTTCAGCGCGAAATACGCTTCAATCGTGTTCCCTAAGTGCCCAGGGCCTTTGTAAAACAATGGCCAAGCTCCATCGTCGCCTTGGACCGACAGCACATGCTCACAGATGCGACGGTGCTTCTTTTCATCCACACGCCCCATGAAATGGTTGAAGAAGATGTACTCGGCATCCATCGTGGCATTGGCTTCGAGCGGATAATACCAATAGCCATCGGCGTGCTGCTCGCGCTGGAAGTATCGCTGAGCGTGGGCAATCGCGTTCTCAACACCTTGGAGAAATTCACTCTTGTTGGTTGATGGGGACCAGGAGGGAGACGGCATGTTCTCTTCCACTACCACAACTTCCCTGCCTCGCGGCCCCTGGCCCCAGAAGATCAGGCAGACGAGAGGCAGACCGGAACAACTCTTCTCTCCGGTTTTTACAGTGGGAATTTTATAAAGCTTCACCCTGCTAGTGTCAACGCGCTCACGCTCTTTCGCTTCTCTCTGGATAGGTTTCGTTGCTCTAGAAACTCTGGTATCGTCCCCGCTGTTCGCTGCCGGAGGCACAAGACATGACTCAGCGTATTTCCCACTGTTGGTTTTTTTTGCTCGCGTCGCTCGCCCTCGCCCTTCCGGTGTATGCCGAGACCAATCGCATCGCCTACGTCGACTCGACAGGAGACATCCAAACCATCCAACCCGATGGCACGGGGCGGCGGAAACTCGCTTCTGGCGAGATGCTCCAAACCATCGCCTTTACCCCACGACCCATGCAGGAAGAAGATGCCAAAGGCTTCTACAGTTGGCCCGTGTGGTCTCCAGACGGGTCGCGTATTGCGAGTTTCCGTCTGGTCGCGGGAGAAAACTCGCAGATCGACGGCCTCTACATGTTTGACGTCGCCAGTTCACAGGTCCTGCATTCCTATAAAGCCCCAGGGCTGCAACCCATCTATGCGTATTGGGCACCAGATAGCCAACACCTCGCTGTTTTGCTCGGGGGAGGAGGAACAAGCCCATTATCTCTCGGCTTGTGGCCACCACCAGAAGGCCAGCAACCCAAAACTCTGGCTCAGGGCATTCCCTTCTATTTCAATTGGCGAGCCGATGCCCAAGCCTTGCTGGTGCATACTGGTGGAGAACGCGATAGCAAAGACGGACACTCCGTCAGCATGCTTGATGTCGGCAGTGGCAAACGCACGATCGTTTCCCGCTCGCCCGCTGTCTTCGGCCCTCCTTCTTGGTCCCAGGATGGAAAATGGCTTGCGTATGGAGACCAGGTCGAGGAGAAGAAGGACAAGACGGCCAAGACCGCATTGATGGTTGCCGCAGCGGACGGCAGTGCCGCGAAATCGCTCGGCACTTTCCCGGAAAAGATCACGATGGAGTGGTCCCCCACCCAACCACAGATTGCCGTCGCGACCAGCGCGGTTGCCGACGACCCGATAGTTGAGAACCTTCAACTGGTCGATGTGCCCTCAGGCAAGGTTCGCATGCTTGTGAAAGAGCCCCTTGCTGGCTATTTCTGGTCACCAGACGGTACCCGTATTCTCTATGCCCGGCGCAAACCTGAGAGTTTTCTGTGGACTTGGTGCATCGTTGATGTGGCTGACGGCAAAATTTCCGAGGTCGTTGATTTCCTCCCCGCTCGTCCCATGTTGATTGTATTTCAGTATTTCGATCAATACGCACTGTCGCATCGTTTATGGTCGCTGGATAGTAAGCACTTTGTGTTCACTGGAAGTGCTGGCCCCGATGCCCATCCAGCAACAGCTATCCGCAACCCCTCGGTCTATGTTGTTGATGCTACTCCTCACGCTACCCCAAAGTCAGTCGCCGACGGCAATATCGCCTTCTGGTCCCCACGCTGATCTTCTTGCTCTCCCCAATTCTTGCTGGTGAAAAAATCGGCAGTGCTCATCTTCTAGGCACTGCCCACGCGGCTTCGTGTTCCCTGCTCCTTCCTTTCTGCTGATAATTTAGAGGCTTGCCAGTGGCACCCTCCTTGCTCTCTTCCCGCACCAGCAGAACTGCCACAGCGTTCACATCTTTAGGAGGGAGGAGCAATGAAACATCCACATCGTCTACAGACTAAGGTTCTCAGTCTCACCAGCGCGGCTCTACTTTGGGCCCAGCCTGCTCTTGCGGAGGAGGCGGCCGCGATCAACACGGGAGATACCGCCTGGGTCCTGACCGCCTCGGCGCTCGTTCTTATGATGACACTGCCAGGGTTGGCCTTGTTCTACGGCGGGCTCGTACGCGCTAAAAACGTCCTCAATGTCCTCATGCAATGTTTTCTGTCCGCGGGCATAGTCGGCGTATTATGGATTCTCGTTGGCTATAGCTTGGCTTTTGGTACGGGTGGAGCTTTCATTGGTGACCTGTCAAAAGTTGGACTTGCGGGGGTCACGCTAGACTCCGTCTCCGCGAATTTCGCGACTCCGCCCCGGAACATTCCCGAATACGTCTTTATTATGTTCCAAGCGATGTTCGCCATTATTACCCCGGCCTTAATCCTGGGAGCGATCGCGGAACGTATGAAGTTTTCCGTCTGGATAGCGTTCATCTCACTCTGGTTACTCGTGGTCTACTGCCCGATCGCGCACATGGTCTGGGCGAGTGAGGGATGGATATTCAAGGCCAGTGCGATTGACTTCGCTGGGGGACTCGTCGTCCACATGTCGAGCGGAATCTCGGCAATTGTCGCTGCCCTTTTCCTCGGCAAACGCCAAGGGTTCGGCAAAGACCCCATGCCTCCTCACAATCTGCCACTCTGTCTCGTTGGTGCCGGACTCCTTTGGGCTGGATGGTTTGGCTTCAATTCCGGAAGTGCCCTCAGTGCCAGCCCGCTTGCCGCACTCGCTTTTCTCAATACGAGCACCGCAGCCTCAACCGCCGTCGTCGTCTGGGCATTAATCGAATGGGTGCATCGCGGCAAACCGACTGCGCTCGGCGGTGCCACTGCTGCCGTTGCTGGTCTCGTTGCTATTACTCCCGCGTGTGGCAATGTCGGTCCCTTGGGTGCCATCGCCGTTGGGGCTGGCGTGTCCATCGTTTCCTACGCTGCTTGCACCTTCCTCAAACCGGCTTTGGGGTATGACGATTCACTGGATGTGTTTGGCGTACACGGACTCGGTGGGATGTGGGGAGCACTCGCGTCGGGCCTCTTCGCCGTAACGCTGGGGTCAGGAGTCGAAAGCAACACCCAGCAGTTTATGATCCAACTGAAGAGCGTGGCCTTTGTCACCGTGTTCGCCGCCGTGACCACCCTCATTTTACTTATGGTGCTCAAAATCGCTTTCGGCTCACTCCGCGTGTCGGAAGAAGAAGAATACGATGGACTCGACATCTCGCAACATAGCGAAAATGCCTATTCTTTAGGGAGTGGTGGCTCGATTGCTTCAGAGCCCATGCGGGCCAGCATCGTAAGCTCCGCTTCTTTCCCGCTCCTTGCAAAACCGGGGCATACCGCCTAAGTCCTCTTCTCTTGCCCAGCCGGTAGACGGCTCCCGCCCAATCCATTCTCCTCGCCATCCACCCCCGCCGGATGCGCGAGGAGAATGGACACGCCCTCACCCCTCCTCCTGTTCTCGTGGTCAAATTGTGATAGGGTAGCACGCACACGCTCTCTTCTAATGAACTCTGACAAACAAAATCGGGAATCTCACGATGATCCCCCTCACCCTGCCCCTCTCCCAGCCGGGAGAGGGAACCTGAAATCCCTATCTCTGCTATTATCGAATTTGATCGTCAAAATTTATTAGGCAAGTACGACCCATGCACCTTCATTGCGAAACTTACGGCCAAGGTCATCCGCTCATTATTCTGCACGGATTGTTTGGAACACAGGAGAACTGGCGGACGCTGAGCAAATCCTTTGGTCAACATTGGCAGGTCTTCGCGCTTGACCAGCGCAATCATGGGCGCTCACCGCATAGCCAAGATTTTACCTATCAGACGATGACCGACGATCTCCATGAGTTCATGCAGCAACATGCGTTACCGTCAGCCTATGTACTTGGTCACTCAATGGGTGGAAAAGTCGCCATGCGCTTCGCTGTCACGTACCCTGACATAGTAGACAAACTCATAGTGGTGGACATTGCGCCCAAGGTCTACCCCCCTAGCCATGATGATGTCTTTGCCGCGCTCTATGCACTCGATTTGCCGACGTTGCGCAGCCGCCAAGACGCGGACGCAGCTCTTGCCCACTATCTCCCTGATCTCGCGTTGCGACAGTTCCTCTTGAAGAATCTCGAACGCACGGAGTCGGGAGCGTTTCGCTGGCGGATCAATCTTGATGGCATTCGCGATAATTATCACGAGATACTCAAAGGATTTGAGAAGACCAGTACCTTTGCAAAGCCAGCGCTCTTCATCAAAGGCGCGAACTCTGGCTATCTCAAGGAGAACGACTTCGTCGCGATAAGAGCGCTATTTCCTCGCACGCAACTGGTGACAATCCCTGGCACTGGGCATTGGGTGCATGCTGAAGCGCCGCGGGAGTTTGCCCGTATCGTGAATGAATTCCTCACCTCGCAAGAATGACGGCACGAATGTTCATGCCGAGTCCATCACGGTTCAATCCCAAAGTTCTTGTGCTGTGGAAGACCCTTTCACTGCTTACCGTGCTTCTCGGCGTGTGGGCATTCGTCATCGAACCTGACCAAGTCACCGTCCAACACATCCCTATCGAGGTCTCACAATGGCACGGGGAACATCATGATCTGCGGATTGCCGTATTGAGCGATCTGCACATCGGCGCTCCACACCTGGATGTTGAGAAACTTCACGCCGTTGTTGCACGCACCAATAGCGAAACTCCAGATATTATCGTGCTCCTGGGCGACTTCGTCATTAGCGGGGTTCTCGGAGGATCATCCGTTGAGCCAGAACGGATTGCGCAAGAATTGAAAAACCTCCGTGCTCCGCTCGGCGTCATTGCGGTCCTGGGCAATCACGACTGGTGGTACGATGGTGAACGGGTCAGGAATGCTCTACAAAAGGCGCGGATTCGCGTCTTGGAGAACGAAGCTATTCGGGTCTACAGGGGACCGATTCTTCTGGGTTGCTGGTTTGGCCGACTTATGGACCAGGACTCCTGATATACCCGGCACCTTGAAAGACATTCCTGATGACGACCCCATTCTGCTACTCACCCATAGCCCAGATGTGTTTCCTGATATTCCAGCGCGCGTCAGTCTCACGTTAGCCGGGCATACACACGGCGGTCAGGTCAATCTCCCATTGGTCGGCAGACCAATCGTTCCTTCCAAATATGGCCAACGTTATGCGGCTGGCCATATTATTGAGCAGGGACGACACCTGTTCGTCAGTACCGGTGTGGGGACAAGCATTATTCCAGTGCGTTTTCGTGTCCCACCGGAGATTCAGATTCTCACGGTCTCCTCATCAATCAAAGGAATCCTGGGATTAGGTGAAGACTTTCCGACAATCCCTGAGTTTTCCAATCGGCGCAGCTCTGCGCGGCTCACTCCGAGTTTCTCCAGCACCTCTTCGGTATGCTGCCCCAATGTCGGAGGCGGACTCTGAATCTTCGCTGGCGTGTCCGAGAAGCGCCACACCGGACCAACAGTCTTAAACTTTCCAGCCGTCGGATGGTCAATCTCTTGCACCACACCCAACGCCTGTATCTGTGGGTGGGCAACGAGTTGTGGGTACTCCATGAATGGTACGGCATCCCCATTGAATTCATGAATCAAGCGGACGACTTCTTCACTCGTCATGTCCTTGAACCCCTGCTCCCACAGCGGTTTCACTTCGGCGGCATAGCGACCAATACTCGTGGCATCGCGGCCAAAGCCCGCGAACCGAGGGTCGCTCAAGCTCTCAATCATGCCAAGAGAAATCAGGAGCCGATCCCAATCTTCGCTATTGCCACGCCGCAAACCAAAGTACACATGCCCATCCTTGGTTTTGTAGCCCTGATCGGGTGGCCTGGTGTAATGGTCAAGGTGAAAGCCATACCACTCGTCAGGATCCGTCATCGCCGTCCACATAATCCCGCGCATGTGGAGCAACGTGCTCAACATATTAACGGCGACGCGCTGCCCTTCTCCCTTGCGGACCCGATGAAAGAGCCCGGCGGTGATCGCTTGTGACGCAAAGATGCCGGTATTGATACTGGCAACATCGGTCCCCGTCCGCACTGGGGGTTCGCCGATTCTTCCGAGTGAGTTGGTGTAGTCCGCCATCGCTTGAATCACCAACTCAGCCCCAGGCATGTTGCGCAGCGGACCTTCTTCCCCAAACGCGCTAATGGCGCAGTAGACGAGCTTAGGGTTCAGAATTCGGAGCGTGTCGTAGCCAAGGCCTAGTTTCTCGGCTTCACCCGGACCGAGGTCTTCGAGCAGCACATCGGCCTTAGCCACCAATTGACGAACGAGGTCCTGACCTTCGGGCGAATGAATATCGAGCGCCACACTTTTCTTATTGCGATTGAGACTCAGAAACACCGCGCTCTCATCACCAACAAACGGCGGCCCCATCGCACGAGAAAAATCGCCAGCCAATGGTTCAATCTTGATGATCTCCGCCCCAGCGTCGCCAAGACGCATCGAACCAAACGGACCGCAGAGTCCTTGCGTGAGATCGACGATAGTAAATCCTGATAGCGCTCCGCTCATATTTTCACTTTTGCCTTTTGACTTTTGCGCTTTGCCTTTTGACTTTTTCCCCTCAGTGCCCCGGCCTCACTCGATAAGCCCAAACTCCCGCAACACCTCGTCAGTATGCTCCCCCTTCAGTCCGCCTGGGCGAATCGGGCCCGCTGGTGTTTTCTCGAACTTCCACGGCAAGCCATCGACCTGCAGCGCCCCCCAATGCGGAGTCTGTAATTCCACAATCTGCTGGTTTTGCAGCACTTGCGGGTGATGCCGCAGTCCCTCAAAATCCATGATGCGACTGTTCGGCACTTGCTCTTTCGTGAGACGGATAGCCCACCAGGCCGCCGGTTTGGTGCGAAACCGTGCTTCAACAAGCGGAATTAACTCGGCGCGATTCCTCACTCGTTGTGGGTTGGTCGCGAAGCGGGAATCGAGACACAAATCGTCAAGTTTCAGCGCTCGACAAAAGCGTGGCCATTGATCCTCACTCACCACGCCAACGGCAAGGTATTGTTGATCTTCACACCGGAACGCTTGATGCGGCACGGTCGTCGTCACCGCGCTGCCCATTGGCCTCGGTTGTTCATTAGTCGCGAAGTATTCCGCGAGGCGACTGGTCTGCAACGACAAGGCACCAGCAAGCATTTCAATCTCGATCTTCTGGCCTTTGCCGGTCCGCTCACGGGCCAACAGCGCTTGCAGGACAGCTTCCACAATCATTGTGCTTGTGGAGATGTCGAGGTGCGCGAGGTGGCGAAACATCTCTCCTTCCCCGCCTTGCTGACCGGTAATACTGCACCAACCGGAAAACGCTTGCAGGAGGGGATCAATCCCGGCTTCCTTCGCCATCGGCCCCACACGCCCGTATGCCGAAGCTGCCACATAAATCATCCGGGGATTGATTTTCGACACGACATCGAAGCCCAGCCCCAACCGCTCGACCGCGCCGGGGCGCATATTCTGGACAAAAATATCACTCTTCTCGACCAGCCTGAGGGCAATGGCGCGGTCGCCCTCGTTCTTGAGATCAAGCACGATATGACGTTTATTGAAATTGGCCGAGATGTAGAGGACGGCAGTCCCTTTGATCGGCGGCGGGATCGCATGCGACAACTCCCCTTCTGGAGCTTCCACTTTGATAACATCCGCCCCGAGTTCCCCAAGCAACTTACTCGCCCACGGACCCACCGCCGCGATCGTCAAATCAAAAACACGAATTCCTTCGAGAATGCCAGGCATAGGGCCTCCCACTTCAGTTCTGAGTAATGAGTTTCGAGTTTCGAGTCATTAGGCCAACTCCCAAAGCCCAACTCCAAAATCCTCGCCACTCGTTACTTGCTACCCCCGCCGAGGGGCCGAAACTTCGCCAACGTTACTTCTTCCGTCACGTCATCAAAGACAATTTCCACCGGCATGCCAATCTTAATATCCGCGTTGTCGATACCGACGAGATTCGTCAGCAGCCGCGGCCCTTCTTCCAGCTCCACCTCGGCGACGTTGTAAGGAATTTCGTCCTTGACCGAGGAGAAATACGCTTGGTGAAAAATCACCCACGAGTTGACTTTCCCGCGCCCACTGAGATTCTGCCACGTGAAGGTGCGCGACCAACAGCCCGGACAGAATGGTCCCGGTGGATACCACAGCGTCTGGCAGTCGTTGCAGCGTTGGAGTTTGAGGTCACGATGTTTGAGTCCCGTCCAATAGGGTTCACTGAGTGAAGAAATCGCTGGTAAAGGTTTTTTGTATTCCGCCATGCGCTTACCCCTTTCGATAGATCAGCGAGTCGCCATAGGCATTGCCCCACTGAATCAGTTGGGCGTTGGCGATTTGCCGTGGTCCACACTCGCCACGTAACTGGCGCACTATTTCGACCTGATGATTCCATCCCATCACATGCGCCTCGGAAATCAGGCCGCCATTGGTGTTGATCGGCAACGCCCCGCCCAATTCGATGCGCCCGTCTTGAGTAAACGCCGCCGCTTCTCCGGGCTTGCAGTATCCCCAGCGTTCCAGCGCGGTCCATACCAAAATCGCGAAAGCATCATAGGTAAAGAACGCGCTCATCTCTTTCTGCGTCACGCCCGCCATTTGATAGACCGGTTGCAGGTCGGGCTTGTAGTCGAATACCTTTTGTTGCGAGGTGCCGAACCCTGGATGCGTCCAGATAAACTCCTCACGTCCGGCGGGGAGCCCTTGCATGCCGCTGATATAGACTGGTTTCTTCTTGAGGTCCCGCGCACGATCACTGCGTGAGACAATCACACAGGCGGCCCCGTCGTTGATCTGGCAATAGTCCAAGAGATGGAGCGGCTCGCAGACATAGCGTGAATTCTGGTGATCTTCCACGGTGATCGGCTCGCGCATGAGCGCGGCGGGGTTGAGCGCGGCATGTTTGCGAAACGCTACAGCGACCGAAGCCAGTTGGCGACTGGTGGCTCCATAGCGATGAAAGTATTTTTGCGCGACCAGTGCTGCTCCAGCTCCCGGTGAGGTCATGCCATACACGGGGTCTTCGCCATGTCCGCCTCCACCTTCGCGTGCGCCTTCATTATCCCCTGCCCCACCCATCATCGGTTTACGAAAGCCCGAGAAGCTGACCGACGCTAAACACGCCACATGGTTCGCTAGCCCTGCACTCACCGCCATTGCCGCATTCTGAATACAGGTGGCGGTAAATCGTCCGTGCGCCCAGGTTTGGTTGTACATTCTGAGCTTGAGCCCCAGCGCATACGCCAACGTATCCGCATCTGCCCCAATAGGGGTGCCGAAACTCACAATGAGTCCATCAAGGTCATCACGTGTCAGGCCCGCGTCATCCAGCGCGTTGCGAATGGCCTCACCCGCCAAGTCAATTGTGCTGCGATTGAGCCGCTTGCCATACGGCGAATGCCCAACACCGCTCACCGCCGCCTGATCTTTCAGATCCCATGCAGGCATAGTCAGTCCTCCCGCGCGGCACAGTAGGATAGAAAGACGCAGCGTGTCAACTGAAACGCTGGCTTGCAGAGGATAAGACAATGAGGTGCTCTCTTGTTCTGGACCGCTCGCTTCGTTATGAACCTCGTAGTTCTTTCGGGCGCTAGGATGAAACCCGATGAGAGGTCAAACCATGCTCACCTACAAAGCTATGTACAAGTTCCTCGACCAAGGAGTTCACGCTGAGGTCCTCGATTTCCCCGGAACGATATCCTTTGGCGTCGATCTACAAGAAGCACGCCGTTCGCTTGCCAGCGCCTTGGTAGATATGGCCGAAACAAATCTGCTGCGCGGTGAGTCATTACCACAACCCGATCCCGCGTGTACTGATCCAGAAGCTGACCTAGAAGAGCCTATTTACTTGCTCCTCACAGCAGCATCTCAGATCAAAGTCGTTCCTCAAGCAGTCGCCTCATGAAGCGGCGAGACCTACTCCAATATCTGAGTTTTCATGGTTGCCGGTTTATCCGTGAAGGCGGAGAACACTCGATTTGGGAAAACCCTGCAACAAATCGACGCACCTCTGTACCACGCCATCGTGAGATACCCAACTTTACAGCGGCACGGATTTGCAAGCAGCTTGGCCTTCCAGAACCTTCTTGACCTGTTCTCCTGGTGCGGAACGGGCACGAACAAAAAAACAGCAGTTTGAGGTTCCCTTTTCGACGAGGGGAGAGGGGATTGGGAGGTTCCCCTCTTATTTTTGCCTTTTGATTTTTACCTTTTGACTTTTGCCTTGCCTCTTTTTCGGAGAAAGCATTTCTCCTACCTCACGGCAATCTCATTCGATTCAATCTGATCCGGCATTTCCGGAAACTGCTTGTCGCAAAACCGGAGACGGAAACGCAGCCGTTCGGCTGGCGAGAAATTCTCCGGAACCGTCCACATCACCGCCCGTTCCGCCGCCTCTCGCACCGGGTGACACTCCGTCCCTTTCCCATCAAAAGAAAAGTCTTGCGGCTCCTGACCATCACGAACGAGGGTAAACCCACTCATCATACTGACCGGATAGGCCGTGATTCGCGCGAGTTTGACTTCAATTTTTTCTCCAGGGCGGTAAATGTCTTGATCGGTGCGCACCATTACCTGCTTATTATTCTCGGAAATGTTCGTGCGCACTTTGGAAGTCGCCTGCGTCCAATAGCGTGCCGGGCCGGTGTCGATATGCACCGAATCTCCGCCATAAAAGCCAATTCCGCAACAACCTATGGCTTTCACGCTTTCCCAAATTTTCTTGCCCAGGTTTTTTCGTACTTTAATATCCGCGGCCATGCCTTCGATATGCATGCTGGCTTTCGCCGCGCCACCGCCCTTTGCTCGGAGATTGCTATTGTACTCTTCACTCCGATACCCAGAAATCAAGACAATTGGCAAGTCAAACTGATCTTCGACATAGTCCAAAGCCGAGACGAGACGCAACGAGATGTGATCGCCAGAATTGGCGGACACCCCAAAAAGGCGATCAATCTCCTGTCGCGCTTCTTGCGGATAGGTCCCCTCTTCAGTGCGGTAGTGAACACGCACCGAACGGTTGGTTTTCGGATTGGTCAACGACACAGTCCCGTCACCGCTGAGAAAATAGCGATTGGTGAGTTTTGCTTCTTCCGCCCTGAGAAAAGGGGCCAGAAAAAAAACAGGAACAACGACTTGAATCGCAACAGATGTCCACATCCTCATGGAATTCGCCTTCACTTTTTCACTCCCATCACATCTAGTTTCTCTCTCAGCAACGGAACGCGATCGTGGCCCCAGAACATCTCGTCTTCAACGATGAAAATCGGTACGCCAAAAATTTCATCTGCTTCAGCTCGCTGCTGAATAGCCGCAAGATCGGCTCGACCCGCCCCAGCGATATACGTGAGGAAGCCTTCGCCATTCGCACCAATCTCAACCAATATCGCAGCAATGGCGTTCTGATCTTCGATGTCTAACTCACGTCGCCAGAACCGTTCGTACACGCGGTCATGGTAGGGGCGGAACTTTCCCTGCCTTTGCGCGTACAACATGCCGATCGCTGCCACCGACGAATCAAAGATTTTTTGCGGCCCGCGGACAACGAGCCCTTTTTTATTCGCCCAGCGACGAGCATCCATGTACAGGTACCGAATTTTCCGCCATTGCTGCTGGGTACGGGTCGGGAGATCGCCCAAGGCTTCGGGAATATCGAGAACGTAGGGAAGCCACTCAATGTGCACATGATAATCTTCTTCAAGTGCGTACGCTTCATCTTTCGCCAAATAGGCAAAGGGGCTTTTGTAGTCGAAGTAGAGTTTGATTGGTGTCGGAGCCATACGGAATTCCTTTCGCCTTATCCCTCTCCCGTCTAGGAGAAGAAATTTGCGACGAATCATAAGAGGGTAGTCAGGTATGGTCAAGGAAAGCTACTCCGCTCGCTTGACGCCCCGCAGTGGACAAGCGAGGATGTCGCGATTTTGTAATCGGAGGGATGGTTTTCATTTTTCATGTCACTCTTTGACTTCGTTCTGCTCATCGCGAGCGGACTCGCCGCTGGCTTCATCAACGCCGTCTCCGGCGGTGGCGCGATGCTCACCGTACCCGCGCTCATTTTCATTGGTCTTCCACCTGGGATCGCCAATGGGACCAATCGCGTGGCCGTCGCGGTTCAGAATGTCGCAGCCCTCGCGGCGTATCAACGACAAGGAGTCGCCAATCATCGGTTGGCATTGTCGCTCGCTCTTCCCGCAACATTGGGCTCCCTAATCGGCGCATTCATCTCGATCCAACTCGATGACGCACAATTCCGCACGATTCTGGGCTTTGTCATGCTGCTGCTCATCGGCCCGGTGTTGCTCGAACCGCGACTGAACGCGCGAGCCCTCGCGCTGCACCAGACCCTCAAAGAGGGATGGATGCTGTCTCTAGTCTTCTTCGTTCTCGGCGTATACGGCGGCTTCCTACAGATTGGCGTGGGGATTTTTATTCTCGTTGCCCTCAGTGCGTTTGGCGGCATGGACCTGGTGTTAGCCAATAGTGTCAAGGTCACGATTGTGCTCTGCTTAACTACGCTCGCGCTGCTGGTCTTCATTGTCGATAGCAAAGTGGCGTGGGACGCTGGTCTCGTCCTCGCGGCAGCGAACGCTACCGGCGCCTGGCTAGGGGCGTATTGGGGCGTCAAAAGGGGAGCCTACTGGATTCGCGCAGTGCTCGTCGTTACAACACTTGCCATGTCCCTGCAATTGCTCGGCGTGCTGTCGTGGGTACTGACGTGGTGCTCACTACCCCTTCGTTGAGACCTGACAAGGAGTCCCCCCATGCAAAAGATGGCCTTCAAATATGACCTCGAAGTGAAAGAAGAAGGGAAAGTGGAATTGCGGGTTCCGCTCCCGCCAGGCGTCCATGTGACAGTCTTCGTCATCAGAGAGGCGGACGAGAGGTTTGAGGATCTTACCTCCGCTGCCCAGAGCACCCTAGATTTCTGGGATAACCCTCTTGATGACGAGGACTGGAATAATGCCTGAGCAAGGCGACATTGTCCTCATTCCCATTCCTTTCACCGATCTTTCATCCAGCCGGCGCCGCCCGGTGATTATCATCTCCAACAACCCCTACCACCATAAGACTCAAGACATGGTTGTGGTGGCGATGACTTCCAACCCGCAGGTGGTGGATTACAGCTTCACGATCACCTCGGCTGATTTGATCCAGGGCACCCTCAACCGGCCAGGTAAGGTACGAGTGGACAGGATATACACCTTGTCTCAATCCCTTGCTGTCAAAACATTTGGTCGGGTCAACCAAGCCACCCTCGACCGCATTCGCAAACTTCTTCAAGACTTGGTGGCGGAAAAATCCTAAGCTGTCTTCGTGCTCGCCTGGTTGAGCACTTTTCTCATTGCATGAGCCCCCTACTGGGACATTGGCCCATGTTAGGGTAGAAGCAAAAACCATGAATACCCAATCACCTTCGATACTCAGCGATCTCCTCGCAGTGAGCCATCCCACCCACCCCGCCCTCATCGTCCCCGAAGGCGGACCGATGGTCACTTACAGTGCTTTGCATGCCCAGGTGGAACAGTTCGCGGCTACTCTCCACACGCTCGGCATCGGACGTGGCGACCGGGTGGCAATGGCATTACCCAATGGTGTGGAAGTCATCATCGCATTCCTGGGCATTGCCACTGCCGCGGCGACTGCGGCCCCATTGAATCCGGCCTACACCACCGATGAATTTCGCTTTTACTTGGAAGATATTGACGCCAAAGTGTTGATCGTCCCACCAGGTGGCGGTGAGCAGGCACGCGCGGCAGCTCCTGCTGACACGCTGTTGATTGAAGCCTCGCTCGCGCCAGACGGCCAAGTCCGTTTCGAGGTCACGAAGGCATCTTCCCTTCCCCGTAAGCACACTACTCCCACGCCTGATGATGTTGCACTGTTCCTGCACACCAGCGGGACTACCAGCCGCCCCAAAGGGGTCCCGCTCTCGCATGCCAACTTGCTGACCTCAGCGGCCAACGTGATGGCCACATACACGCTGACACCGGAAGACGTTTCACTGTGTGTGATGCCGTTGTTTCACGTGCACGGCCTCGTCGCGTCAACGCTCGCGACGTTTCGCTCTGGTGGGACTCTGGTGGTTCCGGCACGGTTCAGCGCTAGTTCATTCTGGCCCGTCGTCAAGACACACCGGGCGACATGGTACACTGCTGTCCCTACGATTCATCAAGTGTTGCTGGCACGGGCCGATGAAGATCAGGCTCCGGCTCCAGGAACGAGTGGGCTCCGCTTTATCCGGTCGTGTAGTTCCGCCTTAGCACCAGCAACAATGGCTGGCCTGGAAAATCGCTTCGGCTGCCCTGTGCTCGAAGCCTACGGCATGACCGAAGCAGCGCATCAAATGGCCTCGAATCCGTTGCCGCCAGCGCAACGTAAACCTGGCTCGGTTGGTCAAGGCACTGGCGTGCAGGTCGCCATCATGGATGACGCCGGGGCACTACTGCCTACCGGCTCTCAAGGCGAGGTGGTCATTCAAGGGGCCAATGTCACCCGTGGCTACCACAACAATCCCGAAGCTAATGCGACGTCTTTCACTCATGGATGGTTCCGCACTGGAGACCAAGGCATTATCGACGCCGAGGGGTATCTCACTCTTGTTGGTCGCTTGAAGGAACTCATCAATCGGGGTGGCGAGAAAATATCTCCTCGTGAGATTGATGAAGTCCTCCTCACTCACCCTGCCGTAGCCGAAGCGGTGTGCTTCGGTGTCCCTGATACGAAATACGGGGAAGAGGTCGCGGCGGTCGTGGTGCTGCGCGGCGATGCCACGGAAGCCACGTTAGTCGCGCATTGCCGCGAGCGGCTGTCGGCGTTCAAGGTGCCTAAGATGATTTATATGGCCAAAGAGATTCCGCGCACCGCCACAGGGAAAATTCAGCGGCGCAACGTAGCGGCGGCGTTTGCTTCGTCTGCTGCATCAAAAGGCTAACGCGTCACAAGGAATCTCTCTTTGATCCCCCTCACCCCAGCTTTGAAGGGTAGGTTTTTCTCGTTGCCCGCAATTTTACGGGTTTTCCGCATGCCGGGGTTTTCTGGTCCGTCGTGCCCGCGCAGGCGGGCATCCAGGCGCAGTGTCCCGTGGCTTACGGGAGTCCTGGATTCCCGCCTGCGCGGGAATGACGACTCTGCTCTTCTTGTGGTAAAAAACCTCTCCTTGAAAGCCCCACCCCAACCCTCTCCCAGCCAGGAGAGGGAATTTTTGGAGGAGCACATGTCCACCTATAAAGTCAGCGACCAAGACCACTCAGTGGTCGCCGAGTTCAACCAGACACCGATTGGCCATCACAGTCCCGCGTTACAACGGGTGCTCAACGTTTTTCGTGGTGAGTCGACGCGGGACAAATATGTTCTGGTCTGCACGAAACCCCATCAAGAGTGGACGCTCGGTTTGCTCCCCGGTGAGCCGGGCAAACCAGTCAAACTCCTGAAAGGCGAGATCTTCACCAATCTCGAAGACGCGGAACGCGAGGTCTTCCGACGGCGATGGAAGAAACATACAGGCGGAGCCTTAGAGTAAACGAGTAGCGAGTAACGAGTGAGGACCGAGTATGAAAATCACCGGCTATAGCGACAAGATCAGCGCCGCCCCCGGCGAGACGCTCTCGTTCATGGTCAATTGCGAGTTGCCAACCTATCAAGTCGAGATCGTCCGCATTATTTGTGGGGATTCCAACCCGGCTGGCCCTGGCGTACGCGAGAAAGTTATTAAGACCTCCGCCAACAAAACTTACACAGGACGCAAACAAGTCATTGAGTCAGGCTCCTATGTCACGATCCCTCACTCTTCAGTGCTGGCACGACTCGACAGCTTTTCCTGCCAAGCCATGATCTGGCCGACCTCGCCGGACAAGGGTCAGCAGGTCATCATGGCGAAGTATCACGATCGCACCAAAGCCGGATTCGCCTTGGTCATCTCGGAACGCGATGGCTCGCTCGCGCTGATTCTTGGCGATGGACGTGGCAATCAAGAAATCCTCTCGACCGGGAAACCTCTGCTGGCTCGTGAGTGGTATTTCGTCGCCGCGAGCTATGATGCCAAAACCCGCGCGGTGACACTCTACCAAGAGCCACTGGTCAATTATCCACTGGCGACGGATGCGGGAGAAGCCCGCGCACGAACAAAAATCACTCAGCTTGGCGAGACGGACGCGCCCTTGATGTTCGCGGCGTGCCGCACAGGCACTGGCAAAGGCCAACTGGCCTGTACGTACAACGGCAAAATCGACAGTCCACGACTCGCCAACCGCGCATTGAACCGCGCGGAAATGGAGATGCTCAAGAGTGGCCCGGTCCCCGCCACATTGACCACCGCCGTTGTTGGGATGTGGGATTTCTCACGGGACATCAGTTCACAGAAAGTCACGGATGTGTCGCCGAACCGCCTCCACGGTCACACCATGAACCTGCCCGTCCGTGGCATGAAAGGATACAACTGGACTGGCGAGTCGATGAACTGGAACGACAAACCGGATCACTACGGCGCGATCCATTTCCATGACGACGACATTTATGACGCGGGCTGGGAAGTGGATTTCACGCTCACGATTCCCGCCACGATGAAAAGCGGTCTCTATGCGGCGCGCTTGCGGTCTGGCGATGAGGAAGACTACATCCCGTTCGCTGTCAGACCGCAGCCTGGCAAGGAAAAGAAAATCGCGTTCCTGCTCCCCACCGCCAGTTACATGGCGTATGCGAACGAGCACATGGGCACCAACGCCGGGATCATGGAAGTGTTCGCCGGTCGGTTGATTCCCCTCGATAAGTACGCGCTCTTTCTCAACGAGCACCGCGAGTATGGCGCCTCGTGTTATGACGTTCATTCCGACCACTCGGGGGTGTGTTATTCTTCCCGCCTGCGGCCCATCCTCAATATGCGGCCAAAACATATCTCTGCTCTTGGTGGACACGGCTCTTCCCTGTGGCAGTTTAACGCGGATACCCACATCACCAATTGGCTCGACGCGCTGGGATATGAGTTCGATGTCATCACCGATGAAGACTTGCACGCGCATGGGTTCGCACTGCTCAAACCTTACTCCGTGATCCTCTCCGGCACCCATCCCGAATACCATTCCAAGTCAATGTGGGATGCGATGATGGCTTACCAGCAGCAAGGTGGCCGCCTCATGTATATGGGTGCCAACGGTTGGTACTGGCGTATCGCCTATCATCCAGAATTGCCCGGCGTGATCGAAGTGCGACGCAACGAAGGCGGGATTCGCACCTGGGCAGCGGAACCGGGCGAGTATTATCACAGCTTTACCGGCGAATACGGTGGCCTGTGGCGGCGGCAGAGTCGCCCTCCACACACAAATGATCCTGGGCACGGGATTTACCGCTCAGGGTTTCGATATCTCGGCTCCGTACCATCGCCTACCGGACAGTTTTCATCCACGGGCAGCGTTCATCTTTGAAGGCGTCAGCAAGGATGAACTGATTGGCGATTTCGGCTTGATTGGCGGCGGCGCGGCGGGACTGGAGATTGACCGGGCGGATCGACACTTGGGCACTCCTCCACATGCGCTCGTACTGGCAACCTCACAAGGTCGGCACACGGACATCTATCTGGTCGTCTGTGAGGAGTTGCTCGCGACCTATCCCGGACTTGGGGGCACGGAAAATGAACTCGTCCGAGCGGATATGGTTTTTTACGAGACCCCGAATGGGGGGGCCGTGTGGTCATCGAGTTCTATCGCCTGGGCAGGCAGTCTCTCGCACAATAAATACAAGAATAACGTGTCACGGATCACGAAGAATGTGCTCGACCGGTTTCTCGACGCGAGACCGTTAGTGGGGTAGGGGACGATTCACTCCATCCCCCTTCTCCTTTCAGGGGTAGGTTTTTCCCCTCGCACGGCGCGCCACAGCGGGATAAGTATTCACCCGCATCACACATCCGCATCTTGAAGGAAGGAACCTTAGGAAATTCATGCTCCATCTGGCTCCCGTTGTGCCCGCTTCTCCGGCGGAACGCGACCGGTTGGAGGAGCGGCGATGACAGAGCGACGCCACGCGGGCGGAGAGTGCGGTGGTGCCGAAGGCCCAGAGCACTCTCCGCCCGCGTGGCAGCGAGAGGAACAGCTTACGGATTCTGCGTGACCGTGTACCGTTTGCCGTTGACCGTGATCCGCCCCGCCCGCGGCTGGCCGGTCGAATTCGCCACAACCGTGAACGTCACCAAACTCCCTCCGCTTCCACTGGCCGCCGAGGTGATGGTCATCCACACCACGTGACTCTTTACGGACCACGCACAATTCCCCGTTGAAGCAGTGATCAGGAAGTTCGCCCCACCCACGCCATTGCCCACTGTCGTCCCAGAAGGAATCGTCACCGTGCACGGCGGCGGCACAGGGGTGCGCTGCGATACCAGGAACGGCTGGCCCGCGATCGTCAGGTGCCCGCGGCGAGGATTAGGACCGGCATTGGCCGCCACGCTGTACTGCACCGTGCCACTGCCCGAACTTCCGCTGGTCACCATCACCCACGACGGCACGTGACTCACCGCCGTCCACCCACATCCCGCTGGGGTCGTCACCACCACTTGCATCGCCCTCGCGCTCGCCGTCACCACTTGATTTGGTGGCGTCAGCGCATACGTACAGATCGTATCCGTGTCCGTGGCACTGTTGTTGCCCGTGTTCGGGTCATTCGAGGAGCTTATGCTCGCTGTGTTGATCAGGCTCCCACTCGCACTCCCCGCTACCATACACGTCGCCGTGTAGGTCACACCCCCGCCATTAGGCAGAATCACCGGGTCATTCACATTCCCACTGCCACTCCCCGTGCAACTGGCCCCGCCTCCCGTCGTGCACGTCCAACTTACACTCCCACACGCGGCGGGAAACGTGTCCGTCACCGTCGCGGTCGTCGCCGCCGGGCCCGCGTTGTTCCCCGTGATCGTATAGGTCACCGTCTGTCCCGGGAGCACCGTCGTCACCCCATCCGTCTTACTCAGCGTGAGGTCGGCCTCCCCGTCATCACAATTGCTCACACTGACATCGGCCACCGCGATCCCGTCGTAAACGGTGTCCGGGCTCGTCGCCGCCGTGATGATGGTGTAACCGATGCGCCATCCACAGTCTCATCGTTCACGCCCGTGACGGTCACGGGTCGTTGACGAACCATTCCCACACCGTCTCATCCCACTGATAGCTCAGGCGCAGGCCGGCGGCGTGCACGGTCGGCTGCCCGCCGACGGGATGTTGCGCATCCCCGAAGCCATAGCTGTGCAGTTCCAACCCCCACCGCCAGACGCCGTGCGCGGGCCGCGCCTCGAACCCGCGCTGATCGAACGTCGTCACCCACAGCTGGCCCGGATTACGCCCCTGCCAGCCGTGCGCCGTGGGCTGGAACGCATGCCGCCCCGCTTCATACGCCGCGCGGATACTCTGCCACTCGGACCAGCTTAGCCCTTCGGGCACCTGCCCCGCCGTGCTCAGCCACTGCGTGCGCCCCGCCGCGCTCGGCGCTCCCACGCTCGGCGTCCCACTGAGCAGCCCGCTCACCAGCAGCCCGCTCACCAGCAATCGTCTCCTCAGATTCGTCTTCATACCCTCGTCTCCTGCGCTGGATGTGTTCGCCCTTTCTCAAGTCCGCTCACCTTCGCCAGAGTTCCGGGCAGCGGCCCTGCCCCGTAATGGCCAAGGACATGATATGAGTGGGGGCCGCGATTCCTGCTCCCGGCTCGGGCATCGGCATGAAGCTCAACCTCATGGTCGCCGTGCGCCACCATTTCACCGGTGGTGAAACCACAGGCGAATGGTGGCGCGAGGGGCAACTTCCACCACGCCAAAAACTCTTAACTTGAGGTCATTGACTCAGTCGGGAGAGGGATTTTTTAGAAGGCCAGCCACTACCCTTGATATGGCTGTCCCAAGCGCGCGATCGCGGCTTTCGGCGAATAGGGGGAGGAGTAGAACCCCACTTGGTAGCTCGTGCCCATCTTCATATCGTCCGCCGTCACTTCGACGAACACCTTATCCTCAGGGGCGAATTCTTGCGGCGTTTCATCATTGGGAACCAGGGGAATCGGCCCATGAAACCGGTGCAGGCCGAGATCAAGCGGCCAAATCAATTGTTGCATCTCGCCTTGGTAGGCGGGCTTTCCGCCCAGAGCGATCATCTTATTTTGCGGACGAACAAACCACACTTTTGCCATAGTCAAGTTCCTCTAGCATGTGTCGAAATTGATCAAAATCCGAGAAGTCCCGAATAATGGCGCGTGCACCTTCAGCGCGCAAGACCGTCTCGCGCTCTCCACTCGCGACACCAATAAACTCTAGATTGAGTTGCCGAGCGGTACGAACGTCCCACACCCCATCGCCGATACACACAATGCGAGCAAACTGGTGCTGCTGGTACGTATGTCGCGCCATGACGAGCGCCGCGGCCACAATCACTTCGCGTGTGACGCCGTGGTCAGCAAACGCGGCGGGAATCCCCTCCACGGCAATACGAGCTTTACCGAGCTTAAACAGAGCGGATGCTTGCCACCCCCCAGTCGCGATCGCCACGGCCCAGTCAGGGTGCTGTCGGAGCTCGTGGATTGCGGCTCCCGCGCCTGGCACCTCGACAAACAGGTGCGGCTCACGTTCGTAGGCTTGTTCCAGAAGCGAAACGAAGCGATGCTGAAGCCGGACTCTCTCTGTCGCTGAAGGCATCCGGTCAAAATGCGTGCGAAAAATGTGCTGGGTAATGCCGGAGTCGCAAACCGTGGGATACCGTGACCAGTCAGTATCCAGATCGTGAATCCCCAGCTCATCAATAAAGGATTGCACGAAACAGGTATCATCGACGTGCGTCGTTTGGGTCAACGTGCCGTCGATGTCGAAGATCGCCAAGTTCTTCACCATTCAGAGACTTTCCCACTCGGCGACGGCTAACTCAATTCCTCCGGCAAGAGGGACGGCAAGGGTTTTCGAGACGCGGAATAAAATCCATTCTTCCAGGACCTCTTCGAGTTCCTCACGACAGGATTCGAGGGTCTCGGCGTTGGCATAGACGCCATCAAAGCCGGGAATTTTCCCGTAAAAGGGGCCATCGTCGGACAAGATTTCATATTTTGCTTGCCGCATGGCAGCCCGAATGTAATGTGTCAACATGGAGTTTTCCTTACGCCAAGATGGGAACGACCTCAGTTTGCATCGGCGCACCGGTGACAATCGCCTCGCTCGGAGTCATGTAGATGTTGATCTCACTACGCACACCAAACTCCCCTTGCAGATAGATGCCTGGTTCGATGGAAAAGCAGGTCCCCGGCAATACGCGTCGCTCGTCGCGGGTTTCCAGACCGTCCATGTTCGCGCCGTTCCCATGCACTTCTTCACCAATCGAATGGCCAGTGCGGTGCACGAAGTAGTCGCCATACCCGGCATCGACAATCACCTGGCGCGATGCCGCATCGACCTCATACCCAGCAAAGGACTGTTCCCGTCTCATTCGTTCTTGCACAAAAGCAATCGCGGCATCGCGGGCATCGCGCACATACGTGAAAATTTCCTGATACCGAGCAGGCACCTCCGCGCCCATGAATCCCGTCCAGGTAATATCGGCGTAGACGCCGTTCGGTTCTTTTGCCCATAGGTCAATCAACACGAAGTCGCCTGGTCGAATGAGCGCGGAGCCTTCTGGCTGGGGCTCAAAATGTGGATCGGCGCTATGAGCATTGATCGCTACAATCGGTGGGTGGTGGGTCGTTAATCCCCGATCCGCGAACCGTTGAAGAATGAACTGTTGCGTAGCGTATTCGGACACCGACGCATGTTGCCGGATATAGGCAAATGCCTCGTCCACGGTCTCGCGGACCCCTTTGGCGGCACGCAGGTGACTCTCCCATTGGACAGTTGTCCACACCGCCTCGAACCGTTGCACCAAATCAGCGGCGGAGACGACCTCGACCCCAAGCTGGCGAATTTGCTCAATGGTTCCAGCATCGACACGGGAGATATAGGGAATCGCATTGCCCGGGGAATACTGCATGGCTATCCGATGCACTCCGCGCAAGGTCTCGGCAAGATGGGCCTGGAGTTGCTGCCACGAGAGAAAAACCCGCTTCTGGCCGGGGAGGAGATCGAGCCGGCGTGGCTCAACACTGGAGACGACCCCTACCGGTTCACCGTGAGCGGGAATGAAGTAGTACCAACGGCGAGTGGAAATCGTCGTCGTATCTAGACCAAGAATACGATACGCGAGCGGATCACTCCCGCGAAAATCGTAGAACAGCCAACCATCGACATGTTCGTGTTGGAGTGCCTCCTGCATATCTCGCAGATGTTGCGGTTCCATGTGTCCCTCCTAATTCACCTTGCGGCTCTTGCAGCGAGGTGGTAATAGTAGCCAGCGGAGGTTGAGAATGAAAGACGGCATCCATCCCAAATACGATAAATGTGTGGTCGCGTGCGCGTGTGGTCATACATTTGAAACGAAATCGACATCCCCAACGATTCACCTTGATGTCTGTTCCCAGTGCCACCCGTACTACACCGGTCGCCAACGGATCATGGACGCTGGCGGACGGGTCGAACGTTTCCGCCGCCGGTATAACAAATCCGACGCGGCGACCGCGGCGACTGCGGCAGCGGCACCACAAGCGTAGCGTCCCTACAACGGCTTCGCCTCACTCCTGATAGGATTGAGCAACAGAGCGTCAGTTTCCTTCCCGTCAGGGCGGTTCATCAACCGCCCTGACCCCTTTTTCACACCCCAAGAGCTACACAGCTCAGACGAGAACAATTGGCATGAGTGATACAGATACCCTCTTCGGTAAGCTCACCGAGGTCGAGAAGCGGTACCAAGAACTCGAAGCAGCCCTCGTGCAACCGGAAGCGCGGAACAACTCCAAGGAGTACACCAAACTCGCCAAGGAGCATTCGTCGCTAGAGGAAGTCATCACGTGTTTTCGTGAATGGCGGCAGGTTACGCACGAACTCGCTGACAACAAGACCTTGCTGGAGGACCCGGACCCGGCGGTCTGCGAGATGGCCCGAGAAGAGCAAACAGCTTTAGAGGCCAGAAGCACGCAATTGCAAGACGATCTCCGTCGCCTGCTCATCCCGAAAGACCCGCTTGACGAAAAAAACGTGCTGCTCGAAATCCGCGCTGGCACGGGCGGCGAGGAAGCGAGTTTATTCGCCGCCAATCTCTTTCGCATGTACACGCGCTATGCGGAGCGCAACCATTGGAAGCTCGAGGTGATGAGTTCCAGCACCACCGGTCTTGGCGGTATCAAAGAAATCATCAGCATGATCGAAGGCAAGCGCGCCTACAGCCGCCTCAAGTTCGAGGGCGGTGTCCATCGCGTCCAGCGCGTGCCAGAAACGGAAGCTTCCGGACGGATTCACACCTCGGCGGTCACCGTGGCTGTACTCCCGGAAGCGGATGACGTCGATGTCCACCTTGACGATAAAGACCTACGCATTGATGTGTTCCGTTCATCTGGTCCAGGTGGTCAAAGCGTCAATACCACCGACTCAGCGGTCCGCATTACCCATATTCCTTCAGGCCTAGTGGTGTCGTGCCAAGATGAAAAGTCACAACACAAGAACAAGGCGAAGGGGCTGAAAATCCTCCGGGCTCGTTTATTAGAAAAAGCGCGGGGAGAACAGCAAGCGGCGATTTCCGCTTCGCGTCGCAGCATGGTCGGATCGGGAGATCGATCTGAGCGCATCCGCACCTATAATTTTCCGCAATCACGCCTCACGGATCACCGCATTAACTTGACCCTGTACACACTCGACCGCGTGCTGGATGGCGAACTTGACCCTGTCGTTGATGCTCTGAATACCTCGCATCAGGCGGAAATGCTCAAAACGACGGACAGTTAGTTTCGCGTTATGAGTTCCGAGTCGCGAGTGAGAGCTGTCAGTAGCAGCAATGGGGCAGCAACAGGTCCCCACAATATATTCTCCCCATCCAATGCCACCCTCGCCCAGGTACTCACCTGGGCCGAAGCCGAGCTTATGGCCTTGGGCCTGACAACTCCCCAGCTTGATGCCGAAGTGTTACTGGCCCACAGCCTTGGCATCAATCGCGCCGGGCTCTACGCTCGTTTTCATACCGTGCTGTCCCTCCCTCAGATTGCCACGTTTCAACAGATACTCTCCCGCCGCCTCCAACATGAACCAGTACAGTACATTACCGGCATACAAGAGTTCTGGTCATTGGAGTTCGCGGTAGACTCGCGTGTGCTGATTCCCCGCCCGGAGACAGAACTCCTCGTCGAAACTGCCTTACGCTTCCTTTCCCAAATCCCAAATCCTCATCAGTCCCAACCCCCCACCCGTATTCTCGATATTGGCACTGGCAGCGGCTGCATTGCCATTGCCCTCGCCACCGAGCTGCCTGCCGCCGAGATCTGGGCAACCGACATTTCCGCGAATGCGCTCGCTGTCGCAACGGCCAATGCGCAGCAACATAGCGTTCACCAACGTATCCATTTCCTGCAAGGCTCTTTGTTTACGCCGGTTACTCACCAGGGCCACTTGTTTGCTTTGATTGTCTCCAACCCACCGTATATCACCCGCAGCGACCTACTGACCCTGCAACCGGAGGTCCGAGACTGGGAGCCACGGCATGCCCTTGATGGTGGAGAAGATGGGCTCGATTTTTACCGCCAATTTTTGAACGAAGCACCCGAGTACCTCGCGACTAACGGTTGGCTAGTACTGGAGATCGGCGACGGACAAGAGGCTGTCCTCATGTCCATGCTTAAAGAGCATACCGGATTCGCCAATGGCTTTTGCGTGCCCGATTACGCGGGCGTTGGCCGGGTGGTCGCGGCGCAAAAGAACTGAACTACTCCGGTTTGATCATGAGGACAAGAGATTTTTCGGAGAAATTTGGCAATATGCGAAAAATAAGGTACAGTGCCACCTCACAAGTAGTCCCTCCGGGTTTTCCGATCCGAGTCTTCGCACATCTTGGCCCAAGCTAGAGTGTTCGTCATGTGTTGCCGGAGACACACACGTGCCTGACAAAAAGAGCGGAACGTCGTGCACCGCGACGTTCAGAGGAAAAAGCTGATATGGATAAGATCGTTGTGCGGGGTGGGGTGCCGTTACGAGGTGAGGTCACCGTCAGCGGTGCAAAAAATGCCGCGCTGCCATTACTTTTTGCTTCCCTGTTGACCCAGGAAGAATGTCGCCTGCGTCGTGTTCCCCGGCTCATGGATATTCGGACCGCCGTACGCTTACTGCATGAACTCGGAGCCCAAAGCGAATGGCTGAGTGAAGATGAGATCGTGATCTCTCCTCATACCGTCCACCAGTGCGAAGCGCCGTATGATTTAGTCAAAACCATGCGCGCGTCGTTCTTGGTACTCGGTCCACTGCTGGCGCGCTTTGGTCGTGCTCGGGTGTCCACGCCGGGAGGCTGCGCGATTGGCACGCGTCCGGTCAATATCCATCTCGATGCCTTGCAACAATTAGGAGCGACGATCCGCCACCAACAAGGCTACGTCGAAGCCGAGGCGAAACGCCTGCACGGGGCACATATTGTCTTTGAGTTTCCCTCAGTGGGCGCGACCGAAAATATCCTCATGGCCGCCACCCTCGCTGAAGGAACAACAGTCATTGAAAACGCCGCCTGCGAACCGGAGATTGAAGACTTAGCAACGATGCTCAATGCGATGGGAGCACGCATCAGTGGAGCAGGCACAGGAACGATCACGATTGATGGAGTCACAACCCTCCATGGTGTCACTCACGAGGTCGTTGCCGACCGCGTAGAAGCGGGCACCTTTCTCATTGCTGGTGCCATCACTGGGGGCCGCGTATTCGTCCGTGGCGCACGAGCAAATCATTTGCGCGCCTTTCTCGACAAACTCCAAGACGCGGGTGTCCAGATTGTTGAACGAGAGGATGGCATTGAAGCGTCGTGCCAAGGTCGACCCTTGAGTGTTGATGTGATCACCTGGCCCTATCCCGGCTTTCCGACTGATCTCCAAGCGCAGATGATGGCCCTCCTGACACTCGGAGATGGCCGTAGCCTCATTACCGAAACCGTCTTCGAGAACCGTTTCATGCACGCGCAAGAACTGGCACGACTCGGAGCCAATATCCTGACACGGGGGAACACTGCGGCTGTGAACGGCATGGCTTTTCTCAGTGGCGCCCCCGTCATGGCAACAGACTTACGCGCCAGCGTGTCGTTAATTCTGGCCGGGCTTGCGGCACAGGGAACGACTGAAGTCTCGCGGGTCTATCATCTCGATCGCGGATATGAACGGATTGAAGAAAAACTCTCGCATCTCGGCGCGGACATTCGCAGGGTCAAGGAGAAGAGTGAAGAGTGAAGAAAAAATTGGGATTGCGGATTTGGGATTCTGAGTGTCTCCCCCAAAGCCCAACTCCCAACGCCCGCCTCCGCGTCGCGCTTTACGTTCTCCGCCTCACACCGTAAAGTTCCTGCATGATTGTCCCCTTACTGAGAACGACGGACCCCACCTATCAACGCCGATTGCAGCAGTTATTGACGCGCGGAGAATCGGCGGGCGCTGAAGTCGAAACGCGCGTGCGAGAAATTCTCCAGCAGGTGAAAAAGACCGGCGACCGCGCGCTGTGTGCCTATACCAAACAATTTGATCGTGTCCATCTGACACCCGCCTCTTTACACGTCACCAAAGCCGAGATGGCCGCCGCGCTTGATACCCTCCCGCGCGCCGACCGGGCAGCATTACAAACCGCGGCCAAACGTATTGCCACCTTCCACAATAAACAGCGACAGCATTCGTGGTCCTATCGTGACCCACTCGGCGTGACACTGGGACAACAGATTACGCCGCTGGAACGAGCGGGCGTGTACGTGCCCGGTGGAAAAGCCGCCTATCCTTCCTCGGTGTTGATGAATGTGATCCCCGCCAAAGTCGCGGGCGTGAAAGAGATTATTGTCGTCTCTCCGCCCTCTCCCCAGGGGTACCATCCCGGTATTCTCGCGGCCGCGGCGCTCGCTGGTGCGGACGCCTTCTTTCGTATTGGCGGAGCGCAAGCGGTGGCCGCCCTCGCCTACGGCACCAAAACCGTCCCCCGCGTGGATAAGATCGTTGGTCCGGGGAACATTTACGTGGCGACCGCCAAACGGCTGGTCTTTGGACAAGTTGATATTGATATGGTTGCGGGGCCCAGTGAAATTTTGGTCATTGCCGATGACAGTGCCTCTCCCGACTACGTCGCGGCGGACATGCTGTCACAAGCTGAGCATGATGAACTCGCCGCGCCGCTCTGTCTCACCACATCAGAGAAGCTCGCAACTGCGGTTGTCCACTCGCTCACCGAACAACTAGTGACGCTGTCTCGTCGCACCATCGCCCAAGCCTCACTTAAACGTCACGGTGCCGTCATCATTGCTCGTGACCGTGCGGAAATTGTTGCTCTCGCCAATGCCCTGGCACCAGAACATCTGGAGTTGGCCGTCAAGAATCCACGGTCGTGGCTCAAAGACATCCGTCACACTGGCGCAATTTTCCTTGGTCATTGGTCCACTGAACCATTTGGTGACTACATGGCTGGTCCCAATCATGTACTGCCGACTGGCGGGACCGCGCGGTTCTCTTCACCTCTTGGTGTCTACGACTTCCTCAAACGCACCAGTGTCATCGAAGCCTCACCACGTGCGTTAGCCACCCTGGGTCCGCAGATTATCCGCTTGGCGGAGATGGAGGGGCTTGAGGCCCATGCGCGTGCAGTGCAGTATCGTCTCAATGGAGGCGCCCATGGCCACACAGGCACGCATCGCGACACTGCATCGAAAAACCGCTGAAACCGACATCCGGCTGACTATCAATCTCGACGGTGAAGGGACGTATCACATCTCGACCGGTGTGCCGTTTCTCAATCACATGCTGGAGTTGTTTACCCGGCATGGATTTTTTGACCTGACCATCGAAGCGACAGGGGACCTCGCGATCGACGACCATCACACAGTCGAAGATGTCGGGTTGGCACTAGGACAAGCATTTCGCGAAGCGTTAGGCGACAAGAAAGGGATTCGGCGTTTTGGTGACGCGACCGTCCCACTTGATGAGGCGCTGGTGTCATGCATTGTGGATCTCAGTGGCCGCCCCTTTCTCGCCTACAATCTCAAAATCCAGCAAGAAAAGGTCGGCAACTTCGCCACGGAATTGATCCACGATTTTCATCTCGCCTTCACCAATCAACTCGGCATGAACCTCCATTTCAACATGACGCAAGGGCGCAACCCGCATCACATTATCGAAGCCAGCTTCAAAGCCTTCGCGCGCGCCATGAGCAGCGCCGTGCAGTACGATCCACGGGTCAAAGGCGTGCTGTCCACGAAGGGAAGTCTTTAGCACCGTAGCGGGTTTCGAGTTCAGAACCCGAACCCTGAACCCTGAACTCTGAACCCCGAAACTCGCTACGGCACGAAGCCTTGCATATCCGCAAGTGCCTCAGCG
This sequence comes from Deltaproteobacteria bacterium, assembly GCA_009692435.1. Lineage (GTDB taxonomy): Bacteria > Desulfobacterota > Binatia > Bin18 > Bin18 > JABFSC01. Next base: position 24,280 of record SHZE01000004.1, on the reverse strand, counting down.
AATTCTTCCATGAACTCTCGCACCACGACACGGCTAGACTTTACACTGTCCACCAATCCCACCCCCTGGCCGACGAAATAGGTGACGAGTTCCCGCGCTTTCGCGTTCCCGCGCTCGGCGGCTCGCTGCGCGGCATACAGCGCCGGTTCACTAATAAGGCTTTGCAGCGGCATGGGCAGCGCCTTAATGCCGTCAGGGCCTTCCCACGCATCAGTCCAGGCTGAGCGGAGCTGTCGTGTGTACTTGCCGGTGCGACACTTGGAACGGACGGTGTCACGCGATCGCGCCTCGATCATCTTCTGCCGAAAGATTTCCGTGGTCTCCGATTCCGTCGTGGCTAACCACACCGATCCCGTCCACGCCCCAGCAGCACCAAGGGTCATGCACGCCGCCATCTGACGACCGGTCATAATGCCACCCGCGGCCAACACCGGCACAGTGCGAATCGGTTTAATGGCACGCACGACTTCGGGGATCAAAACGAGGGTCGAGACCTCACCGGTATGTCCACCAGCCTCGCCTCCTTGCGCGACGATAATATCAACTCCGACCTGTACCTGACGGACCGCATGTTCTTTCGCGCCAACCAGCGCAGCCACCGGAACACCGTGAGCACGGCCCATATCAAGCATCGATTGTGGTGGGACACCGAGGGCATTCGCAATCAACTTAATCGGATGACGAAAGGCAATCTCCAACAAATGCAAGGCCGCATCCTGCTGTAGAGACGATTGCGCGTCTGGACGTCCGAGCGGGCCGCCTTCAAGCAGCCGTGGCGGCTCGACGTCATGCTTCATCAGCAGATTACGCACGAAGTCTTTATGGGCTTGCGGGACCCGTTCCGCCAGCGCACCGATAGTGACACCTTTCTCTTCCTTAATCGACACATTCTCTGGAATGAGCACATCAACCCCATACGGTCTGCCCTCAATGTGATCGTCGATCCACTTCAACTCCATCTCAAGCTGGTCCGGCGAGAATGCCGTCACGCCCAGCACACCAAAGCCGCCCGCGCGACTCACCGACGCGATCACGTCACGACAGTGGCTAAACGCGACCAATGGAAAATCGATCCCCAGCATTTCACAAATAGGATTTTTCATACGTGTGTCCTCCGACCGGCTCAAAAATTGACAACCCCAGGCTCGCTTCTAATCCCATTCCTCTCTTGCTGTCAAACTCAGGAGCCCAAGGGAAGCACTCTACTATACGGGCATTCCGTACACGTGGTTTCTCCAGTCCGTCGTGCCCGCGCAGGCGGGCATCCAGGCGCAGAGCCCTGGAACTTGCGGGAGTCCTGGATTCCCGCCTGCGCGGGAATGACGACCCTGCCCATCTTGGAGCAGCAGGTTGTCCAGCCATACTCACAAGGGTAAAAGAACTCCGAGGACAGGCTATGCCGTTCGATGAGATGCTGAACCAAGTCCGCGAACTGTTACAGAGCAAAGGCCGTGGCGCCTATCGCGCGCTGAAGCGGCGATTCGACCTGGATGACGAATATCTGGAGGACCTCAAGAGCGAACTCATCAAAGCCGAACGCGTAGCCGTGGATGAAGATGGTGAGGTGTTGGTCTGGACGGGCAGTTCGGCAAAAGAGGAACCGGAGAATCGGAAAACCGGAGAACCGGCGAGAAAAGACACGCCTGCCTCGGACTCTAAACTCCGGACTCCGAACCCCGAACTGAGTGCCGCCGAACGTCGCCAACTGACGGTGATGTTCTGTGACCTCGTCGGATCAACCGCATTGTCCGCTCAACTTGATCCCGAGGAACTGCGCAACGTGGTGCGGAGCTATCAAGAGACCCGCGGCGCGGTGATCCGGCGCTATGAGGGACACATCGCACAGCATCTGGGCGATGGCTTGTTGGTGTACTTTGGCTATCCCACCGCGCATGAGGACGATGCCCAACGGGCAGTGCGCGCGGGGCTCGAAATTATTGGAGCAATGAGGGGACAGGTTACAGGGGACGGGGAACAGGAAAGGCGGCCCCCTCTTCAAGTCCGTATCGGCATTCACACCGGGTTAGTCGTCATTGGCGAGATCGGCAGCAGCGAGAAACGCGAGATGCTTGCCCTGGGTGAGACGCCGAACATTGCCGCGCGCATCCAGGGACACGTTAGTCCTGATGAAGTGATGATCAGCGCGGCCACCTATCGATTAGTCGAGGGATTGTTTGCGTGTGAAGATCGCGGACAACCGGAACTCAAAGGGGTAACGACTCCGCTGACGCTCCATCGCGTGGTGCGAGAGAGCGAAGCCCAAAGTCGCTTTGACGTGGCGGTCCAGGCCGGACTTACGCCCCTGGTAGGCCGAGAAGAAGAATTCGCGCTCCTTCGCCGCCGCTGGGAACAAGCCCCAGAGGGCGAAGGCCAAGTCGTCTTGCTCAGTGGCGAAGCCGGTATTGGCAAGTCCCGCCTCGTCCAGGAACTCAAAGACCAGATTGCCCAAAACAGCGCGGTCCGCATTGAGTTTCGTTGTTCCCCCTATCACCAGAACAGTGCGTTCTATCCGCTCATTGAGCATGTACAGCAGGTGCTCTGCTTCGTACCCAGCGATACGCCGCACGCCAAGGTCCAGAAACTTGAACAGACGCTCGCTCGCTACCATTTCCCGCAGAGTGACACGGTACCACTACTGGCTGCGTTGCTGTCGCTCCCTCACCCAGACACGGTTTCCCCCCTGACCTTGACTCCCCAGCAGCAAAAACGGAAGACGCTTGATGTGTTATTACACTGGCTGTTCGAGGAAGCCGAGTGCGCACCGGTCTACACGGTCTGGGAAGATTTGCATTGGGCGGACCCCTCTACCCTGGAGTTTCTCGCGTTGTGTCTGGATCAAGTGCCCACAGCCCGCATGCTGATGTTGTTGACCTTTCGGCCCGAGTTTACACCAACCTGGGCGTCCCGTTCGCACGTCAGTCACCTCGTGCTGAGTCGGTTAGGACGGAAGCAGACCAGTGCCATCGTCGAACAGCTCACCAGTGGAAAGGCGCTGCCAACCGAAGTGATGCAACAGATAGTAAGCAAGACGGATGGGGTGCCACTGTTCGTCGAAGAGTTGCGGTCGGTGTACTTGGTGCGGGGAGAGGTCCAGAGAGCCCACGAGTTAGGGGAGCAACTCCTCAGCTTGGCCGAGAGCGTACAGGACCCCGGCTTCCTGCTCGAAGCTCGGATTGCGTTGGGAAACACCTCCTTCCTCCGTGGAGACTTTGCTTTTGCCCACAGGCAGTTTAAGCACGCCCTGGAACTCTACGACCCCCAACACCACCGGTCCCACGCGTTTGTGTACGGACTGGACCCCAGGGTGTTTGGCCTTGCTCGGATGGGCCAGATTCTGTGGCTCCGGGGCTATCCAGACCAGGCACTCCAGAAAGCCCACGACGTGCTCGCCCTCGCCCGGGAGATCGCCCACTCTTTCAGCTCAGCTATTGCCGAATTACATGTAGGGCATATTCATCTCTACCGCCGAGAGCCGCGCGCGGTCCAGCAGCAAGCCAAAGCGGCCATCACCCTGTGTGCTGAGCACAAGTTTGCGAACTTCTTGGGGCAGATGATGATAATTCAAGGTTGGGCCTTCGCCGAGCAAGGCTTCCACGCAGAAGGCATCGCGCAGATCCGGCAAGGGCTGGCTGCCTGCCAAGCTACAGGGGCAAGGTTGTTCCGGCCTATGTACCTTACCTTCATGACCGAGGCCTGTTGGAAAGCCGCACAGATCGCAGAAGGGTTGAGTGCCGTGACAGAGGCTCTCGCTGCAGGAGACAAAACTGGGGAGCGTTTCTGGGGGGCCGAGCTGTATCGGCTGAAAGGGGAGCTTACGCTGCAAAAAGGGGCTAGGGACTGGAGGCTAAAGACTAGTTCCTCCTCCCCACAAGCCCCTAGTCTCAAGCCTCTAGCCCCAAGTGGGGCGGAGCAGGAGGCGGAGGAATGTTTCCTTAAAGCCATCGAGATTGCGCAGCGTCAGCAGGCGAAGTCCCTGGAACTACGAGAGACAGTGAGCCTTGCACGTCTCTGGCAGCGACAGGACAAGCAGAAAGAAGATCACCAGATGTTATCCGAAATCTACAACTGGTTCACAGAAGGCTTTGATACCAAGGACTTGCAAGAGGCGAAGGCGCTGATCGACGAACTCTCGTGATGGAGTAGAATTAACGGCAGAGGCTAGACTCCACATCAAAAGGATGACCAATACTATGAAATGTACTGTCCTCATAGAAAGCAAGAATGGGCTCTACCGAGCATCAATCCCCAGCCTACCGGGACTTTCGGCTGAGGGGACCACCCCAGAGGAAGCACTCACAGGGGCACGACAAGAAGCCACATCGTATTTAGCTCGGGTCGCCGTAGCGTCCATCGACATTGACCTACCTACGTTCCCCCACAGCGGCGCACAGTCTTGGATAGAGGCGGCAGGCATTTTCGCGGGAGATCAGGAACATCTCCACCACTTCGCTGATCTTGCCGTCACTCGGGAACAACAACGTACCACTGACGTATGAGTTTGTACGTTCTTGGACACAGACATTGTTGGATTCGTCCAGCAGGCACATCCGTCGGTCTTACAACACCTGCGGACGTTGTCTTCGACGGACACGGTAGCAACAACAATTGTCACAATGGAAGAAGACATTGGTGGGTGGTTGCCCGCCTGTCGCCGAGCACAGGACGGAGCGGCACGAATGCAAGCCTATACCAGATTTCATAAGGCACTGCTGTTTTACCAACGAATCGCTTGGTTACCATTCAATGATGCAGCCGCGACGATCTTTGATCAGTTGCGAGCGAAGAAGCTACGCCTGGGAACTAACGACCTCTGCATCGCGGCTATTACTCTCTCAGTAAGTGGTGTGCTCGTCACTCGTAATAGCAGGGATTTCCAGCGTATCCTCGATCTTCCCATACAAGACTGGACAATTTGAAGCGGCAAATGTGGTCACGGGATGGATCAACCGCTATTCCGCGGCGCTCATACACACCACACACCACCGCTTGCGTGTCTTTGTCGGCATGGAGGAAGAGACCAGGTTGGTTGCAGCGAACCTGGTCTTCTTATCCCTTGACCTCAGACCGGACGGCTCCGCAAAATACCCTTGCTCTCCAGCTCGCGCACTTCAGTGTCGCTATAGCCAAGCCACTGCGTCAATATCTCCTCATTGTGCTCTCCCAGCGTTGGGGCTTGCAGCGCAAGCGGTTGCGGAAAGTCCGAAAACCGCAGCGCGAATCCCGGAACATCAAACTCGCCTAGAATCCGGTCCTGAATCGTGCGGACCGTCCCACGCTGGCGCAGATGCGGATGCCGCGACGCCTCAGCCACGGACAGGATCGGTGCGATTGGCACATGATGCGCCTTCAGTATGGCAATCGCCGCATCGTCATTCTCTTGCGCCCGCATCCAGCCCTCGATAATCGCCACCATCTCGTCCAGGTTGCGCATCCGCGCGGCATTATCGGTAAAGCGTGGGTCACGCGCCAAACCTGGTTGCCCCATCCCCTCACACAGCTTCGACCAGTGTTGTTCAAGCGCGGCGATAATGATCACGTAGCGTTCGCGCGCCTTGAAGACGCCACAGGGAGCCGCGTACCACGAGTGAGAGCCAGAGCGCGTCGGGTTGATCTTTCCCTGACTCAGACTGTACATCTGAAAACTGCCTTCATGGTAATGGGCATAGGTATCAAGCAGTGAGAGGTCCAGATGCTGCCCACGACCCGTTCGCTCTCGATACAACAGCGCCGCGCAAATCGCGCCCATCGCATGCGCGCCCGTCGATACATCACCCATTGCCACCATCGGAAAGAGCGGCGGCCCGTCGGGTTCGCCCCCCATGGAGGTGATCCCAGCATACGCCGCACCGACCCAGTCAAAGCCTGGTTCGTGCGCCAATGGACCCGTTTGTCCAAATGCGGAAATCGAACACATCACCACCCGTGGGTTAATCTGACTCACCACTTCATAGCTGAGCCCGAGCCGTCCAATCACACCCGGCGCGTAATTCTCGACGACCACATCGACTTTCTCGACGAGCCCTTTGAGGATCTTGAGGCCCTCGGGGGTTTTGGCATTCAGACACAAATCTTTCTTGCCGCGATTATGTTGAACGAAATAGGCACTCCGGCCCTCGACGACGAGTGGCCCCATGCGTGCGCCATCTCCCGCCGGGGCCAGCTCCACCTTGATGACCTCAGCCCCCATCTCCGCCATCATCAACGTACACGTCGGACCAGCGATAATTTGTGAGAAGTCCAATACTTTATATCCGTCGAGAACATGTTTTGGCTGACTCATAACGCCCCCTTTTGAGCATGTTTTTACACGAACGCCCCCCCCAAAACAGAGGGGCGAGTTGAACACTCGCCCCTCATCGCTACGTCCGATCTTCAGCGTACGTCACTCTAGGCATTCGCGAACTGCGGCATCACTTCTTCCATCAATATGCGTTGCGAATTGGTCCATCCTTCATTGTTCTCGGACTGGTCGAAAGTCAGGACCAAGAGACACCCGAAACCACCGGTGTCGTGCTGCATCTGGCCCAGCTTTTCCGTCACGGTTTTGGGCGAACCCACAAGCCAGCAGTAATCAGCGAGATACTCAATGGTCACGTCGGAATCTGGCACTTCAGGATGATGCTTATACAAGCCGACCATACCGAAGGACTTGAAGAGCGGGAGCAGATATTCGCGGTAGACACGGCCCATCATGCCGTTAATCGCTTTGTCACGCGCTTCTTTATCGGTCTCGGCGATATAGACCTCACGCGAAATCCGCCATTCCTTGCGGTCTGGTGTCCGCCCTGCTTTTTCCGCGCCGTCCATCACCGCTTGCCAATGCGTTTTCAGATAGCTTCCGCTGAGCGCAATGCTGAGCGGCATGAACCCATTCTCACCGGCGAACTTCAGCGTATCGGAACGAGGAGTGAGACCCGCGATGCCAATGGGTGGATGCGGCTGCTGAAACGGGCGAATGTGGTACTTGAGCGTGTCCAGCATCGTGTCGATGCGATTCACCGTCCAGTATTGCCCCTTGTACTCAAACGGCTCGGTGCTCTTCCACAGTTTGAGAATAATATCGAGCGCTTCGAGGGTCATTTTGCGGTTTTCACCCGCCGCGCCATCAACATTGAAGAGTTTCCAATCGCTGGGCAGTCCACTGGTCCCGACGCCGAGCATGATTCGTCCCTGTGACATGTGATCGAGAAACGCGACCCGATGCGCCAGTTCGGCAGGATGATGATAGGGCAGCAAATGCGCGCCCGGACAGAGCTTGATGTTCTTGGTGCGGAGAATCGCCTGCGCCAGCAATAAATCTGGCGCCGGATTCGGCTCCCAAGGGGCAGTGAAGTGCTCACCAACCCAGGCTTCGTGAAAGCCCAGTTGATCGCAGAGCGCAATTTGGTCCAGGTCCCAGCAGTGACCCTCGTAAAAATTCCGTTCCGGTGGATGGGACGGCATCATAAAGACTCCGGCTTTCATATTGACTCCTTCCTCACAGTAACTCAGGTCACTGGCTGTCGATTCCGACAAGCGTAGCGCCGGGTTCCTTCTACCATCCCGTGTCAGGCGGGGCAAGGAAAGCAACCGAGAAGTCCACTCCTTCCATCGCCGTCGAGGTTCGCATCCGCGCGACCGTACGTAGCTGGGAGATTTCCCCTACGACCTTAAATCACTGACAGCCCAAGATGAAGGCTTACCGCTTGGTCAAGGGTGTCTTGTGTTTCTCTGGCAATCCGCCCCGCTCGTTTGATGACGCGTCGTCGATCATACGTCATAATCATCGACGCGTTCGCGACGCGCGCTTCTTTCAAATCAGATCGAGGCGTGCGTAAGTCGACCATGTATGCGCGCCGTGCACGTTCCGCTGTATAGGCTTGGGTGGGAACAATCGTAATCGCTTGTCCATGCTGATTCGCGATATCATTGGACACAACCACACAGGTCCGAATCTTTTGTGGCTCGACACCGAATGACGGATCGCATTGAATCCAGAGGATATCACCCCCTACGGATTTCAATCGTCTCAGGCTCCTTCGTCATTTAACAGCTCCGACTGAAACGACTCAAGTTCCTTCAACAAGGCTCGCATATCAGCACGGCCAGCACGGTAGTCTGTCGCCAATTTTTCGCGTCGAGCAGCGGTATCTCGCCGTGCCAAGCCCTCCGACAATATCTCCTTTGCCACCTTGGCGCATGGTTTTCGCGTTTGTTTGGCCTGCCTTTCGAGCGCTTCATACGTCTCTTGCTCAAGCATGACGTTCAATCGTCTCATATCCGTTTTGATAGCACATCTTTTTGGGAGGAGGGAACATAGGATTCCCCGTACTTGCCGCTTCGCAGCCTCAATCGCATCGCGATGGCATGAGGGGTAGCATTCGGCACTGACGAACAAGTCGCCAGTGGCATCCAAAAGGAAAGAAGTCAGGAAAGGAGTTGTGCCGCAGGCAACTTGCCTGCCCGTGTGTCACGTCAAACACTGCTGGACAAGCCAGCAGTGGCACCCGGCGGTTCTGACTGAATGTGAAAAGTCTCAGTTCGGGCGGCAAACGGTGACTGGGGTGTTAGGCTGCCATAGACATGATTTATTATTGGCGTAGTTGACGGAAGCTCATGAATACTCCTTATTCACTGGGAGGAGACATGCGTATGGCAGTTGCGACAGCCCGTAAAGTCGAGAGTGCCGAGGCTGTAGGGCTGTCGAGTGTTCTGGCGCGCGCATTCGAGCATGACCCGATGTGCGTTCATCTCCTGCCCGATCCGGCGCGCAGGGTGGCAAGGCTGGAGCAGGCATTCGGGATGGTCCTGCAACGGATTTATCTGCCTCAACAGGAATGCTACACGCTCGGAGCTATCCTAGGAGGGGCGCTTTGGTTGCCGCCCGGCAAGTACCCACCTTCTCTTTGGCAACAAGTGAGCCTCCTGCTCGGGTTCCCTCACATCTTTGGGCTGTGGAGGACGCCGAGGGCGTTGCATGATCTCAATCACATAGAGAAGATGCACCCAAAGGAAAAGCCTCACTGGTATCTGGCCCTCCTCGGCGTAGCCCCCTCGGAGCAAGGGAGGGGCTTAGGCAGCACTCTCATACGGCCGGTGCTGGAGCGGTGCGATGCAGGGAGAGTGCCGGCGTACCTTGAGACAAGCAATGAGCGCAACCTTCCTTTCTATATCAGGCATGGCTTTAAGGTGATGAAAGAATGCGACATCCAGAAGGGGCCGCATATCTGGGGCATGTGGCGAGCGCCGTAGGTGTAGACTCTCCCCTTTCATGGTCACTCCCCATTTCAAGTCATTCTGTGATGTTATCGACGCACCACTCTTTTTTGCCATGTCGGCTCGCTTTGCAGAACTCGACTTCGGCATTGGGTTGTTTGAACTCTGCATACAGCGGCAAGAGGTAGAAGACGTAGCGCAAGTCCTTTTTGAGATGTCGGTTGAAGAAGGCGACCACATACGTGTTCACAATCTGTAGATGCTTGCTGCTCGCTAACGACGGGGTATACGCTGAGTTCGCGTCGATATAGCCCGGAATCTGATCTGGAGGAAACAGGAAAGCCGAAAGCGGAATCGGCGGGGCCGGTGGAAATAGGGTCACTGCATTCCACACGGCAAAATTGTCGGGGCGGTAGAACAGGTCAGATGAGCAGATCGCCTGCGCTCCGTCTCTGCTCTTGCCAAGAGCTGTTGGTGGCGACGGCGGGAGTTGGCCGTCGAAGGTGAGAAACGCAAGAAGGTTGATCGGATCAAGTGGGCTGGCGTTCCCGTGCTGAATCGCCTCCAGGTTCCCGGCGAGAAAGGCGCAGATATCCGTGAATCCGATGTGCACTCCGCGCTGAATCTCGACCCGATACTTTTCTCCCACTGCCTGCGTGTCCAGGTCGGTAAAAATCTCCCGTCCCTCGTCCACAAAGTTGATGCCGGCAGTAATGTCGGCTTTTCCGAATGAGACGAGTGTGGGAACCTCAATGTTCCCGGTCAGCGGGACCAGCTCGGGATCGAGAAACGCCGCAAAGACACTGGCCGAGGGGGAGAGGGGGGCAATCGCCTTGATGCGACGGTCTGGCAGCGCACCGGAGACCGTCCCTCCCGCCACAGCGAGCGTAGTAGAGCCGCCAGAGGAGTAGCCATACATGCCAATGCGGTCTGCATCGATCACTGCTGGAGCCACGCCGGCATTGCCAGCCAGCACCTGATCAAGGACAAAGCGGATATCGTGCGGGCGGTCTACCGCGCTCTTCGTATTCGCGTCCCTGCAGGGCCTGATCGGCAATGTCTCACAGCCGAACCCCGTTAGGCCGAGGGCATAATTGTCCACAAGTCGGTTGCCGGTGTGTTCCAGAGCCACAACAATATAGCCGTGACTCGCAAGATACTCGGTCAGGCTGACATAGAAGTGGGGATCCAGGTTGGCTCCGTGCGAGAACATCAAGAGGGGGAACGGGCTGCGGCTGGAGATCGGCAAACCGACAATCACACTGGTCGCACACGGATCAGCGAGAGGAGGCGACGGCGGGCAGGCACCAGAAATATCTCCGCTCGGAGGCAACGTGGAGCTGGCAGCGACCAGCGTCCCAAATGGCGAACGGAAAATGGCATGTGAGACCGGTATCCCAAAGAGGCCGAGTGAGATCTACGGCTGGTTCACCGAAGGGTTTGACACCAAGGACTTGCAAGAGGCGAAAGCGTTCCTGGAAGAGTCGAGCCATTAAGTGATCGAGCTCGATGACGAGTTGTCGAGGTTGAGTTAAGCAGAATGACTGGATAATCTACCTCTATCCTTCTAGAAAAGAAAAGATTGTGGAGCCACAGGAAACCTATCAAGACGTTTTAGCCAAGGCAGAGACCTTGGCGCCGGAAGACCTCTCGCGGCTGATTGGCGCATTAAGCAAGTTGCTGCACGACAAATACGGCCAGTGGGCGGCGTTCAAGAATGTAGAAGACGTGCGTGACTATCTGGAGTGGATGCGCTTTCGCGATTCTCACAATAGCGACGGGCGACTCAAAAGCCCGGAGGAGTTCCTAGCTGAGTTGGGAGAAAGTGCGTGACGGCTGGCGCTCGCTATCTGGTCAATACTCAGGACGGCCCGAAGAGGCGATTGCTCCTTTGCAGCGTTATGTCAGCCACTATCCCAACATTCTGGGCGCCCATCTCATGCTGGCCGCAGTCTACAGTGAGTTAGGCCAAGCAGCCGAGGCGCGGGCGGAGATCGCAGAAGTGCTGCGGCTCAATCCTAAGTTCTCATTGGAGGTTCACAAAGAGAGAATGCCGATCAAAGATCCGGCGGTGTTGGAGCGGCATATTGCCGCGTTGCGCAAGGCGGGGTTGAAGTAAACGACGAATGATGAATGCGGAATGATGAATGGCAAATGGAGAGAGAAGAATAATGAGGGGCAGGGAACGAAACAGGAGGATGGAGCGTTTTAGTGTCGCGTTCGAACTCTGTGGTTCAAAGTCTGAACTGAGGCTAGGAGCTGAAGGTTAGAGACAGAGTTGACTATGCCGCACGCGAGCGTCGGCTCTGAGGTCGACGGGTGATTGAAGGAGCACTCTCTTGAGCCAGGCGTTCCGTCAGCCATTGCTTGATCAGCATCTGGTATGAGATCTCCTGCTGTTCTGCCACGCGGCGCAGGCCAGTCAGTAACCGCTGTGGCAGCCGCAAAGAGAGGGCCTGTGTCATACCACTTCGGTCTCCGTTGGCTTTCGGCTCGACCAGTTCGGCATCATCCATATCCATATACTCATGAAGGTCATCACGGTGCACCCCGTACCATCGAGCCTCTTCAGCTTCTGAACGAAAAGCCGGGATTCGTTTAAGAGTGCGTTTAGATTCTTTTACCATATTTCCTTCTGAAAGCAGGCGAGAGATCATAGGCAGTTATGGGTCGGACGTCATTTCCCCCCAAGCTTTGGTAGACAACAAACAACGCGCGTCCTCCGTCCGTTCTTCCAAAGAGATACCAGCGATCAACTGACCGTGGTTTGCGTTTTCGTAAGTGACGATTGAAAAAACATTGCTCGACTTCTTCAGGTGCGACGGCATGGAAACGAACCTTTTCTTCATTTTCCTCGTCCCACTCAAATTCTCACATCTCGCTCTCCGAGAGGCACTGTAGCGAGCAGACTGGTGGATGACAAGTCGAAAGAGCTGGCAGAATCATTTCCACCGATGCTCGACATTGCCTCTTTTATACGCTGCGTAATAAAACATCCTCCGGCAAAGCCGGAGGTCTTGGGGACGTGAACCGCTCAAAGCGGTTGTTGTTAGAAGTTCAGGAGCCACCCAAGATGGCTGCCACGGTCAAACCCTAAAATTCTGCTGCCGTCCCCCATACGTCCGCGCGAGATGAATCGCGCTCTTCCCTTTGCGGTAGCCGCCCACCTGCGCCACCTCTTCCCCGTTGCTTCTTTCCCCGCCCCCCGGAATAATGCCCGCATGATTGCCATTATTGATTACGGCATGGGCAACTTGCGCAGTGTCCAGAAGGGCTTTGAGAAAATGGGCTACGCAGCGGAAGTGACCCGTGATGCCAAACGGATTGAGGCCGCTCCAGGAGTCGTCCTTCCCGGCGTTGGGGCTTTCGCCGCTTGCATGAACGGTTTGGCCGAATGCGGCCTGACCGATACCGTGTATCGAGTCGTCGCCAACGGCACCCCATTACTCGGTATTTGTGTGGGCATGCAGATTCTGTTTACAGAAAGCGTTGAGTTTGGCCGAGTGCGCGGGCTGGATATTCTCAAAGGCCAAGTCGTGCGGTTTGATCCCACCCAACTCGACGGGGGAAAAATTCCCCACATGGGCTGGAACCAGCTCCATCTCAAACGTCGCCTCCCGCACTTCGACGGAATCGCCGAAGGCTCTGCCGTCTATTTCGTCCATTCCTATTATCCAGTGCCGGACGATCCCGCCATCATTGCCACCACCACGGACTACGGCCAGATGGAATTCGCGTCGAGCGTTCAGTGGCGCAACATTTTTGCAACCCAGTTCCACCCGGAGAAAAGCCAGTCCATCGGGCTCCGTATCCTCTCTAACTTTGGCCGATTGGTACAGGGAGAAGCTCTAGCCTACCAATCCCTAGCTCCCAACCCCTAAACCCCGAATCCCCACTATGCTAGTTATCCCTGCCATCGACCTGAAAGACGGTCACTGCGTTCGCCTCTACCAAGGCGATATGAACCAAGCCACGATTTATTCGGATGACCCAGTTGCCACTGCTCTGCGCTGGCAAAATGAGGGAGCCGAGCGTTTGCACGTCGTTGACCTCGACGGCGCAGTCTCTGGCTCAGGCGTCAATACCGCCGTCATCGGGCGCATCTGTCGAGCACTGACCATTCCTGTTCAAGTGGGTGGCGGCATTCGGAACCTTGAAGCGATTGAGCGGCTGTCATTTCTTGGGGTCAGCCGTATGATCCTTGGCACAGTTGCGTACCGCGACCCTGATGTCGTAGCGGCGGCTTGTCAACGCTTTCCTGGTCACATTACCGTTGGTATCGATGCGCGCGGCGGAAAGGTTGCCGTTCAAGGCTGGACAGAAACAACTACTCTCGAAGCCGTGGATTTGGCGCAACGCTGTGCCGCGATGGGGGTCAGTGAGATTGTGTATACCGACATTGCTCGTGACGGCACCGAACAGGGAGTCAACCTGGAAGCCACCCTCGCCCTTGCCCAAGCGGTCGCCCTCCCGGTCATCGCTTCTGGCGGCGTGGCGACGTTGCGTGACATTCAACGTCTTGCCCCATTAGAGTCACGCGGTATCAGCGGAGTCATCGTCGGGCGGGCATTGTATACCGGGGCGGTCAACCTCGCGGAAGCGATTCTGGTCGGGAAGCATCTGCCGCACTAAACGGCGGACACCGCCCGCTCGCTTCACTCGCTCTATGGCGCATGGCTCGTTTGCTGCGCTCACTCTATGGCAAGAACGCTCCTGCCACAAGCCATCAAGCGACCGTAGGGAGCGAGCTATACGCCATGCCCCCGTGCCTTGTCTCCTCACCCTTCCCTCTCTTACAATAGGAACCATGCGTATCGCTTCTCCCTGGCAAGCCATTCGCCGCTTTCTCATTCGGCAATTCACCAAGATTTTGACGAAGCGACTGAGGAACTACACCTCACGCTGTCCCAATGATCTAGACGAACTGAAAAATCATATTAAAAAGGGGGACGTGATCCTCCTTGAAGGTGAACAGCGCGTGAGCGAGGTGATCAAATATCTCACGCAAAGCTCTTGGTCCCATGCCGCGCTCTACATTGGAGATGAATTACTCCGACGGAACCACCCTCAAGCTGGCCAAGCGCGAGCGGCCTTTGGAGAAGAGGCGAACTATCTCTTAGTTGAAGCCCTCGTCGAAGGGGGAGTCGTCGTGTCGCCGTTGTCCAAGTATCTCAACCTCAACATTCGCGTCTGCCGTCCGCACAATCTGCGTAAGGATCATGTGCAACATATTCTGGATGAGGTCATACACCAACTCGGCCATGAATATGATCTGCAAAATGTCTTCGATCTGGCGCGATATTTTCTTCCGGTGAGTATTGTTCCCCGTCGCTTCCGACGCAAAGCACTCCACTTTGGTAGTCGCCTCCCAACACAAGTCATTTGTTCCAGTATGATTGCCGCTGCCTTTGATACCGTTGGATTTCCAGTAGTCCCCCAGATCACCACGCAACCGGTCACGCTCACCCCCCGCTCGTGGCGTGAACGCCTCCTCTCGTTCGCCAATGGCTCGCGGTCACAGTTCGTCTTTCACCGTCCGCATCACAGCCTCGTTACTCCACGAGACTTTGATCTCTCGCCCTACTTTGAGATTGTCAAATTTAATATGATCGAGTCCGGGCGGTTCGATTACAGCAAAATCGTGTGGGCCACAAACGAAGAGGAGCAAGGCGAGGGGCCAAAGGACCCGACTATGGCCTCGCTGGATCATCTTGAACCCTAAGCAGTGCTTGACTCTTTTCCTGAAACCTTCAACACTCCTGGCATGCTGAGTAAGCGCATTATTCCGTGTCTCGATGTCAAAGATGGGCGGGTCGTCAAAGGGGTGAACTTTGTGGACCTGCGCGATGCCGGCGATCCCGTCGAAGTCGCGCAGCGCTATGATGAAGAAGGGGCCGACGAATTGACCTTTCTTGATATCACGGCCTCACACGAACAGCGCAAAATTATCCTTGATGTTGTGCGGAGAACCGCGGAAACGGTGTTTATGCCGCTCACTGTTGGTGGCGGAGTGCACGAGGTCCAAGATATTCGTGACTTGCTCAATGCTGGCGCGGATAAAGTGTCGATCAACACCGCCGCCGTCAGTCGTCCGGAGTTCGTGAAAGAAGCCGCCGAGCGTTTCGGCTCGCAATGTATCGTAGTGGCGATTGATGCGAAACGAAAAGTTTCGAGTTTCGAGTTTCGAGTTTCGAGTTCAGAAAATCCAGTCCCTAGCCCCCAGCCCCCAGGCCCACTGTCCTGGGAGGTCTTCATTCACGGTGGGCGAACACCGACAGGTCTCGATGCCATTGAATGGGCGCGGCGGATGGAATCGTATGGCGCGGGAGAAATCCTGCTGACCAGCATGGACCGCGACGGCACGAAAGCTGGCTATGACATTGAACTGACACGAGCGATTGCGGATGCAGTCACTATTCCAGTCATTGCCTCTGGTGGTGTCGGCACACTCCAACATATTTACGAAGGTCTGACTGCTGGCGGCGCGGATGCGGCACTCGCGGCGTCGATCTTTCACTATCGTGAATACA
This sequence comes from Deltaproteobacteria bacterium, assembly GCA_009692435.1. Taxonomy (GTDB): domain Bacteria; phylum Desulfobacterota; class Binatia; order Bin18; family Bin18; genus JABFSC01. Next base: position 8,555 of record SHZE01000004.1, on the reverse strand, counting down.
CTGTTCGTGAGTGTAAAGAGTTCCTTGCCAAACGCGGAGTGCCTGTCCGAATTTAAGATTGCGGATTTAAGATTGCGGATTTGGAGCTCCCCCTTCCACTATTTTTGCCTTTTGCCTTTTGATTTTTCTGCTAGTACACCCGCCGGAAATAGAGTAAGAAGCGGTTTAGATTTCAATGCCCAATTAAGGAGGGACGTATGGCCAAAATCATGATCGAATCGGCAATTAACGGGAATGCAATGCGCAATCTCAACCCGCATATTCCGTATACGCCGAAAGAGATAGCCGATGACGCGGTCGCCACCTGCAAAGCCGGCGCGGCACTCATCCATTTTCATGTGCGCAATCCAGAAAACGGGGAATGGGTCCAAGACGTACCGTACTATGCCGAGGTCTATCGGCGCACACGAGAGAAATGTAAACCACTGCTGTGGCCAACATTTCCGTTCGGGGATGATCCGGCATCACGGTTCCAACATTTTATCGAGCTATCGAAGGACCCGGCAACCAAACCTGACTTGGGAGCGGGCGACATGGGATCGGTCAACCTCGTGTCTTACGACCCACGCACGAAAACCGTGCACGGCAGCGGCTTCATTTATAAGAATTCGTATGACACCATCCGTTACTTTCTCGAACATTCACGCGAACTCGGGTTACGGCCGACCCTACAAATTTTCGATCCGAGCTTCCTCCGTGCGGCGTTGATCTGCTTGGATCAAGGGCTCCTGACCGAACCGTTGTTGCTCAAGTTCTATCTAGGTGGACCAGAACTGCCGTTCGGTTTGCCACCATCACTAAAGAGTCTGGAAGCGTATCTTGAAATGGTAAAAGGCGTCCGCTGCAACTGGTTTGGTGCGACACTGGGAGGCGACAATCTGCCACTCGTGCCGACGATTGTCAGTCTTGGTGGTCACATTCGTATCGGATTGGAGGATTATCAGTATGCACGAGAAGGACAGTTGACCAATCCGCAGATCGTCCAACGCGCGGTCAGCATGATTACCGGCATGGGGCACGAGGTGGCGACGCCAGAGGAGGCGCGGGCGATGCTTGAGACGTAACGCAAAATCAAAAATCAAAAGGCAAAAAGCAAAGGGCAAAAATGGGGGACCGCCAGGAGCTTGATGAGCGGCTGCTCGATTACGGAGCACGCGTCATCAAGTTGGTCGAAGCTCTGCCAAGAACTCTTGTTGGAAGACGAATAGGAGACCAACTGCTCCGCAGTGCAACGTCAGTAGGAGCCAATTACGAAGAGGCACAGGGAGCAGAGTCCAAAGGAGATTTTGTTCACAAGCTGCAAATCGCCTTGAAAGAAATGCGCGAATCGCATTATTGGCTGCGCCTACTGATAAACGCACGCCCTCTTCCTTCAGAACGGCTGACAGATCTGCTGGATGAAGCTACCCAGCTCCGAGCCATGCTCTCGAAAGCAGTAGCGACGGCAAAAGGCAAAGACAAAAGCACAAAGCCCGAGTCGCTGTCCTAACATTTTTGCCTTTTGATTTTTGCCTTTTGCCTTTTGATTTGCTCCATTCCCCATGAACAAAGCAACCATCGCCCAAATCCACGACACCCCGACAATGGCCGTGATTGTCGTCACCGGGGGTGGGGCACAGGCAGTAGCTGACATACTCGCCGTGCCAGGGGCATCGCGGACGCTACTTGAGGCGTTAGTGCCATATAGCGAGAAATCGCTCACGGAATTCTTGGGTTCACCGCCAATGCAGGTAGTGTCCGCGGAGACCGCTGCGGCTTTAGCCCAAGCAGCGTATCGACGTGCAACGACACTACGGGAGAACAACACCGTGCCAGTGATCGGGCTCGCGTGCACGGCCACCCTCGTCACCGACCGCCCTAAGAAAGGCGACCACCGTGCGCATATTGGACTCTGCACAGCCGAACAGACCCGGGTCTATTCATTGACGTTGCAGAAAGGCGCACGTGATCGACAAGGAGAAGAACGGCTGGTGAGCGACCTCCTGCTTCGCATCTGTGCTGAAGGCTGTGGATTGAGTCTAGTTGGACTACTGTCTCTGTTGCCAGAAGAACATGTGATCGTTGAAAAGCGGTAACATGGATTTTTTCTTCATTGGCTGCTGGGGCTCGTAGCAATTATTTTCCTCCAGTGCAGAACCGAAGACATCGCCGTCACTGAAGCCTATCAAGCTGACGCACGTATTCGGCACTAGACGGAAGGCCGCCAAGAGGACCAGTGGCGTGCACATAACGAATGATCCCAGCTTTATCGATGAGAAAGACCGCTTGCTGTTCCATGTCGACCGTGCCGTACCGTTTGAGGTGCGGCACGGGAGAGGGAGACTTTTCCCCGTGCAACAAACGACCACTGACCATGGCGACCATGCTGGTCCCCATGCCAGCAACGAACTTCCCAATCGCCGCGCGTGAGAGACGGATGCCGTACTGAGGGGATACCGCTCGTTCCGGATCACAGAGGTAAGGAAACGAGAGTTGGTATTGGCGAAAATAGAGCTGGGCCTCCTCCGGGGTGCTCCAGGTTATCTGCAAAATATCGGTGTTGCGCGCCTGGAGTTCTTGATAACCGAGACGCAATTGCGCCATGTAGCGCCGACAGAATGGGCAAAAGAGGCCCTTAGAGAACCACAACAGTACGTTCCGTTGCCCACGATAATCTTCCAGCGCAATATCATGTCCTTGGGCGGAAGCGAGCCGAAAATTGGGGGCAACGGTGTCAACAGCTAACATCTGAGACTGTTCTTGTTGTTCCATTTTTCCTTGTCTTCTTACCAAAACATCCTCAACAGAGGAACGGTAACATGATCAACGTATCTGGCGAATAGCCGGTCTTTTGGCAGATCTCCAAGCTTTTTGCTAGATATTCCTCAGCTCTGACCGTGTCCCCTCTCGCGAGATGGAGGGTCGCCAACCCATCGTAACACGGGAACAGGTGCTGTGGCTCTCCAGTCTCCTCAGCGATGGCGCACGCCTCAAGGTAATAATGCTCGCTCTCTTCCAATTGCTCCTGGCATTGATGGATCTGCGCGAGCAAGATCAATGGAATCGGCAGATGATTACGCTGGCCAAGTTGTTGATCGAGCGCGATGGATGCCTCGGCCGCCTCAAGGCCTTGGGAGCAGTCGCCCACCAGTGAACAAAAACTGCTCGCGACACTGGCGTAGAGCCAGGACTGTTGCGAAAGGTCACCGATCTTCTTGGCCAGCGCCAGACCTTCGTGGCAGTACGACAACGCCTGTTCCCGATCAACAGCGGACAAGAGCATTCCCAGGTTCGTGTAGGCTCGGCAGGCGGCCGTAAGCTGGTCGTGCTGCAAGGCGATTTGCAGGCTCTGCTTGACTTGCACTACGCCTTCTTCCAAATCACCTCGGCGTGCCAAAGAAACCCCGAGGGTATTGTAGACTTGGGAGAGGACCTCCGGCGCATCAAGTCGCTGTCCCAACGCCAACGCCTTTTGCGCCCACACGATCGCTTCCTGATCTTCACCGCTACGGAAATGGAAGCGGCCCAGCTCGTGATACAACAGTGCCGCTTCAACGCTATCGGGCTCGCAAGCCAAAAGGTCAAGGCCGCGTTGCAAATGCTCAATGGCTTTCTCGCGATTGCCCTGTCCCCACCAATGTATGCCAATCTTCCGATGCACCGCTGCCAAACGTTCCATTTGTCCGAGGGTTTCGTAGCATCCACAGGCAGCCTGCCAGGACTCCAGGGCGGCTTCGAGTTCGCCCGCTACGCCATGCGCATCGGCCAGCTTCTCCAGAACTTCCGCCTTGAGCGCGGGTTGATTGTCCTCTTGTTTAAGCAGCTCCAGGGCGCGGCGATAGCAGCCAATGGCGTCTTGATTCGCATAGATCGCGGCGGCTTTATCACCAAAGCGCAGGAGATACCGAAGCGCCCGCTCTCGGTCATCACTTCGACTATAGTGATGCGCCAGTTGAGGCAGGTATTCATCCTGGTGATGGCCATGGAGACGCTCTAGGGTATGCGCGATTTGCCGGTGAATGAGCGTGCGGCGCTTTTTTAGCAGGCTGTTATACGCCACCTCTTGAATGGGAGTATTGCGAAAACGATATTCGGTCGGTCGGTCGTCGGCAGCGGCAACCTCGCTGAGGAGGTCAACACGAAGGAGCATCTCCAAATGAAGCTGGAGTTCTTGAGGCCGAGTAGTGATCTCGCGGAGCAGGGCAAGGTCGAAGCCAGGCCCGATCACAGCAGCCTCCAGTAAAAGCTGTTTCGCCCCCGGTTCCAAACTATCGAGACGGGACAGGACGACGCCTTGCACTGTGGTGGGTACTTCTAGATTCGTCAGGTCTCCAGAGAAACGGGTCCCTGTGGGTGTTTTCTTGAGAATACCGGTGTCGATCAGCGAGCGAACGGCTTCTTCGAGAAAGAAGGGATTTCCAGCGGCGCGACGCGTCAACAAATCTCGCAAGGCTGGTTGAAAAGGCGAGAGGAGCGGGCCAATCAATGCTTCTAACAACGCTTCGCTGTCCTCCGAAGTAAGCGGTTGCAAACGGATCACTGCTGCGTCTACGTTGGCGCTATAGATCATCCCCGTTTGTGCGGTCGGCCTGGCGACCAGAAGCAACAACAGCGGCTGATCGGCAACCCGATCAACAAGAGAGCGGAGCAGTTCCACGGAGGCAGCGTCAGCCCATTGGAAGTCCTCCACAACCAAGAGGACAGGGCGCTGTTGGCATTGACACTGGCAGATTTCTTTTATCGCCAAGAAGAGTTGACGCTTGAGCTGTTCGGGGTCCAGGCGTATGGAGCTGAGGCCTTTTTCGGTAAACCCTAAAAGACTCTCCACCGCTGGGACGATTGGTTCGGTCTGCGCACCGATCGCCTGTAATATCGTCACGATTTTGCTTCTAGCCTGCGCCACGCTGTCCTCCGGCGTGAGAGCGAAGCAGGTGCGGAAGAAGTCGATAAGTACGTGATAGGATTCGTTGCCCAACGCCGAGCACGTAGTCAAATAAAGGGTGACTTGACTGAGGAGGCCTTCGGTATCAAGTCGATTGAGGAATTCGGTGAGCAGTCGCGATTTCCCGATCCCCGCCTCGCCAATGAGGCTAACGACCTGGGTTCTTCCCTTGCCTGCCCGATCAAATAGCTCCTTGAGTTGTCGAAGTTCCTCGTCGCGTCCAAGGAGAGGAGATGTCAACGTTCCCATTTCCAGAGGGGAGAGAACCTTTCTCCGAGACCCAACTACCTCAAAAGTCTGGATTGGCTCGGTCTTTCCTTTCAGAGGAACAGCACCAAGAGGACGACAGTCAAAGGACTTGCGGATCAGACGATACGTCTCCTGACTGATAGTCACCTGCCCCGGCGCTCCGTTCTGCTGCACCCGGGCTGCGACATTGACCGTATCTCCGACAACCCCGTAGTCTTTTCCATCGCCCACGGTTCCCGCCACCACCAGCCCCGTGTTGATGCCGATTCGCATGGTGAGTGATCCGGCAGTTGAGCCGCTCATGGTGGTTCGTAGCTGATGTAACCGAGCCTGCATCCCTAACGCCGCTCTCACTGCTCGTTCAGGATCATCTTCATGGGCGACCGGCGCACCAAAGACGGCGAGGATGGCGTCGCCGATAAATTTTTCGATGAAGCCATCATAACGGCGGATTTCCTCGGCAAGAGTCTGGAAACAGCCCATCATGAAGCTTCTCAGTTCTTCCGGATCGAATCGTTCGGCCAAACTCGTAAAACCCACTACGTCAGCAAACAACACCGTGACCGAACGCCGATCCGCCTCAGCGACTATTGAGGCGGTGCCTGCAGGAGGAGTCGCCTCTGCTTGTTGAACGAGAGGGTGCTGATCTGGCACTGCGGGCTGAGGTGCCGTCGCGGTCTCTTCGGCAACACCCGTACCGCACTTGGGGCAGAAACGAAACTCAAGAGGATACACATAGCCACACTGTGGACAGTCCCGACTCAGTTTCTTGCCACACTTGGGGCAAAACTGAAAATCCGCCGCGACTTCGAATTTACAGTGAGGACAATGCATTAGGTACCCCTTCATTCCGAGCGTCGAACAGTGTGCCGCTGCGCATGCCCATAGTGATTTATGTTACCAGCCTTGCTGCCAGCGGCATACTGCTTTCAACGGATTCACGAAAGTGCGGCATGGCTTTGTAGAAGAGAGGTTACTCCCCAGCACGTCATAAGAGGGGGGGGAGTTCCCTTAGGGTATCTAAATCGGCCAATTTTTCTTGACCGCTTTTTGGACCTCTCTAATTTGGTCCAAATCGAGCGAGAATCGGTATTCTGAACGATATTGCCAGGTCCAAAAACCGGGCAATAAATAACAATCACCCGCTTCAAGGGTGGGGTGAGGCCGCGTACCGTTCTTCGAGTTTGCGTAATAACCCCGTGCGTTTCGTTGTGGATCGCGCGGCGCGCATCACCTTCCGTCGTTGGAGGATTTCTCTTTGACTCTGCGGAACCTCGGCGTCTCGATACGGCCGGAGGTCCTCTTTCGTGAAAGGGTGCGGGTGGTGGCGATAGGCGTCCAAGGCGAGCCGCATCGTTGCACCTTCCTGCACGATGCGGACTCCGGTATGACAGCGGCCGTGGATGCGACGCTCGTGGCCCTTCGGTAAGCGAAACCAGCGTTCCAACTCCCAGTTGTCCCGCGGCCACTCGCCGCGCCCGCCACCGACGAACAGGCCCGGTTGGAAACTGGCCATCACGCGGCCCATCTGCTGACAGATCGGATCCGGGTCCTGCAACAGCTCGCGCTCCAACGCGGCGTAGAGCCGTTTGCGGTGCGCGCACCGGTGGGTCGTCGGATCCAAGGTTGCGTCCACTTTGCGGATCAAGACGACATAGCGTGCGACTTGGTGTTGCGTGGCCACCACCAAGTTCCTCCCCTTGTCGATACACCTGGCCAAGCGTGCCAGCAGCGCTTCCGCGGGCCCCCTTTTTTGAGCCGCAGGTTCCGTCCCAACGACTTGCGTACTTCCCCCAGCGCCTCCGCCATCCGCAACCCCGGCGGACGTAAGGGGCCGCCTTGATTATCATTGAGGATGCTCCGCACCGCCGCACAATAATCGAGGACCACGTCCCTCCCGTGCGCCCCCGTTCCCGCTGAGGGGGCCGCCTGGAGTGGCGGTCGGTCTGGAGCGGCGGGGGCGCCCGCTCCGCCTTGCAACACGGCGCGTTCGATGGCGCGCAACCCCCGAATTTTGCTCCGCATCTGGACTTTTGCGTGACTGTCCAACTCCAGCGGTGCCTTGGCCAAATCCCGCAAAAAATGGTTGCTGCAATACCGATGCGGCACGCCCGGGCTCACACTCGCAATCGTCGTCACAAACGCCTCTTGCTTGTCCGATATCCACACCCGCACGCGGCATCCTAATCGGTCGGCCCAGTCTTTGGCTCGCACGATCAACGGACGAATCTCTTCAGTCGCGCTCGACAACAGGGGCGTTGCGAACCAGACCCGTTGTTGCCCCAGTTCCCTCACCACATACAGGGTCTCGTGCCCTTTCTCCGGCTGCAATCCATCAATCGACAGCACTACCTGACGCGTCCTCGCATACGCCTTCTTGAGTCCCACAAAGTCTTGCTGACGCGCGGCCACCATGCATTGATACCGTTGCCAATACTCCTCAATCGCGTCTTCCGATAACCCGATCGTGTACCGATCCCACCATTCCGCTCGCAGTTGCGGCACGGACCAATGCCGCGCAAACCGCCGGTGCCCGAGCCAACAGAACACGTCCCAGCCGATTAGCCAGCGCGGCATGGCCAATGTCACTTCTTGTTCGGGACTGATGGTCCCCTGATGATTCGGACATGCCCGATGCGGGCAGTGCCCCAAGCGTAACACGTAGCAAACCGGCCCCGTCAACGTGTACACCCGCCGCTGGCGATGTTTCTTCACATGCATCCGCCGACCACCCGCGGCACACCAGGGGGCGGCACCTGCCAAAACCACCTTCGTCCACGTCACCTCCTTCGGCAAGCGACGAGCCATAACTTTCACCTCCGTGCAAATGCTCTCGGAGGCCTTACCTTACCTTGGTGACCTGCTCCATACCAACCGCCAATCCCACCCTTGAAGCGGGTGATTGAGAAATTTTGCCCAAAAACGGCGTTTTTAGACACCCTAGAGTTCCCTACCGGGAGAAAGTGAGATTGAAGCTGTGCATGACGCCACGACCGGACTTGAGCCAGCTTAGCAGCGAAGAGCAGGACGCGTTAATTGCTGCGCGGCTGGAGCGTGTGGACGAGCTGGAACGACGGCTGGGGCTGAACAGGACGAATAGCGGCAAACCGCCGGCGAGCGATGGGTTAACGAAGCCCTCTCGGGTCACTAATCAGCGCGAGAAGACGGGGAGGAAATCGGGCGGACAAGAAGGCCACGCGGGCACGACCCTGCGGCCAGTGGCGAGGCCTGACACGGTATCTCACCTTACGCGCCCGGTGCAAAAAAGGTGTAGAATCAGCGACATGAAAGCCCACGCGATAGCGGATTGATATTCGGATTACTTGGTGGCGTCCTTTGGGGCCACCACGGCAACGGGGCTGAGCGAACTCCTGGAAGGAGAAGT
>SHZE01000047.1 GCA_009692435.1 Deltaproteobacteria bacterium | reverse complement strand
GGCTTCGTCAAATTGGAACGCTTGAAGATGAAGACCAAGCTCAACCATTTCGCCCGCAAGTCTAAACTCTACGTCAATGCGCTCCGCTCCGCTTTCGCTACCTTACAGACCCTCTCGCCTGCACTCGGAGGCGCCGCGTAAGGTGAGGTCTTCAGAATGTCACGGGGAGTTCCTGTAAGCCACGCAAAGTAAACGCGGGTCGCCACTGTACAGTGTCAGTCTGGAGCGCGAGACGCGGCATGCGGCGCAGCATCGTGTTAATGGCGCTTTGCGCTTCCAGGCGTGCGAGCGCGGCACCAAGGCAGAAGTGAATCCCGTAGCCAAACGCCAGATGGCGACTCTCGCGGCGCGTAATGTCGAGGCGGTCGGGATCGGGAAACTGGGCGGGATCACGATTCGCCGCCGCCAAAATCGTAAAAATTCGCTCGCCTGCCTTGATCTGCTTGCCGCCGATCTCAATGTCGTGTTGGGTTCCGCGTCCGGTGATTTGGACGGGTCCTTCGTAGCGTAAAAACTCTTCCACCGCGCTCTCTATGAGCTCGGGGTGTTCCGCAAGTTTCTTGCGTTGGTCAGGATACCGGAGCAATGCCAGCATACCGTTGCCGATCAGATTGACCGTTGTTTCATGTCCGGCCGAGAACAGTAGAATGCAGTTGGCCAACAATTCCTCTTCCGTGAGCCGGTCTCCTTGCTCTTCGGCGACGATCATCGCGCTCAACAAGTCGTCTTTGGGAGCGTGCCGCAACTCCGCGATCAGCTCACGAAAGTAGTCGCACATGCGCGCCACGACCGCGTGGCCGCGCGCGACCGTTTCCGGCGTTTGAATAGGGTCAAGCGTGCGTGCCACGTCTCCCGACCATGCTTGAAAGACGTCGCGATCCTTGGCTGGGACTCCCAACATTTCACAAATCACCAACACTGGTAGTGGGTAGGCAATGGCGTTCATGATGTCCATCTGTCCGGCAGCCTGTACCGCACCAAGGAGTTCATCCACGAGGATCTGAATGCGGGGCCGCAGATTTTCAATGGCGCGCGGAGTGAAGGCTTTGCTGACCAAGGTACGTAACCGGGTGTGATCGGGTGGATCACGAAACAACATCCACTTCGTATACACATCGACGACCGGCCCAGCCCCAAATCGCTCTTGAAAAAACCGGGCGGCATCTTGTCTTCCAAACCGGGGATCGCGCAGGACCATCGCGGCATCCGCGTAGCGGGTCAGAATCCACGAGTCCGGCAGCAAGGTACTACGATGCACAGGGTCTTCAGTTTGCAACCGCTGATAAAATGGATAGGGATTGGCGATGAATTCCGGCAAGAGCGGGTTGAACTCGACTGGTAACTGGGGCGCGAGGCCGAGGGGCTGGGAAGAACGGTCAAGTGACGCTCCAAGCGACATATACACTCCTTATATCAACACGATCCGCATGGGGTGCGTTGGTAATGGCGAGGGCATCATATTCACTGCCCGGTTAATTCGACAACAACCTGACCAAGAGAGAGATGGCTTTCGATTCTGAGCGGGGTATGGGACGCATCAGCGGTCACCCAGAGTGTCGTTTCTGATGGCAGCAGATTGTCCTGCGAAGCGTTGTCCAACGAAAACACTTCCGGCTGCAGGCGAATAGCCTGCCGTTGCACGGTACCGAGTGTGATTTTCTCTTTCCCGATCACCCGCGCCCGCACCCGGTAATGATCTCTGCCGGTAAACACTTCGGTTTCTAATGTCGAGCCCGGAAGAAAATTCTGGCTCCGGAACCAGTAGAAGGCAGACGCAGGGTCGTGCACGGTGCCGGCCGGAAGTGTCCGTTCCTTCACTCGGTCTCGTCGCTTCACCTGGCCAACAAGCGTCTGAGTCTGTGGATCGTACCGCACCCCGTATTCACGTTGACGTTCGTTCTCTGTCGAGCGCAGGCGAAAGAACACGGGCATGTAGTTGGCGGCCGCGAACGTGGCTTCCGCGGTATCGCGTCGGCGGTAGAGATAATCGACCAACTCATTGGAACGGGCCTGGGCGACGAAACGATAGACCTCATGCCCATCATTTCGGCCCGTACGCAGTGACAATTCTCCCTCACCAGCCGGAAGTTCATTAAGGGTCGCGGTATAGGCGAGTTGTTCGCCTACGAAGACGAGCGGAGCAGTTGGGGCCGGGGTTGGGGCTTTGGCTAAAGGTTTCTTGGGAGCTGTCGTCGAACGCCGCTGCCGCTTGGTCTCGGCGAATGTCGGCAGGTTCACACAAACGCTCACCATAACCACGAGAGCCATGAGGATGCGCTGGCGGAGAAGTAACATGGGGGGCACTATACTGGGGAATACGCACGAAGGGTAGAGCGGAAGAACAAGGCAGGCACGGGGCCTGCCTTGGGAGAAAAATGTGCGAGAGGAATTACTTAGGCGTCCCAGGAACAGAAGGAACCGTCGGCTTCATGGTAGAGACAGGATTGCTACCCGGCATGCTCGGAACCGAGCCACCAGAAGGCTTTACTCCGCCCATCACGGCATCCGTCGCTTTGTCCTTCACCATGTCGGTCGCTTTGTCCGCCATGCTGGGCTGGCTCGGGGTTGGGGCCATCGCTGGCTTCGCCGCGGTGGAAGCCCCTGTTGGCGTCGGGGGTGGGGTAACGGCCGCGCCTGTTGGCGTCGGCGCTGGAGGAGGAGTCGCTACTTTTTGTGGCTGGGATTCAACGGGAGGTTGAGGGTCCATCGCTTTACTAGACGCTTTACCCGTTTCCATATTTTCGGTTGGCTGGGTTGCAACTGGTTTCTTGTGTGAGTGTCTCCGCTTCGTCTTGTGCGCGAGACTAGGGGAAATCATTGCGGCGAGAAAAAAGAACGCGGCTGCCGTTGTTATGATCCGTTTCATCGTATCTTCTCCTTACGTACGCATGCTGCCTGAAAGCTTCTTCGCTCTCAGGAGGTGACAAGGTTGTGGTTGTTCGGTTGCGAACGTTTTGACATTGTCCTTTTCACTGCCACCTTCGTAAACGAGACAAGACAGAAAAAGTTGCGTTCGCTCCGCACGCTGCTGCGCAAGGGCGCTACTTTCGCCGAATAATGCTCGCTGGTACCATGCCGCTCAGGAGTAACACGCGTGCGACGTATTCGAGACCTACGAAAGTACGGCTTGCCAGACACACTGCTGCATATCTGGGAACAACAACAGGGGCAGTTCTTGCTCCCCGTCCAAGAGGCAGCAGTGCAACGATACGATCTCTTCGAGGGGCGCAGCTTGGTCATCTCCTCGCCAACCTCGTCCGGAAAAACTTTTGTCGGCGAAATGGCGGCGATGCGCGCGACCTTCGCCGGTAAGCGGGCGCTCTATCTCACGCCGCTTCGCGCGCTCGCGGAAGAGAAGTTCCAAACTTTTTCGGCGCGTTATGGCACCTATGGCGTCAAAGTCGTCGTCGCGACCCGTGACCGGCGGGAGTTTGATCGCGACCTTGAACATGGCGATTTTCATCTCGCTGTTCTGGTCTACGAAAAGCTGGCGCAACTCTTGGTCCGCCAACCACACTTGTTACGCACGGTCGCGCTTGTCGTCGTTGATGAACTGCAAATGCTCGGCGACCCGGACCGTGGGCCGGGACTAGAGTTGTCATTAACCAAATTGCTGGGCTCCACTCCGCGCCCACAATTACTGGGATTGTCCGCGGTGTTGCGTGAAGCACGGCAAGTGGCGGATTGGCTTGAAGCCGATCTGTTGTTTCAGGAGGAACGTCCGGTGGAACTCCATCGCGGCGTCTTACTGGGGGATCGATTCCGCTATCGAACCTACAATACTGGCGAAGAGGGTGAAGAGCGGCTAGCCGCGGTCGATGCGGAAGAACCACAAAAGATGTTGCTGGCCAACGTGGGCCATCTCGTCAAGAACAACGAACAGATTTTAATCTTCCTCAAAGGGAAGCGCGATACCGTTCAATGCGCACTCGCGCTGGCGGAGTCGTTAGCGCTGTCACCAGCACAGGAGGCCCTCACGGCGCTGGAGCCGCTCGAAGAAACCGCGCTCAAAGCGCAACTACAAACGGCCTTTCGTGGCAGTGTCGCGTTTCACCATGCGGACCTGACTCCCAAAGAGCGCAACGTCGTCGAAACCTACTATCGGAACGGAACACTGCGTGTGATTGCCTGTACCACGACGCTCGCCTTCGGCGTCAACCTTCCCGCTTCGACCGTATTTCTCGAAGCGGTGAAATGGGACACCGACCCGCGTAGCGGCGCGGCCATTGAAGTGCCACTGACCTGGGCGGAATATGAGAATATCTCCGGACGCGCGGGTCGTCTGGGGCTCCGGGAAACCTTCGGGCGCTCGATTGTCATTGCCGCCAATCAATTTCAAGCGGACCTCCTGTGGCGTGCGTATGTCATGGGGGAACAAGAACAGTTCACACCAGCGCCGGGGCAAACCGGTTTTCTTGATCGAGTCCTCAACGTCGTGGCCTCGAAATTATGCGCCAGTAAAGAAGAGGTGCAGGCTTTTTTCGCGCTGACCTATCTCGGATTTCAGCAACGCGGGAAAGCCGGGGGCCTGCTCACCGACGTGGACAAGGCCCTCGACGCACTTGTGCGTGGACAGCTCATCACCGTGAGTGAAGACGGCCGTATCGCGGCAACAACCCTCGGCGAAGTCGCCGCCCGCAAAGGCATTCGCGCCGTGACGGCCGTGAAGTTAGCACGGTTCTTCGATACGGCTCATCATCGCGAGGTCCCGGAACTCGAACTCTTCTATCTGTTGAGCCTGACCGAAGATGGAAAACGCATGTATCTGCCACTCTCCAACGCGGAACATCGCAGTCGGGTGTATGAAACCAAGCTGAACGAGTGGGCACAGGACAACGGAGCCAACACTGGCGAAGAACTCGGCCATGTGCTCAATGCAAGGATGCTGCCGACGGCACAAGACGTACGTTCAGCGAAGCTCGCGCTCCTCCTGCTGGGGTGGATCAACGGCGGCCCCCTCTCCGAATTGGAAACCCACTATCAATGCTACGCGGGCATGATCAAAACCCAGACCGAGGAAGTGAGTTGGCTGGTCGATGCGGCCGCTGAAGTCGCTGGCGTGATGGGTTGGCCAGGGGCGCAACGGCTCAGCGAGGTGGCTGAGTGCGTGCAGTTTGGCATTGACGCGTCAGGGCTCGCGCTGGCCCGAGCGCAACTCCCCGGTATTGGCCGTGACGCAATCCGTGCGCTCGTTGCCGCTGGATTCGATTCGGTGGCCGCGCTCCGCGAAGCGTCACCAGAAGTGCTCGCGCGGTATCTGTCGCCGAGCCAGATCGCGGGAATACACTTGTAACAGGAATACCCATGACTGCCGAACTCTCCCTCCCCACCCTTGTGACTCCCGCCCTCGCGACCCTCGCGACTGAGGAAGGCATGGCAAACTTGGCGGCGACCCTCACCGCCGCGCTTGCTCATGCGACGCACCGGAGCGAAGCACGGAGCGAATCGTTGTGTGTCAATCATCAACCCGTGGTGACTCGTTCGTCGCACGGATCGTTAATGTTCTTCATGCCCGCACTTTCCGAGAACGCCCCGCCGCGACGGGTGGCCATGTTTGATCGCCGTGGACGCATGCTATTGCTGTGCGCGTGGACACCAGAAGGCGACTTAGGGCGCTTCAAAGTCCGCGGACTTGATGGGCGGTTTCTGGGAGTGTTTCGTGATGCGGCATCGCATCTCGGCTGGGGACGGTCCGATAGTGTTGTCCTGTTGGCGGGGGAGCGCGGCTTCGTGATCGACCACACGCTCACGATCTTTGCGTCCGTGGAGTATGAGAATATCGAATTTCTCCCACCGCTAGATGCACCGGCAAGCCTACCAGTCGGCGGTGGGTCCACAGTCCTGAACGTCTTGGCGGCGCTCGGACAGGATCAGCAAAAAACCGTCATGCGCTATCGTGGCCCCTACCCGACCGAGCGGTTATTCGCCACACTCTGCGAGTCGTTTCGCTACAGCGGCGAACCAGGACCATCTCGCGAACGGTTCACGCAAAGCGCGGAAGAACGAGCCGTGCAACTTTCGATGGCAGAGACGACGATTGATTGGCGCCCCTCTCCACACGAGCGATTTTTCCCAGCCTCCGACACCTGCGTGCAATTGCGGGATGGGGTCGAAAAAATGTATGACCGAGGACGGACCTATTATCGGCCCGACCTCGCGGTCAGTGCCTACGCGCTCCGCACTGAGCGCTTGGAGGAAGGCCAGACCCGCTACACCGCCGGACTGACCATCCTTGGGCAATCAGTGGAAGAGCATCTTGTCCTGGATACGACCGGAGAGATCATAGAGCGCCGTGATGTCCCCCCTGCCCCCTATCTTCGTGGGTCAACACGGTTGTCCGACGAATGGAAAGCGGTGTTGGTGCGGCTAATCGCGACCGAGAGCACGCCGTTGTTGCGCTCAGCGTTATGGCCGGTTATGGATGAGTTGACCTTGGTCTGGGGCGGAGTGCAGGGCAACCTCTGGGCGCACGCGGGCACGGAAATCTTTCTCCATGCGGGGATTGTCGCCGCGTTTCGTGCCGCAGTGGCGAAAATCAGGAGCGCGGGGGAAGGACTGCTCTTGGCGGCACGCTTCACCTCAGAACTGGCCCGTTTCCTGGGGCCGCTGATCCGCACACTGGCGCAGGAGCGCCTGGCCGCGCTTTCTCCACAGGCCCAGCAGGTCTCCTTACTGTTCTCCTCAACAACCGCGCATGGGGTGTCCGATAACGAACTGCGCGCGTTTCTTTCACGACTGGTGTTGGGCGAAGAATTGCCCATACCGGAGTAAAGGTAAGGGGGGAAAAGTTCGGAGTCTCGGCAAGTTCGGAGTTCGGAGTTACGAAAAGGAGATTCACATGGCGGATGCCATTCTCTATGAAAACCGCGGGCGCGTCGCGCTCATTACCATCAACCGACCTGAGTCACGCAATGCCATCAACCGCGATGTCCGAGAAGGGTTAATCGCCGCGTGGCAGCGGTTCGCGAATGATGAGGAGGCTCGTGCCGCGATTCTCACGGGCGCTGGGGACAAAGCGTTTTGCGCGGGCGCGGACCTCAAGGAAATGGCGCAAAGCAAACTCGGCAGCCTGCCGCGCAACTTTCTGCCGACGCTCAACGTCAACATTCATGTCTCCAAGCCAGTCATCGCGGCGGTGAACGGCGTGGCCTACGCAGGTGGCTGGGCCTTGGTCCAGATGTGCGATCTCGTGGTCGCGTCGGACTCGGCCCGCTTTGCCATTACCGAAGCCAAGGTCGGACGCGGAATGCCGTGGGCGGTGCCGTTGACCCACATGATCCCCCAGAAAGTGTTACTCGAAATTTTACTCACTGGTGATCCGATCTCCGCACAGCGGGCATACGAGATCGGCTTCGTCAATCATGTCGTGCCGGCTGCACAGCTTATGACAAAGGCGTTGGCGCTCGCCGAGACGATTGCCGAGAATGCACCGCTCACAGTCGCGGCGGCCAAGGAGATGGTCTACCTGGCGACGGACACCGGGCGTATGGCTGGTCTAGAAGCGGCCCGGCACCTATTCGATCATGTCTATCGCAGCGAGGACGCGCAGGAAGGACCACGCGCGTTCGCGGAAAAACGCAAGCCGCAGTGGAAAGGGCGGTGAAGCAGTTCTTTGGGAAGCGTTTCGCTCTCATCCCTTCGCGACAATGTATAGACGGGAATGCTACCTGAGAATTGATTATGAAAGTCGTGACGAACGTCCACGAGTTAACGGAATTGCGGCAGATGGTGGATGAAGGGTACATTTCCGTGCGACCACATCCGACCGCGCCGCTGCATATCTACAACTACACGGCCAGAGCGCAGTATGCGGGACTATGGAATCACGCCACGCTGACCTGTAGAGGATTGATCGCCGACCATGAAGGCACCATTCTCGCGCGCCCCTTCACCAAGTTTTTCAATTTGGAACAGGTGGAGCAGCTCCCCGACGAACCGTTCGAAGTCTACGAGAAACTCGACGGATCATTGGGGATTCTCTATTGGCTGGGCAACGAACCCTATATCTCCACGCGTGGGAGTTTCGAGAGTCCACAGTCACAAATCGCGACCGAGTTACTCCGTACCTACGATTTGTCTGGACTGGATCGGCGGATGACCTATCTGTTTGAAATCAGCTACCCAGAGAATCGCATCGTCGTGAACTATGGGGATCGGCGCGAGTTAGTGCTCCTGGCGATCATCGACACGGCCACGGGGCGCGAGTTTCCGTTGACCGATGTTGGGTTTCCCGTGGCCAAAAAACATGAGGACGTGACCGATGTAGAGTCTCTGCGGGCGCTCGACTGGGAGAACAGCGAAGGGTTCGTGGTCCGCTTCGCCAGTGGCCTCCGAGTGAAAGTGAAATGCGCTGAATACGTGCGGCTCCATCGACTGCTGACGGGAGTGAGCGAGAAGATGATCCTTGAGGAGTACCTGATGGCCGGGGCCGACATGACGAGTCTGGTGGAGCGGGTTCCCGATGAATTTCACCGGTGGCTGCAACAGACAGTGAGCCATTTGCGCGCGCAGTACGACGACATTGAGCGGACGGCACGACAGATCTTCGACGGCACCAAGGCGACCACACGCAAGGAGTATGCGGCCATCTTCACCAAGACGGAGTACAGTGCCATCTTGTTTCATCTGCTGGATGGGAAGGACTACTCGCAACTGATCTGGAAGAGCATCAAAGCCAGGCCGCTTTCGTTCAAAGTCGACGAGGGTGGATGAAAAAGACTTCGCTACCCACGAAGACCCTGCCAATTTTTCTACGTCTTGGATTCCACCTCAGTCGCTACCCCAAGCTCACGCAACACCTGTGAGGTACGCGTCGCGGTTGCTTGGGTCGCGAGCCATTTGAGGTCATCAACGGAATCGACATCGAAGGCGATGCGTGACGCTTTGACCACCTGACAAGCAATACCGAGATGTTGGGCAACCCGCTGATGTCCGTCTAGGCTTGGTCCACCAAACCGCGAAGGGATGACCAGCGGAGGCACGCGCAGAAAAGCGTTGGTGCCGTCTCCCTCCTTACACGGGACCAGTACCACGTTCTCGGCCTTGCTCACTGAGTGAAACAACAGGTCGATGTCATCGGCAGTGACGAGCGGCAAGTCGGCCAGCAACACCAATACCGCCGTCGCGCCATGTTGCAAGCAAAAGTCCGTCCCAACCGTAACGGCGCCATTGAGCCCACGAGGGTACTCTTCATCCACCGTCAAGGCCCCAAGTTGACGAGCGAGGAACAGCAGCGACGCATCAGACGAGACCACGACAACACGGTCAACCGCCGACGCGTGCAGTGCGCTGGTGAGCACGTCGGTCAGCATCGCCCGTGAGACCGCTTGTCGGGCTTCAGGAGTCAGACAAGACGAGAGACGGCTTTTACCGAAAGCGAGGGCTTTGACTGGCACCAAGGCGAAGTTCATACGCGCCCATACTGGCGAAGTTCGCCTTGCGGAACAAGGGGGAATGTAGGTATGGTGGCGACAATTTCAGTCCAGGGAGGAACACCACTATGAGAGAGGTTGCCCTTGTTGGCGCGGGCATGACACGCTTCGCCAAACATATCGACCGGAGCATGAAGGATTTGGCTCGTGAGTCAATAGAAAATGCTCTCCGTTCCGCGAATATCAATCGCAGTGCGCTTGAAGCGGCAGCGGTTGGCAACGCGATGGCTGGCCTCATCACCGGGCAAGAGTGCATCCGTGGGCAAGTGGTCCTGCGCGAGATGGGTATTGGCGGTATCCCCGTCATCAATACAGAAAACGCCTGCGCGAGCGCGGCCACCGCATTCCATATTGCCTGGCTCTATGTGGCCTCTGGTATGTACGATGTCGTGCTCGCGGTCGGCATGGAAAAGCTCTTCCATCAAGACAAAAGCAAATCGTTCGAGGCCCTGGGCAGTGCGATTGACGTTGAGCTGATGCAGCAAACACTGGAACAGATGAAGACCGCCACCAAAGACGGCGGCGAGGAAGCTGGCGCTGGCAAGTCGCGGAGCATGTTCATGGATTTCTACGCCGAATTCGCTCGCGACCACATGCGCAAGTATGGCACGACCAAGGAACATTTCGCCAAAATCGCCGCCAAGAACCACACCAATGGCAGCCTCAATCCCCATGCGCAATTCCAGACTCCACGGACAATGGAAGATATTCTCGCTTCACCGATGATCGCTGATCCTCTGACCCGCATGATGTGTTCACCGATTGGCGATGGAGCGGCGGCGATCATTCTCACCAGTGCTGACAAAGCCAAGCAATTCACGACAAAACCGGTGTACGTGAGAGCCTCGGTGCTTGGTTCTGGCAAGGATCGCAAGCCTGGCGATCCCGAAGTAACCGAACGGGTGGCACGGAAAGCTTACGAGATGGCTGGCCTCGGCCCTCAAGATATCCATGTGGCTGAAGTGCACGATGCGTCGGCTCCCGCGGAATTGACCATCTGTGAAGAACTCGGTTTCTGCAAACATGGCGAAGGCGGTCGTTTGATTGATGAAGGCACGACGTCGCTTGGGGGTCGTCTCCCAGTCAATCCGAGCGGCGGGCTCCTAGCGAAAGGACATCCAGTTGGTGCCACTGGAATCGCGCAAATCGCGGAAATCTTCTGGCAGTTGCGTGGTGAGGCAGGCAAGCGTCAGGTGCAAGGAGCAAAAGTGGGGTTGACCGAAAACGGCGGCGGCATGTTGCGCGGGGAAGCGGCGGCGGTGGCGGTGCATATTCTCACTTCTTAATGAAGAATGAAAAACGAAGGACGAGTGAAGACAGCCTGTTTTTCGTGCTACTTCCCCTCCTCCGCTCCTCAATTTTTAATTCTTAATTTTTCATTCTTCATTTTCCCCGAAAACATGCGCATCGTTTCCGGTTCCGCTGGTGGCCTGCATCTCAAAGTCCCGAAAGGCTATCGGCTTCGTCCGACCGCCGACCAAGTGCGCGAGGCGATTTTCAATATTCTCGTGAGTCGCTTTGCGGTTGAAGACATCGACATTCTTGATCTCTTCGCGGGCACTGGTGCGCTGGGCATCGAAGCGCTGAGTCGTGGGGCACGCTCGGTGGTCTTTATTGACGCTAACCCGGAGTCCCACCGCACGATTCTCGACAACCTCAAACTCACGCGCTTCCGTCAGCAGGGTCGGGTGATCCGAGCGTATGTCAACAAAGGCATACGTGTCGCCGAGGAACAAGGGTTCCGTTTTGGTGGGGTGTTTCTTGACCCACCTTATGACGAGGGGTGGGTGGATAAAGCGCTCCGGGCCCTCGCCCACTGCCCACTGCTTGAACCGGGCGCGTGGGTGGTCGCGGAACATAGTCAGCACGAGCAAGGGGCGGAAGCGTATCCATCGTTGCTCTTGACGGATCAACGGCATTACGGCACAACCGTGGTGTCTTTTTACCAGCACCAAGCTGAGGAGGCCGCGTGAAACGCCGGGCAATTTACCCTGGATCATTCGATCCGCCGACGTATGGGCATATCGACATCATTCGCCGCAGTCTACAAATGGTGGACGAGGTAGTGGTGGCGGTCGTCTATAACCCACAGAAGGATAACTTTCTTTTTACTCCCCAAGAACGGATCGACATGTTCAAGGAGGAGCTGACAGAAGTCGGCGACCGCGTTATCTACGATCATTTCTACGGGCTGTTGGTCGATTATGTCGAGAAGAAAGAAGCGACGATCATCATTCGTGGCCTGCGCGCCGTCTCGGATTTCGATTATGAATTCCAGATGGCGTTGATGAACCGACGCATGAAGCCGGATATTGAGACGATTTTTCTGATGACCGGCGCGTCCCATTTCTACACCGCCGCGCACTTAGTCAAGGAGATTGCTAGCTTTGGCGGGAATGTCGATGGTCTCGTGCCCGACCATGTCGTCAAGCGACTGAAAGAGAAGTTCGCCAAGAAAACGTAATTCCCCCCGCAGTGCCAATCTTTGCTACCGTAGGGGCACGGCACATCGTGCCCCTACGCATTTCTGAGGAGTGCCATGAAGCTCGCCACACGGTTACAACTGATTAAACCCTCCCCCACGTTGATGGTCACCGTGCAGGTCGCCGCGCTGCGCCGTCAAGGCATCGAAGTCATCGACTTCGGCGCTGGAGAGCCAGACTTCGATACCCCGGAGCACATCAAGGAAGGCGCGGTTACCGCGCTGAAACAGGGGAAGACCAAATACACTCCGGTGGGTGGAACGGCGGAGCTGAAAGAGGCGATTATCGCCAAGATGCAACGGGAGAATGGATTCACGTACAGTATGCAGGAAGTGACATCAAACTGTGGCGGCAAACATACACTCTTCAATGCCTTTCATGCCCTGTTTGAAGCCGGAGACGAAGTGTTGATCCCCGCCCCCTACTGGGTCAGCTACTCCGACATGGTCATCCTCACTGGGGCGACCCCGGTATTGTTGCCAACATCCGAGCAGACCGGGTTCAAGATCACTGCCGCGCAACTCCAGGCGGCGATCAGTCCCCAGAGCAAAGCCTTGCTCTTGAATAGCCCATCCAACCCGACGGGCGCGGCGTACACCGAAGCCGAGCTCAAGGAAATCGCCGATGTGATCGAGAAAAGTAACCTGTTTGTGATTTCCGATGATGTATACGAAAAATTTCTTTACGACTCGCCACGCTGTCCCCATCTCTTGACCCTCAAACCGCATCTGCGTGATCGGGTGCTCATTGCCAACTCGGTCTCAAAGACCTACGCCATGACGGGCTGGCGCTTGGGATACGCCGCCGGACCGAAAGAACTGATCTCGGCGATTGAGACCTTGCAGAGTCAGAGCACCTCGAATCCCACGTCAATCGCGCAAGCCGCTGCCGTGGTGGCACTGACTGGCACGCAAGAGCCCGTTGGAATGATGGCGAAAGAATTCGCCAAACGACGGAATTATGTGGTGGACCGTTTGCGCGCGATGCCAGGGATTACCTGTACGTTGCCTGAGGGGGCGTTCTATGTGTTCCCACGCGTGTCGTCGTACTTCGGCGCGAAATGGCAGGACAAGAAAATCGCGTCGGCAATGGACCTCTCGCTCTATCTCTTACAAGAGGCGAAAGTGGCATTGGTCGCCGGCGAGGGTTTCGGCTCAACCGACCACGTGCGAATTTCCTACGCCACGTCGATGAAAAATCTCGAACAGGGGCTCAACCAGATCGACGCCGGGCTGAAGAAGTTGTTGCCATTGTAGAGCTGGGCGAATCATACGAACACGCCCCCCAACATCACTGAAGCCTGCGCGCAATGCGGTCTCTGGAGAAGTCGGAATTTCCAAGGCCTCTCTTGAGACCCCTCCCACCCTAGTCCTCGAGATTGCGTCACGTGCGGTCTTCACGGATCATGAAGTATCGCATGCGGAAAAAATCGACGATTCCACGTGATGAAAAGGTCTATCGGGGACTTCATATCACCCCCGCGATCGCTGCTTTCTGACGACGGGAGCATGGCGGGGAAGAGGCGCGGCTATGACAAATCGCATCAACATCGGCCAACCCACAGGGCACGTGGAAGGGCCAGCAAAAGTCACCGGTCGCGCGCACTATGCCGCGGATGTGATGGTACCCGGACTACTCTGGGGGAAATGTCTGCGTAGTCCGTTCCCGCATGCTCGTATCCTCTCAATTGATGTGACGCAGGCTCGCCAATTGCCGGGGGTGCACGCCGTGCTTACCGGTGCCGATCTTCCCGATACGCGCCTCGGTCGGTTTTTACTCGACATGCCCATCTTGGCTCGTGACTGTGTCCGTTTCGTTGGCGAGAAGGTTGTTGCCGTCGCGGCGGAGTCGCCGGACATCGCCGAAGAAGCGCTGGCGCTCATTGATGTGCAATACGCGGAATTACCAGCGGTCTTCGACCCGGTCGAAGCAATGCAAACGACGGCATCACGAATTCACGCACAGCCGGAGTCGTATGCCCATCCGCCAATTCCGGAGGTGTTCTTACACGGTGGCATCGCCGAATTTTTCCCACCCATCGCTAATGTCGTCTCACAAGTGGTCTATCGACATGGCGATCTCGACGTGGGCTTCGCTCAGGCCGATCGAATTTTCGAGCATACATTCGTCGTACCCACGGTCCATCAGGCCTACATCGAGCCGCACGCGTGTCTGGTTGCCATTGAACCCAGTGGCAAGATCAACGTCTGGCTTTCCAACAAAATGCCATTCCTAGCGCGGAGTCAGTTCGCGGCGGCACTCGGCGTGCCCGAGGATCGCGTGCGCGTGAATCCCGTATCCATTGGGGGCGACTTCGGTGGCAAAGGCTCACTGATGGACAGTATCGTGTGTTACCACCTGGCCCACCAGTCAGGCCGCCCGGTCAAGATGGTGATGAGTTACACCGAAGAGCTGATGGCTGGCAATCCACGGCACGCGGCGGTCATCACCATGCAGAGCGGCGTGACGCGGGACGGACGGCTGACGGCGCGACGGGCGCGACTCGTCTTTAACTGTGGGGCGTATGGCGCGTTTATTCCTTTGCATACTGTCCACGGTGGCGTTCATGCTGGTGGTCCCTATCGGGTGCCGCATATCGAGATTACGTGCCTGCGGGTGTACACCAATACCGTCCCGGCAGGCCACATGCGGGCACCGGGCGCGCCACAGACCGTCTTCGCGGTCGAAAGCCATATCGACATGATCGCGCACGAACTGGGCCTCGACCCGTTGGAGTTTCGCTTGCGGAATGTTCTCACCGAAGGTGATGCAGCCCCCCTGGGCGAGCACTGGCGGCATGTCCGCTGTAAAGAGACGTTGGAGGCGGCGGCACAAGCCGCGGGATGGAACACCGCGAAGCCCCCGCATGTTGGTCGTGGCATCGGCCTGTATGATCGCGAGCCGGGAGCGTTTGGCCCCTCGAACGCTACGCTCACCATTGGTGCCAACGCCACGCTCATGCTTCTCACCGGAGCAGCGGATACGGGCACTGGGTCCTATACGATCTTGCAACAAATCGTCGCTGAGGAGCTACACGTACCACTGACGGCAGTGACCGTGGTCCAAGGGGATACCGATACCGCCGCTTTTGAGATTGGACCCGGTGGGAGCCGGTTCACACACACGGCTGGCCTCGCGACTCTGGCCGCCACGCGTGCACTCAAAGAAGCGCTTGTCTCGCTTGCCGCGCAACATTTCGGCTGTACGCCCGAGCAAATACAAGTGCAAGCTCATCAGTTCGTCTCTCCAGATGGTGGAAGTCTCGCGTTAGCAGCGCTCACCACATGGGCGGCAACTCAGGGCACGGTTCCGCTGACCCGCACCGGGAGTTACTTGCCAGGAAAGCCTGTGGAGGTCACTTCCTTCTGTGCTCAGGTGGCCGAAGTGGAGGTCGATCCAGAGACTGGGCAGGTGCGACTGCGCAAGTTCGTCACCGCGCATGATGTGGGGACGGTCATCAATCCGCTCACCCATCAGGGACAGATTGAAGGCGGGGTCGTACAGGGCATTGGGCAAGCGCTCACGGAGCATTTGCTGGTGCAGGACGGCGCGGTCACCACGCTGCATTTGGGCGACTATAAACTGCCGACCGCGATGGACATCCCTGAACTCACCACCGTTCTGGTCGAGACTCAGGGTGGTCCGGCACCGTATGCGGGGAAAGCGGTGGGTGAACTCAGTAACGTGGCCGTTCCCGCCGCCATTGCCAACGCGGTCTTCGCTGCCGTTGGTGTACGGCTCACGGAGTTACCGGTCACCGCGGAAAAGGTCCACGCCGGACTCCGGGCAAAGGAGCAAGGGAAATGAGAACGGTGCGGTTGCGAATCAACGGGCAGTCCGTGATGCGCGAGGTCCCTGACAATCGGCTGTTGATTGACCTCTTGCGCTACGACGTGGGACTCACTGGCACGAAAGAAGGATGCAGTGTCGGCGTCTGTGGGGCATGCACGGTGTTGATGGATGGACAGCCAGTGAGCTCCTGTCTGACGCTGGCGGTGATGGCGAATGGAGCTGAAGTGCTCACCATCGAAGGGCTGGCGGAGGGAGAGCGCCTCCATCCCCTGCAACGTGCCTTTATCGAGTCCGGCGGTTTTCAGTGTGGCATCTGCACGCCTGGTCAGATCATGGCCGCCAAGGCGCTTTTGGATGTGAACCCACAGCCGTCGAAAGAAGAGATTCAGACCTGGATGATGGGCAACCTGTGCCGCTGTACCGGCTACTATAAAATCATTGAGGCGATTCAAGCGGCGGCGACCGAGAAGGTCGGACCATGATTTCGTTCACCTACCTTGAACCAACGAGCATGGACGAGGCGCTCGATCTGCTCGCTCGCTATGGTGAGGAAGCGAAACTCATCGCCGGTGGGACTGGCTTGGTCAACCTGATGAAACAGCGGCTTGTGCAACCGATGTATCTCATCGGTTTGCGACAGATTCCCGGGCTCGGCGCAGTGCGGCATGATGGCGATTTACGGCTCGGCGCACTGTGCACACATCGGACAATTGAAACCTCCGCGCTGGTGCGAACGCATGTTCCCTTGCTCGCCGACACGTTCCAGCAGGTCGCGAGCGTGCGGATTCGCACCGTGGCAACAATCGGTGGCGCCTTAGCACATGCGGACCCGAATCAAGACCCGCCGCCAACCTTGCTCGTGCTCGACGCGCGGGTATGCCTCCGCTCCCAGCAGCGTGAGCGCGACGTCGCCGTCAGTGATTTTTTCACGGGATACTACGAAACGGTCATGGAACCGGACGAACTCCTCACCACCATTGTCATTCCTTCACAACCAGCAGGCAGTGGGACAGCTTTTCTCAAATTTCTCCCCCAAACCCACGACGTACCCGTTCACGGGTTTGGGACGGGTAGAGCTGTTCAGGCAATTTTGCTAGAGTCGCCGAGTGGACAGAAAAGAGGAAGTCATTGCCGAACTGCGCGCCCTGATTGCTCAGCAAGCGGCGCAATTGGCGGCGCAGGCGGCGCGCA
>SHZE01000046.1 GCA_009692435.1 Deltaproteobacteria bacterium | reverse complement strand
TGACCACATCCTGGCTCACGTCCTCCAAGTGGTCCGCCCAATACGTGCACGTACAATTCTTGGGCGTGCTGATCAGGTACTCGACGTACTGCTTCTTGGTAAGCATTGCCCTAAAATGCTATTTTTTGCCCTTACGCGTAAGTCCTGTCTGTGGGTAAAAGAATTGTTTTTGCACTTGCTGGTGCGTGTTTTGTCTTTGCCGGTATGACGAGTCCGGCGCACGCTGTTAATGTCACACTTGCTAGTCTGAACGTTCCCGGAGAGACGGGGAGTGGATCAGCGGATGTCGCACTCGGAGATGGAAAAGTGAGTGTTGATCTCAGTGGCTTGCGGGCCGTCCCGCATGAGGACGCACGTGGGGTCCGCATTCGTGGCTATGCCGTGTGGCTAGTGAATTCTGAAGATGCCTTGAGTAAGTTAAATATCGCCTTCGTTGTACCCGAAGGGGATGGGACTGCTCGTGTGAAATTCCGCTCGACGAACAAAAACCCAAACCTCGCGAGCTTGGGCTTCAATATGGTCGTGCTCACTGACGAATCCGAACTCGACACCACCAGATCTCAACCCCCCGCTCCTCCGATTGCGGCAGGGGTCATTCCAGGAGCGACGGCTCCGACCACCCCCCCGCCTGCGGTTGATGTTCTTATGGGGAAGATCGACGATGACGCGTTCGGATTCCAACCGGAAACTATCGTTGTGTTGCAAGGTCAGACGGTACGGTGGACAAACGTTAGTGGCCGTCTCGTGTCTGCCCATACGGCAACACGAGTGGATACGATTGACGACTGTGCGCCTGGCCAAACCCCTCCATGCTCACCGACCGTTGCCGGATTCAATTTTGATAGTGGCTCTGTAGCGGCGAATGGAGCGTTCTCCCACACTTTTAATTTAGCGGATGGGCAGAACTTCGCACTGTTTAACTATCATTGCACTCCACACTTGCCCTTAGGCATGACGGGACGAATTTTTGTTCGCCGCCCACCTGCTGCTCCCTAATCTTGCCGCGCCTGCTGTGAGAAACGCAGCCCCAGTGCGTTTCTCACACTCCTCACGATGTTGTCCTCCCTCGGTCTAAGTACACCGTACCGGCTTATTTTTCTGAAAACCTGAGTCTGATCAGGCTCTTATCGAGGGTGATCGTCGCTCCCTCTGGGCACTTCCTCGTTTACTCCCTTCCAGCGATGTGGTAACAGTAGCCCAGATTTGTTCGCCGGGAGGAGGCCACCATGTCCGGCCATTCCAAGTGGAGCACGATTAAGCATAAGAAAGCCCTGAAGGATTCCCGTCGGGGAAAGCTGTTCACGAAACTCATTAAAGACCTCACGATCGCTGCCCGTCTCGGCGGGAGCGATCTGAGCGCCAACCCACGCCTTCGTACTGCCTTAGCCGCGGCGAAGGGGTCCAGTATGCCTAACGACACCATTGACCGTGCCATTAAAAAAGGCGCGGGAGAATTGGAAGGGGTCAGTTACGAAGAGGTGGTGTACGAGGGGCATGGCCCCGGTGGCGTCGCGATCATGGTTCAGGCACTGACGGACAACAAGAATCGCACGGTGTCGGAAGTCCGTCTCGCTTTTGGCAAATATGGTGGAAGTCTCGGTACTCCGAATTCCGTGGCCTGGATGTTTACCAAAAAGGGCATCATTACTCTTGAGACCGCGCAAACTGATGAAGATCGCCTGATGGAACTCGCTCTTGAGGCAGGGGCGGAAGATGTCAGTGGAGGAGAAGAGGGGACATTTGAAGTCGTGGTGCCCCCGGAAGATTTTGATACGGTCCGAGAAACCCTTGAAAAGGCGGGTCTGACGCTATCGTCAGCCGAAGTGACGATGGTCCCACAGAACACGGTCACGCTCACTGGCAAAGAAGCGGAGCAGACCCTCAAGCTCCTGGACATGCTGGAAGAGCATGATGACGTGCAAACCGTCTCTGCTAACCTCGACATCGCTCAGGAAGAAGCGGAACGGCTCAGCGCTGCCTGAGCAAAGAAGACACATCTGTGGCTACCCAATCCCCAGCAGTACCGCTACGGGTTCTTGGCGTCGATCCCGGCACGCTCCGCACCGGGTGGGGCGTGATTGAGCGAAGGGGACACACTTCCACCTTATGCGCGGCGGGGGTCATCACCGCTAAGGGGTTTTCCTCTTTACCAGAGCGGTTACGGATGATTCACGCTGGGTTGGTTGAGGTCATCGCCCAGTGGCAACCCCAAGTCCTCAGTCTCGAAAAAGCCTTTCTTGCCTACAATGTGCAAAGTGCCTTACGGCTGGGAGAAGCACGGGGAGTCGCGCTGCTAGCGGCATCTCAAACCGGATTACGCATCGCCGAATACAACCCTACGGAAATCAAGACCGCGGTTGCGAGCTACGGTCGTGCCGACAAAGTGCAAATACAAAAGGCGGTGTTTACGCACCTTGGCCTATTGTACGATCAGCGGACGACCATCTTAGTGGCGAGCAAGGATGCGACCGACGCGCTGGCCGCCGCGTTATGTCACCTCAACAGCTCGCGCTTCGTCGAACAAATTCATGCCGCGACAGCGAAAGACGGACGGAAGACCGCTCAGGATTCGGAGCGAATGCAACTCTTGCGCAGCGCGTTTCAGAAGCGGTCGCTGCCACGGAGCGTCCCAACGCGGAGCGTCTCGACTCGGGGGGGCCCAACACGGGGTGTCCCGACGATATTGAAGGTGAAAGGCTAGTGTTGGCGTTGTATCCAACACTCCTGGGAGTCGCATGATTGCACGTCTTTCTGGTGTGTTAGAGGAGAAGACCCCGGACCAACTGGTGGTCAATGTGAATGGCGTGGGGTATCAGGTGTTGGTCTCGCTGCAAACATTCTACCGTCTGCCAATTGAGCAGGAACGGGTAAATTTGCACATTCACACGCACCTGCGTGAGGATGCGCTCCAACTCTACGGCTTTCTCGAAGAAAAAGAAAAAGCGGGCTTTCTGCTCTTGAAAGGTGTGACGGGGATCGGCCCACGCCTCGCCTTGAACATTCTCTCTGGTATTCCGGTGGAGGAGCTAGAGAACGCCTTGCGGACAAGTGACGTGACCCGCCTCGTGGCGATTCCCGGCGTGGGGAAGAAGACCGCCGAACGCATGGTCGTGGAACTGCGAGAGAAGGTCGGGGCCTCTAGTGAGGGACAAGGAATTCCGAGTGAGCATGCGCCGGTGTCGGCGGAGGCGATTTCCGCCCTGGTGAACCTGGGCTATCGGCAGGCTGAAGCAGAGAAAGCCGTGCGCGGGGCCATACAACGGAATGCGACCACGATTGCTGAAGTGATTCGCGAATCGTTACGGAGTCTGCGGACATGAGCGCGAAAAAGAAAGTCGAGATTATCGAAGAGCTTCCCGCCGCTCCGTTTGAGGAACCACTCGTGGAAGGTCCGACGGGACCTGAGGACGAGCGGCTCGAGGGCTCGCTCCGGCCACGCACGCTCAGTGAGTATATTGGCCAAGAAGCGATCAAGCAGAATTTGCAGATTGCCATTGAGGCGGCCAAGCAGCGCGGCGATGTGCTGGATCACTTATTATTCTGTGGTCCTCCGGGACTGGGGAAAACGTCACTCTCGCATATCATCGCGCGCGAAATGGATGTCCACATTCACGCGACCACCGGTCCGGTCATTGAACGTCCTGGGGACTTGGCGGCGATCCTGACGAATCTTGAGAGCGGCGATGTCCTGTTCATTGACGAAATTCACCGCCTCAACCATGTGGTCGAAGAACTGCTTTACCCGGCGATGGAAGATTTTCAGCTTGATCTGGTGGTGGGGCAAGGACCTTCGGCTCGCACGGTTAAGCTTGATCTCAAACGCTTTACCCTCGTTGGGGCCACGACACGGGCGGGATTACTTACCTCGCCGCTTCGGGATCGTTTCGGCTCCACCTTTCGACTCGATTTTTATCAAGTCGCCGAACTGGAGCGGATTATCCGCCGGTCAGCGGCGATTCTCCATCTCGTGATTGATGCCAGCGGCACGGCGGAGATTGCCCGTCGCTCACGGGGGACGCCCCGCATCGCCAACCGCTTGCTGCGTCGCGTGCGTGATTTTGCTCAAGTCAAAACCGACGGTGAAGTGACGCGCGCCGTCGCCTGCGCCGCCCTCGCCTTATTAGAAGTTGATGCCGCGGGCTTTGACAAGATGGACCGGGCGATCCTATTGACGATCATCGAAAAATTTAACGGTGGGCCGGTCGGCGTGGAAACCATTGCCGCGGCCATTGGCGAGGAGAAAAGTACCATTGAGGATGTGTACGAGCCGTTTCTCCTTCAAGAAGGATTCCTGCAGCGCACGCCACGGGGGCGCATGGCGACGGTGAAAGCGTACCTGCATTTAGGCATCTCGCGGCCGAGCGGTGGTAATCAAGGACAACTGTTCTGAGAAACGCGATGACTGAGCTGGGAAAAATCCTCATGCTGTGTGGCGGGCTGATGTTGCTCGTTGGCGCGGTCCTCTCGCTGAGTGGCGGAATCCCTTGGCTTGGGCGATTACCTGGGGACATTTTTATCCAGCGGGACAAATTTTCCTTCTCGTTTCCGCTGGCCACGTCTCTTCTCGTGAGCGTCGCCCTCTCACTCATCTTGGCGCTACTCCGTCGCTAATGCGGAAAGGGAAATGAGTGGAGCAGCACCCGCGACACGAACAGCCGGAAGAACATGGCCGCCGCCTCTACTGGGAGGGCGCGATTATCCTCGCGACCGGCTTGGCGGTTGTGCTTTTGGCGTTCTCGCTCATGCGTCTCCCAGAACTGAGTGAGGCGTCTAACCTGACCAGCAATGCCGCATTTGTCCTCCTCATTAACCTCAACATCATCCTGCTCATCCTCCTTGTTTTCTTGGTGGCGCGGAATCTGGTTAAACTTTTCTATGAACGTCGTCGGAAGCTTCTGGGTTCCCATCTGCGCTTTCGTTTAGTGACAGCCTTCGTGGCCATTTCGCTGTTTCCCGCGATTCTGCTGTTTTTCATCGGGGTCGGATTTATGACCCGTTCACTTGAGAACTGGGTCACCTCACAAGTGGAAGATACGCTGGAAGGAGCGTTGGGGGTGGTCAATACCTTCTATGCCTATTTGGGGGACGAAGCGTTGGTCCATGCGCATCATGTGGCGGCGGCCATTACCCAATCGCACGGGCTTGCTGGAGAACAACGACACCGCCTCCAAGAGCTGGTGGAAGAGAAGCGGCAAGTGCTGCATGTTGGACGGGTGATGGTGTTTTCGTCGGACCGCACCCTGCTGGCGAATGCCACGAGTGCTGAGTGGCCGGCTCACGAACGACGCGGCGTTGATGCCGCACTGCTTGAGCGCGCGCTGGACAACGAGGAGGTGCGGCAAGTCCGCCCATTAGGCAAAGCGGAAGTGGTGTGCTCTGGCGTGCCGATTGTTGTTGATGGGCACGTGGTTGGGGCTGTGATCACCGAATACTTCGTGCCGCGAAGTGCCGCGCAACAGAGCGCGCAGGTCATTCACGCCTTTCGAGAGTATATGCACCTGCGTATCCTCAAACACCCGATTCGGACGAATTATGTGGTGACGATGACCTTGGTGACGCTGGTGGCGGTCTTTTCCGCGGTCTGGGTCGGGTTGTTTCTCGCTAAAAAAATTACCGTTCCGCTTCAACGTCTGGCTGCGGGGACGCGCGAGGTGGCCCAAGGACACTGGACCCACCGCATTGAGGGTGAGGCGGAAGACGAGATCGGAACCTTGGTCGCGGCCTTCAACCGTATGACCGGGGACCTCCAACAGAGCCATCATGAGCTGGACGCCCGCCGCCGCTACATGGAAATCATCCTGACGAACATCACCGCTGGTGTGATGTCGCTTGACCGCAATGGGTTCGTGACGACGATGAACCGCGCAGCCGAGCGGTTGCTCGGTTTGCGCGCGGTGGAGGTGATTGGAAAGGACTACCGGAGCATTTTCGCGGCATCCGAATTTCATGAAGTCCGTAAGATCGCGCACGAGCTCCTACCGGAGTCCGCGGCCGCGACGGGAGAGGGCGCGCGTGAGAGTCAGGGACAACTCAAACTCCGCCGCGACGGCCAACCGGTCTCGCTGTTCGTGACGGGAACCTTGTTGACGGACGAACACCAGGAAGGGATTGGCGTCGTTTACTTCTTCGAGGATGTGACCCAGATCGTTCGCGTTGAACGGATGGAAGCGTGGCGCGAAGTGGCGCGCCGGATCGCGCATGAAATCAAAAATCCGCTCACGCCGATTCAATTGGCCGCGCAACGGTTGCAACGTCGCTTCGCCCCCCAAATTACCCATAACGCGGACGTGTTCAACGAATGCATCGGGAGTATCGCGCATGAGGTGGACGCGATTAAGAAACTGGTCAACGAATTCTCGAGTTTCGCGCGGCTGCCGACCGCTGACCATGCGCCGGAGAACCTCAACGTGTTGGTCCAGGAAGTGATTCCCGTGTTTGTGGAAGCGCATCGCGATATTGATTTCGTTTCAGAGCCGGATGCGGGACTGCCATCTTTAGAGTTGGACCGTGAAGGGATCAAGCGTGTTGTCCGCAATTTACTCGACAATGCCGTGGCTGCTTGCCGAATGGCCGCGACCGGGTACCGGCACCACATCACGGTGAGTACCCGCTATATTTGGTCGCTGGGCATGGTGCAACTCGAAGTGGCGGATACCGGCTGCGGCATCCCGCCGGAGGAAAAAGACCGTTTGTTCGAGCCGTATTTTTCGACCAAGAAGGAAGGGACAGGGTTGGGGCTCGCTATCGTGGCGACGATTGTCGCCGATCACCAAGCCTTTATTCGGGTGCGTGATAACGATCCCCAGGGAAGTCTATTTATTGTGGAGCTACCGGTGCGGCGGAAGGCGCAACGTGCGCCAGTGACGGTTGACCGTGTCCCATTACCGCTGACGGGCACCGGAGGACATGGTTAGGGAGGATGGTATGGAAGAGACGATTCTTGTGATTGATGATGAAGAAAAAATTCGTACGACCCTGCGCGGCGTGCTCAGTGATGAAGGGTTTCGCGTGCTGGATACCGATGGGACGCCCCAAACTCTGGATTTGGTGGCCGCCGAACGCCCACACTTGGTGATTCTCGATATCTGGATGCCGCGCATTGATGGGATTGAATTGCTGGAGCGGATGAAGAGCCAACAGCCAGAACTGCCAGTGATTGTGATTTCCGGGCACGGGACCATTGAAACCGCGGTCCGGGCGACCAAACTGGGAGCGACGGATTTTCTGGAAAAGCCCTTTTCCATTGAAACCCTCTTGCGGTCGGTGTATCGCGCCATTGGGCGTCTCACGAGTGATGACGAGCCCCTGCCTGAACGCGTTGATACCTCTGGGGTGACAACCATGCCAGGACGCTCCCAGCAGCAGACGCACGCGCGGACGATTGGCAAGAGTGTGGTGGTCCAGGGACGCGGCTTGCACTCGGGCGTGCGGACTGGTGTGATCCTGCATCCCATGCCTCCTGGAACGGGGATTGTCTTTGGGGCGATCTCCGCGTCCGATGTGACCATTCCAGCAACGGTGGACTATGTTGATTCCACTGGGTATGCCACGAGTTTGCGACGTGAGGGTGTTGTGGCACAAACCATCGAACACCTGATGTCCGCTCTGCACGCGCACGGCGTCACTAATCTCCTCGTCAAGATGCAAGGTGAGATTCCGATTCTCGACGGGTCAGCGTTGGAGTTTTGCCAATTACTGGAAGAGGGGGGCATTGTTGAGCAGGCGGAGAGCATTGCGCCTGTCCAGATTGATCGCCCGTACCAGATTGGGACTCTCGAGTCGGGGAAGTTCGTGCGAATCGCGCCCGCCGACCGCTTTGAGGTGCACTACACGTTGCGGTATCCCGAGCCGGTTGGCCAACAGGACTATCACTACATTCATCGTGATGCGCGAAGTTATCAAGAAGAGATAGCGCCCGCCCGCACCTTCGGTTTTCTCAAGGATATCCAAATGCTGGAGCAGATGGGACTGGCGAATGGGGGGCGGTTGAATAATTGTATTCTGATTGGCGAACAAGGAGTGATTAATCCACCCCTCCGTTTTCCTGACGAGCTTGTGCGCCATAAAATTTTGGACTTGCTCGGCGATCTCTATCTGCTTGGGCGCCCGATCCGTGGGAAAGTGACCGCGTGCGGGACGGGGCATACGGACAATGTGGCGTTGGTTCGTGCTATCTGGGAACAACTCGGCACGCGACCGACTGTTCATTAAGGATGGATGAACGAGGTATCCTCGGCGGAAAGGGGGACCCTCTTCCGCCGAGGTGACGAGGGAGCTGTCTACGGAGTCACTCGCTCCAACATCCGGGGAAACGGAATCGCCTCACGCACGTGATGCAAGCCAGTAAGCCATGAGACCATACGCTCAATGCCCATGCCGAAACCAGCATGCGGCACTGAGCCGTAGCGGCGCAAGTCGAGATACCATGAGAATGCCTGTTCCGGCAAACCGTGGTCACGAATCTTCTTTTCCAGGAGCGCGAGATCGTCTTCACGTTGGCCGCCGCCGATGATCTCTCCGTACCCTTCGGGTCCGAGCACGTCCATGCACAAAGCGACCTTCGGGTTTTCCGGGTCCGCCTTCATGTAGAAGGCTTTGTTTTCGGTGGGATACCGATGAATGATGACCGGCCGATCAAATGATTCGGAGATGATCGTCTCGTCATCTCCACCAAAATCGGCGCCCCACTGAATATCGATGCCTTTCTTCTGCAATAATTCGATAGCCTCGCCATAACTGATGCGCGGAAACGGCTTCTTGATATTGGCGAGCTTGGGGAGGTCGCGCTCCAAGGCCGTCAGTTCCTTTTGGCGCTTGGTGAGCACGCGCTGGACGACGTACTCAATGAAATCCTCGGCGAGGTCCATGTCGCCGTTGAGGTCGCAATAGGCGACTTCGGGTTCGATCATCCAAAACTCGGTGAGGTGCCGACGGGTTTTGGATTTTTCCGCACGAAAGGTGGGACCGAAGCAGTACACTTTGCCGAACGCCATCGCGCCCGCTTCCATGTAGAGCTGACCACTCTGGGTGAGATAGACCGTGTCATCGAAATACTTGACGGGGAACAGCGTGGTCGTGCCCTCGCACGCGGCGGGAGTGAAGATGGGGGCGTCGAGCAACGTGAAGCCATGATCGTCGAAATAATCGCGACATGCCCCGATGATTTCACTGCGGACGCGCAGGATGGCGTGTTGTCGGGCCGAGCGCAGCCACAGGTGACGGTGATCCAGCAGGAACGCGACGCCATGTTCCTTGGGCGTGATCGGATACTCGTGAGCGAGTTGGTGCACGGTCAGGCTTTTGACCGACACCTCGAAGCCAATGGGCGAGCGCGCATCGGCGCGCACGGTGCCGGTGACGGTGAGGGAGGATTCCTGTGGGAGATGGTCCGCTTGTTGGAACATGTCGGGGGACACGTCGCCCTTGAACATGACACATTGGATGGTGCCGGTGCCGTCGCGCAGTTGGAGGAAATGGAGCTTGCCGCTGGAGCGTTTGTTATAGAGCCAGCCGTTGAGAGAGACCTCGTGTCCTTCGTGGTTACCGATGTCGCTGATGTAGATCGCTTGCACCATGCGCGTCCCTTTCTTAATTGTGGTGTTTTGTTGGCCGTGGCACTATAGCACAGAGAAAAGGAGATGATGATGCATCGTTGGTTCGCGAGTTTTTTGCTGTGGGTGTTGGTTTTTCCACTGATGATAGCGTCGGCGCAGCGTGACGGGCGGGATGATCTAGAGGAGGCGTTACAGCAGTTTCCTCCGGCTCAGCGCGCGACGTACCGCCGCCAATTGTTGAATCTGGATCGCGTGTCCCGGCGCGTGTTGCGAGCGATTCCCGACCCGCCACAAGTCAATGTCGTCCTTGCCGCGGGGGAGGAGTCGGTCAATGCGGGCACGACGTTTGGCAAGGTCATGGTGTCGGAGGGAATGCTCAAGTTCGTGAACTCCGATGATGAGTTGGCGATGATTGTTGGCCACGAACTCGCGCATCAGACGCTGGGGCATGTGTCGCGCGGGGCTATGAACAGTGTGCTACTCAATCTGGGGAGTGCGATCGCGGGGTCATTCATCGCAGGCGGAGAGACGGTCGCCAGCTTGTTTGGCCAGATGATGCTCAACCATTTTAATCAGGACCAAGAGCGCGCGGCGGACCATCTGGGTCTACGCTACGCGTATGACGCGGGGTATGATCCCCAAGCCGCCGCGTATGTGATGCGGCGCATGGCGGAGGAAGTCCCAGAGACGGCGAACGCGGGATTTTTCTCATCGCATCCGTCCTCGGTCGAGCGCTTCGCGACGTTGCAACGGGAAGCGGAGGAGTTGAGTGGTCCCCACGCGGTTCGGCGCACGGAAAGTGACACACCGGGGCGCAAACCGGTGTCCTTGAAACGGAACGAAAAATCCTGCCGCCAAGCGCGGACGCTCTTCTATCAAGCGCAAAAGACCAAGGACCCGGAGCGCCGCATCGCGCTCTATCAACGCGGGTTACGCCAGTGCCCACAAAGTCCCCGCGCGCATGCCGAGCTGGCGGAGATTTACGCGGACATTGGCGATCGCCAGGAGGCTGTTGAAGAGTATCGTGAAGCGTTGCGGTACGAGGCTGATTATCCTGGAGTGAAGAGGCGGTTGGCGGAGTTGGAGGGGCGTTAGTCTAGGAGTCTAGGAATCTGCTTTCAGGTTTCCTCTCCCGGCCGGGAGAGGGCTAGGGTGAGGGGGATCAAGCGTTCTTTCCTTATGCGTTCTCCCTTCCATGAAAAAGAGGAGGCAACATGGCGGTATCATCGGCACAGCAACCAGTCACGAATCTCACCACAAAGTTAGTTTCTTCGGCTTTATCCTTGAATCGCCTATCCGGCATTTGTGAGATGCTCAAGCCGATCGTGGAAGGATTCGATGCCCGATCCTGCATTCTGTGGGAGATTAGCCCGAACTTGCCACGCAGAGGAAACTCCACGGATAAAAAAAAATATGAAGCGCTGTACCTACGCGCGCAGTGGCCCTTGAACGATAAACTTCCCCTGAAATTTGATCTCCCAATGAATTCGATCTCAAGTCAGGTTGCCCGCGAGCAAAAGAGAAAAAACATAATTGATCTCCCGCATGATCAGGCGAGTTACCGGCATCAGTTTTTGGAAGACCTGAAGGCACAAACGATGTGCTCAGTCTCAGTGAGATTTCTTGATGGAAACTTCGGAGTCCTCAATCTATTTAGAGACAGGCCCGCCCCCTTGACCGAAGAAGAGCAAGTTGAACTTGAATCGCTCGCGCAATTATTTCCACCCCTCTATCAAAACGTCCGCGATAAAGTTGCTTTCAATTTGCTTCAGCAAGTGAACACTATTTTATACGAAGCCGAGTATAAGAACGGTTCAGGAGCGCCATCGTTAGAGGATGTGAAA
The DNA here is from genome assembly GCA_009692435.1 of Deltaproteobacteria bacterium. Lineage (GTDB taxonomy): Bacteria > Desulfobacterota > Binatia > Bin18 > Bin18 > JABFSC01. The sequence continues at coordinate 5,541 of SHZE01000046.1, read as the reverse complement.
AAGGTTCTGAAGCAGATCTGTGTGAAAGTCTCGGAGACTTTTCAATGTTTGGAAACGTCGATTTTCCTCGGTGATCGTTCGGAAAAATCCACTACGATGAACATTCCAGGAGGGAACCTCGGTGAGCCAGTGGAGATCGGTCTCATGGCGACAACCTTCCCTGATCGCCATAAATTCGCAAAACAGTCTTATCGTAAAGGAAATAATGGCCTGACCGCTTGGGTGCTGACTCAGGCGGAGGCTTTACGCATCTTTGACATAGAGCATGCTGACCGAGAAATAGAAGAGCTGCGCAAGCAACGTCAAGACTTTGCGGTGATGAAGAACCCCGCGCTGATGGATGAATTTCTCCGGACCTTTGATTTGTCTGATGTTCGCGAAGCCCCACCGTGCGGTTTCATTGGTGCTCCTATCTTGAGTGGCCCTCATGTGTGGGGAGTGATTCGCTGTCGTGGGGCTTTGGTTGCTCCGTACCAGCTTCCTGAGGGGGAATTGAAACTTTTAGAGCTGGTCGCGGCCCCAATAGGGCTGTACTGGAGCAATTGGTTGAGTCGGCGAGAGCTTGATCGCGAGAATCGTTCCCTGCAACAGACCGTCGACGGTGTAAACTCGATGAATATGTCAGTCTATGCGCAATTGGTGGGGGATAAACCAGACATATCGATACTCTACGATCGTACACTAGAAATTATCAGTCATGTCGTTGAAAGCGAAACCGTCTCTGACGTGCGTCTCTTTGATACAGAAAAAGGAGAACTGTATTTGGCCCACTTCCGTGGAAACGGATGGAACACCGGGAGTGCGGAGGAAATAAGAGCGCGAAAAATGCGCCGGTTTCCCGTGAATCAAACGCCGCCAGACTCGACTGGCGCGGAGGTATTTCAGACACGGAAGGTGATTGAGGTCCCGGATATGCACGCCAAACCCTACTCGCCCACTTCCCCCGAGGCGCGACACGTCATCGTGGCACCGATTCAGGTTGGCGACCGGTTCTATGGCGTGCTCGACGTCCGCGGAATGAAGGAGCACAGCTTCCCCAAGCATATTCGCCCCATTGTCGAGCTTTTTGGGCTGCAACTCGGACTCTACAGCTACTTGGCGGAGAATGTGAATCGACTGAAGAAAATGGAAAATGAACTCAAGACTACAGCCAAAACGAATACGCAGATATTCGAGGATATGAAACATCAACTGCGGAGTCCGCTTATTCAGGGAAGCTCTTATTTATCATCCATTGCGATAGAGGAATTGGAGGATACTAAACTAAAATCGACTCTTCAGGCCGTTCGTGGGTTGGTGAAAAAAGCCCAACGCGTCGCCTTGAAGATGAACCTTTTCGCGGCTCTTGCCAATGACAAACCCTTGAAATTGTCCCTATCTTCTTTGCCCCAGAATGATTTGGTGAAGCTTCTTTTTGAGGCGGCTGCCGACCATGAGCGTTTCCTTGCCGATCCGTATAGTAATATCCACTTCTCGGTTGAGCGTAATACATTTCGTGCTCTTCGCCCGTTTATGGTTGACCGGGAACTGCTTGAACAAGCAGTGAATAATATTCTCGATAACGCGGCGAAATATAGCAGTCCGCACACGATGGTCCGCATTTCTAGTGGTATTACCGGTACTGGCAGATATTATATTTCCGTTCTGAACAAAGGAATTCCTCTTGAGCCGGATGAGGTGAAAAAATGTGTACAAAGAGGCTGGCGAGGCGGGATCGCGGCATCGTCAGCGGGGGAAGGGTCTGGGATTGGCTTATGGATAGTCGACCACATTATGAGAGCACATGGCGGGGAACTGATAATGAATCCACTGAAAGGCAGTTTGACTGAAGTGCGGTTGGTTTTTCCAGCAAAAGGAAATTCGGAGGAGAAGTGATGAAAATTCTCTTGGTTGAAGATGACACCTTACAAGCAGAGCGTATTCGCGAATTATTAGAAAAAAGATTCCGACACGTAGATGTTATCCGTGACGAACGTGAGTTTTGCTCACGCCTTGACGAACTTGTCGCAAATCCTCCCGACGTTGCTGTGATCGATGTGATGTTGCCGTGGGGGAGGTATGATCCACAACACGCGCTACCGCCACGGGAGGTTCAGGAGGGGGGTTACCAAAGGGCCGGGATACGGTGTGTCAAAAGGCTTTTACAAAGGGAAGAGACAAGAAACATCACTATTATCATCTACTCAATGCTTGAGCGGGAAGACCTCACCAGAGAGTTAGAAGAACTGCCGCCGCAAGTCTGTTTCCTTACGAAACAGGCTGAACTCCACGAGCTGGTTGAGTCAATCTATTCTTCTCAGAAGCTTCACTAATGCTGGGGACTGAGAACGGCTTTGACCCAAGGCTCATCCGGTATGCTCACTATGATCTTTTGTCGAAGGTTCTCGCCATACAGTTTTTCTGTTGCCTTAACGTAATAGAGGAATGGCGTTTGACCATCGGTTTCTGTCGCTCGTTCCGCCGCCATGAGCCGCAAAGAGCGCGTAATCGCTGGAAGGTCGGCGATGTCTTTCGTCCATATCCCCGTTAGTAGTTGTCGCCTGACCTCCGCGAATGTGTTGGCTTCGTTTTCATTGCCCTTTTGTTGGGCTTCATCTTCTAGTTCCACCATTGCGGTGGTGGTTGTCCCGACAGACGCACGGTCACTGGGATAGATGTTGGTGATCCTGCGTTCTTCGAAGATCGGGGCGACGCGTCGAATGAACTCCGCCGCGTCCTTTGACAGTGAGACTTGCACAACGTGGCCATTGCCGAGTTCGGGGCTCAGAACCTCATGCTTGTAAATTGTCGGGATACAAGCGGCGATGTAATGCCACAGTACCGCCTGCTCTCCCCCGTCCGCGTATACTTCAATAGGAATGTAGAGAGACGGGAGACACTCCACCGCCCATCCCGCCCACTGATGCCGCCCGGCTTGTTGAAGGCAGTCCATACTCCAAGTTGGCCGTCTGGGATATGTATCAATCAACCGATTCACGAGATACCGAAAATGTCGGCGACGGTCGGAGCTTTGTTCCAGTCGCTTGCTTACGCCCTTGAGCGCTTTGCCAATAAGGTCGAGTGAGGATTCTCCTGGCGTGTCCTTGGAGGCTGGCATAAAGCGCGCGCCTTCAAGTGCATCGAACTCGTCACCAGGAAGAAATTCATGGGGGTTGCCTTCGGCCATCGTCTCCCAGACGTTGCGCAACGTATCGTCTTGCTGGTTCATAATGAGCGCGGACTCGAGTGCGCTTCGTAGATCAATACCAAGAGCGTGTCCCTTGAGCGCTTTCTTCGCCAGGATGTCGAGGAGCGGTTGCGCGAGTTGCTCTGGCTGCTGAAGTCCCGCGCACAGCATGAAGAGGTTGTACAAACACTCTTCCGGCCGATCATCAAGACGTTGTATCTCTGATAGATGCCCAAGGAGCACCGCCACACGACGCGCAAAATTTTGAGCGGCGCCTGTAGCCTTTCCTTCCGGCAATCCACGCAGAATCAGCGCGAAAGGTTGCTCACTGTGACCAACGGGGGGAAGACGATAGCCTTGGAGCCACTTGACCAGATGTTGCTCGGTCCATTGTTCTTGGTCCAAGAAGGTCTTGACTGCTTTTCGCAGCAATTGAGTTGACCGTGGGACTTCAATCTCGCTCATATCCAAATTTCCGTTCTGTACGGCGATTGCTTAAGGAATCGGCATTGGTTGGGGCATCCATGCCTGTATTTCTTCGGGTGCGTAGACCGTTGATAGGAGTTGGTAGGGTGCTTTTCTCTGTTGCCTGAGACTTCCAGAAGCAGTCTCTTCTATCCGGTTCCAGTCCCATAAGTACTCGTGAGAGTAGGGAATCTGGGAGTGAATGTATTCTGGCAATAGGACAGTGACTGGTGACGATATGTGAAGGTCCATAGGGTGTCCACACCATGCTTGAGGAGGGGAGGGAAAATGGTGGGGGGACCAACCCGCGTCAAGTTGTGTCGGTCTCACGAGATGTGTGTCCTGATCCTTGCGGTACTTGAGTACAATGATCCAGTGGGATGGGCGGTTCTCGACCCCAACCACGTGTCCCCATCGCTCGGGATTTTCCTCTCGGTATGGCGCGAAGGCTGCCCAGGTGGTAACCCAAGCGGGATTAAAAGGGCCGACCTCCTTTTGATGAAAAGTCAGCATATCAAGAACGGAGTTGACAAATTCTCGTTGCTTTGAGCGGGGGACCTCTTTTTGCTGACTATCCAGTTTTAATTGTCCATCAAGCCATTCCCTGATTGTCTCCTCCGTCAACAATTTCGGAAACGAGGAAAATGGGCTTGACCCGAACCTGCCTCTTGCCCAAGAGAAAACAGGTCCGAGCATATTGAGATCAAGTAACCGTATCAGATCGTCGGCTATCGGGAGATTGGTCAGAAAATTATTGCTATTGTCCTTGTGATCGTAATGGGGTTTTTTCTGGTTGCGAATCTTGGTCAAAAAATATTTTTTGAGCCCTTCTTCTAATTCTTCAGCATCCCGGAGGGGGCCCGCGAAATCGAGAAAAACCTTCTCTCTTTCTGTGCTGACTCGGGCATCGTACATCAGGTTGACGGCTATGGCCTGGTACTCATCAACTGGATGCTCAAGACAATTCTTCAGTGCGTTTTCACAAGAATGCGGTGTCCCCGGTGTCGTTCGACCAAAAACTGGAAGCATGGGTCAAAACTCCGTGTCTTCTGGTTGTACAAAATGCCCGCGAGATTGATGGAAAAATCGTATCGCCAATGGGAATAGCGGTTGACGATGATCCTCCCCGTCCTTTTAGCCGTCCTCTTCTACCAACTACGCATAAGCAAAGTCAAGCGTTTCCGCGGTTCCCGTTAAAGCCTTTCTCCCCTCCATCCCACGGGTAAAACTAAGGCATCTCGGCTCTGCGCTTCGCGAGAATCTCCTCCGCCATCTCGGTCAACGACATCCCAGGACGCCGAACCGGTTCCGCTGGCTGCTCGACGATAACGCGAAACAGGCTGGACTCACGCTGAAAAAACCCTTCCGTGTGGTACGACTCGCGCAGTTGGAAATAGGTGTAGTCGAGATGGTGACACACCTCATGCAGCAACGTGCGTAGGAAAGTCCGAAAAGCGACCACGTGCCCACGTTTCGCCGTGCGCATCCACACTTGAATCGAGTCGCTGCTGCTCCCGCCCGCATACTGCGTATAGAGACCGTGTAATTCTCCCCGTTGATTTGAAGGACGCACGCCTTGTACCTGCACCCGAATGGTGCGCACGCCCAGGTGCGTGCAGATGTGATTGACAATGATCTGCGATAACGATTGCACGCGGAGCAAGTCTTCCGTCGGCAGCGTTTCGGCCAGAGCGGTGGCCACGTCGAATAATTGCGGGGTAGGCGTGAAGGGGACCGCGGAGATCGACGCGCTGCGATCATAAGACATTATCGGGTTTAAGCAGGGCTAAGCAAGCTGAACAAATCGAAAGTGGGGAGCGGGTGACGACAACTGACGCGGAGATTGTGCAAGCCGCATGCAATCTCCATGACCCGATCCGAAATGCCAGTGGTCGTGAGGCGCAAGACGT
>SHZE01000045.1 GCA_009692435.1 Deltaproteobacteria bacterium | reverse complement strand
TCTTGCGCCTCACGACCACTGGCATTTCGGATCGGGTCATGGAGATTGCATGCGGCTTGCACAATCTCCGCGTCAGTTGTCGTCACCCGCTCCCCACTTTCGATTTGTTCAGCTTGCTTAGCCCTGCTTAAACCCGATAATGTCTAGTGTACTACGGCCGCACCGTATACGCCCGCGGCCCCCGGTGCGCCTGCAATTGAGGCTGAATCCAGTCGATCCAATCACAGAGCACCGGTCGCGTATGACGGGGGTCAATCAAGTCGTTGACGTTAAAGGCTTCCGCTCGCGCATAAGGTGAACGTTGGCTGGCGAGCTGGTCCTCGATCTCGCGCCGTTTCGCTTCTGGGTCGGATGCCGCGGCGATCTCTCGGCGATAGGCCACCGCGACTCCCCCTTCAATCGGTAGGGCCCCACTCTCAGCCGACGGCCACGCGAACACCATCCCACCTGGACCAAAGTGCGCCGCGCCAGCCACCCCGTAGACTTTGCGCACGATGACCGATGCCCACGGGACCGTTGATTGCATCACGGCAAAAAGCGTCGCCGCGCCATGGCGGATCGTTGCCGCATGCTCCGCTTCTGGCCCGATCATAAATCCTGGCTCATCCACCAAGGCAACAATCGGCAGGTGAAACGTGTCGCACAGATCGGCGAATCGTTGCACCTTCCGCGCGGCATCGGCGGTCATCGACCCAGCGTACCAGGCCGGATCATTGGCCCAGATTCCGACCGGATGACCGTTCAGGCGGGCAAGTCCGGTAATCTGCGAGGGGCCATAGAGCGGGGCCAACTCAAAAAAGGAATAGCGATCAACAACGCTCTCGATAATCCGCCGCATAGCGTAGGTTCTGCGGCGATTGCGAGGCACGATGCTAATCAACTCCGGCTCTTGTCGATTCCGATCATCTTCACATGCCAGGACCGGAGCGGCTTCCCAGACATTGGTCGGCAGATAGCTCAAAAATCGCCGGATCTGTGCAAATACGTCGGCTTCATCTTCGGCCACATTGTCCACCACGCCGCTCTCTTGATGCACCTGTGCCCCACCAAGCTCCTCTTTCGTGATCGCGTGGCCAAAGGCACGTTCAACTAACGCCGGACCACCAACCATCACCTGCGCGGTTGTTCGTGTCATCACCGAGAAGTGGGAAGCCACCAAACGAGCCGCTGGTAGTCCGGCCACTGGCCCCATCGCCGCCGAGGCAACCGGAACGGCACTCATCACTTGCATGATCGACATGAAACGCAACGGGGCATTGACCGCGTCTCCTCCACCACCGGGACTCTTTCCTGCTCCGCGCGGCACGCTCCCGCCACCACCTTCAAGGAAGCGAATCAGTGGCACGCGATAGCGCAAGGCGAGTTCTTCAGCAAACACACTCTTACGCAATCCGGCGGGTGAGGGGGAACCGCCCTTCAGAGTAAAATCCTCACCACCGACGACACACGGACGGCTATCAATTTTGCCAAAGCCCAGCAGATAATTGCCCGGCGTAAAGGCGCGCAACTCGCCGTGGTCGTCAGTTTCCGAGTGACCGGCGATCTGGCCTTGTTCACGAAAGGAGCCAGCATCAACGAGTCCAGCAATACGCTCACGAATAGTGAGACGCCTCTGCGTATGTTGGCGCGAGACTGACTCCGCGCCACCTTGCTCTTGCGCGAGGGTTTTCCGCTGGATGATGCCATCAACTTCGCGTTGCCACGTCATGAATAATAGAGGTTGGGGATTAGGGGCTAGGGTTGTCGGGCAGGCGATGCCCGCCCGACGGAAAATCAATCTGCTCCCGCTGGATTATCAATGATGAACTTCCAGGTGCCGTCGGCTTGGCGACGGACGACTTCGATCCCGTTCCCGGACATCACGACTGGTTTCCCATCCGGCCCCGTGCCGGTCACGCTCCACTTGGAGCGCAACGCCGCGATGTCGCCGTTCTCCACAGCGTTCACACTGATAGTAAATTGGGGCTTAATCGCGAGGAACCCCTGCATCGCGCCGCGTACGGCGGCGTGACCTCTCACAACTTTTCCCGGCTCCTGTACGAAGGCCGCATCCGCTTCATACAACGCCACCGCCCCTTCAAGGTCTCCCCGATTGAGAGCTTCACACAAAAGAGTATCGCATTCTTCCGGTTTTCGCGCTGGCATAACACACCTCACTTATACAATGTTGGTTGGAGCATAGTAGGCCGGATTGGCGTTGTCCAGTCGAAGAGCTTTTAGCTACGGTCTCTGGGTACGGCCACGCTGCTGAATCGTCTCGCGCCGCGCAGCGATGGCTTCCGGGGTGGCCTGTTTCACCTGTTCCCGCCACGCGTCGTATTCAACGTCCATCCCCTGCGCCAGCGTTGTAGCATAGCCCTCATCAATCACGCGTTTGAGACGGCGCACCATATCCGGCAGACACGACAGCATGTCGTTCGCCAGTATCCGGCACGTCGGCAGCAACTCAGTGGGCGCAACCACACGATTCACTAACCCCCACGCTTCGGCTTTCTCGGCGGAGAGAAAGTTACCAGTCAACGACAACTCTTTGGCCCGATACACACCGATTGTGCGTGAGAGTTTTTGACTCAACCCCCAGCCGGGCATGGCACCGACTCGCCCGTGGGTGTCGGCGAATTGTGCCGCGGTCGAGGCGACCAAGATGTCGCACGCCAACGCCAACTCGAAACCACCGGTGATGGCAAAGCCGTTGATCGCACCGATGATAGGTCGGTCAAACGCATTGATCGCACGAAGGATGTCATCCTCGCCGCGCACTGCCCCTTTCGATCCTTTGGGAGCTAACCCGGTCATGCTCAACTCTTTGAGGTCCATTCCCGCGCAGAACGCCTTTCCCGCCCCAGTGAGAATAACAACCCTCGTCGTCTCATCGTTCTGTAACTCAGCGAAAGTATGAACAATCGCCTCGCGTAACTCATAAGAGAGGGCATTCATGGCGTGGGGACGGTTCAGAGTGAGGAGAACAACCCCTTCATTTTTTTCAATTTGGAGAACCGATTCTGTCATAGTGGTCAACCCTTTCTTAGATGAGAAGCTACACCGGCTTGAACTTCGGCACCGAGATGTCCTCCGTCCAATCGTCGAACGTCACTTGGACGGGCATGCCGATATAGACCTTCTCAGGCTCACAACCGACGATGTTGGTCATCATCTGCGGTCCTTCAGCCAATGTGACCAGCGCCACGACATACGGGACGTTGCCCGCGAACGCCTGCGTCACCGGACGATAAATAATCGTGTACGACAGGACCGTGGCGCGCCCTGAAGTTTTGACCCATTCCACACGGTCACTCATGCACGTCGTGCAGTAGAGACGCGGGTAAAACTGATGGTGACCACAGGCCGCGCATTTTTGCACCCGCAACTCGTGTTGCTTACACCCGTCCCAATAGGGTTGCGTTTCTTTCGTTGGGACCGGAACCGGCTTGACTCCTGGCGCCGCCATTAGTTGTTCTCCTTTCCCAAGATCATGCTGCAATGCGTGGACATGATACCACCCTGAGCGTGGACAAAAGCGACCTCGGCATCCTTGACTTGCCGTGGTCCACATTCGCCCCGGAGCTGACGCACGGCTTCCGTGATGGAAAAAAGCGAACCTGGATGTCCGGGGTGGCAATGCGACATGAGCCCGCCATGGGTGTTGATCGGCAGGTCGCCGCCAAGTTCGATACGTCCACCCTCGACAAACCGTCCCCCTTCCCCTTTCGGACAGAATCCCAAGTCTTCCAGTTCGATAATCACTACCGGGGTGAAACAGTCGTACAGTTCAGCAACATCAATATCCTTCGGTCCAAGCCCGGCCATCGCATACGCGCGTTCTCCGGCTTCCTTGGCTGCCGATGTCGTCAGACTGCGTGCCTGGCTGAGGTGTTCATGCGAATGCCCTTCCCCAACACCGAGCATGTAGACTGGTTTTTTCTTGAAAGATTTCGCCCGTTCAGCCGAGGTCATCACAATCGCCGCTCCACCATCGGATACCAGCGAACAGTCTAAAAGATGGAGTGGATGCGCGATCATCCTCGAGTTCAGCACATCATCAATCGAGATCGGTTGCCGCATCTGCGCAGCGGGATTCATCGACGCATGTTTGCGACATGCCACGGCAACCGCAGCCAACTGGGCACTGGTTGTGCCGTAGGCGTGCATGTGGGCTTGGGCAAGCATGGCATAGAAACCGGGAATCGGCGGTCCATACGGGCGCTCAAATTGCGCATGGCCAGCCGTGGACATCGCTTCAATCGCTTTGTCGCGCGAGAGGCCCGACAGCATATTATCAGCCATGGTGATCAATACGGTGTTACACACACCGGTCGCGATTGCCGACGCGGCATGATGCATGATGGCCAGCGTTGTCCCACCACCCGTCGCCACATTCAGACAATAGCGGGGGAAGATTTGCATGTACTCCGCGATCATCTCGGCATGATACATGTAGGGTTCGACAAACGAGGTGCAGGTAATCAAGCCGTCCACATCATCTTTCGTGATCCCGGCATCTTCCAGCGCGAGTTTCGCACCTTTGACATACAGTTGAGTGGCACTCAACTGTGGAACCACGCCAACCTCGGTATCGGCGGCGCCCACGATCGCCACTTTGCCACGGAGCGAGTCCATTGGTATTTCCTCCTTCACCTATCCAGCACTCGGAACTGAGAACTCAGCGGGTTATTTCTTGACATCCTCCGCCTCGACTTGCAAGGTGAGCCCGGCAACGTCAAACGTAAAACGCAAACGAAGAACGGACGAAACATACGCGGATGCTTTTCTTTTTTACGTTTTACACATTTACGTTTTACGCCCCCCCTCCCGCATCAACCACATCGACGCCGGGGGGAATCGTAAAGTGGAAAAGTTCGTCTTTGAGTGGAGCTTTGCGATCAATGTGAGAAAACCAGAGACGCGTGGTGTTTCCCAGTGGATCGGTGATCGTGGCTTGAATGATGTCGAAGGTCTTCGTCATGACTTCGAGGTCTAGCGCGCCAATCGTCTCGGGGTCTTTTTTCGCCAGCAGTCGTAAAGAATACGTCTCCGGTGTTTTGCTGGTCAGCGAGACCGTAAAATCTTGATCAATGCGTCCGATCCCAAGCAGAAACGAAACGGGTGTATTCGACTGAAAGGCGGACTGAAAGGGGGTTTTGAGGACTTGTTTCTCTGATGGTTGATAGAGCCAGAAAATTTTTCCGTCTGACACCATTAATTGTTCCGGCTCGACGAATTCCCAGCGCATACGTCCAGGCTTCCTGAAATACACTTGCCCATGGGCGGTGACTTTCTGTCCCAAAGTCGCCGATTCCACTTCTTGCCTAAAATCAGCGCGAAACCCCGCGGTCGAATCGTACCGTGCCTGAAGTTTTTGCACGACGGTGTGAACGGAGGCCGATTGAGCGAAAGCAGAAGGCAGAAGGCAGAAGGCGGAGTAGAGGACGAAGAGCACGGGAAAGAGACGGACATAAGTGCGTTGCATACGTAGCAGTATAGAACACCGCGACAACAAAAAAAGCGTGCCGCGCTATTCTGCTTTCTGCCTTCTGCTTTCCGCCTTCGTCGTCACTCCCCTCCACTCGCGGCTGATCGCACCAACACCTCACGAGGTTTCCCGGCTTCGGCTGATGGACCAATAAGGCCCTCACGTTCCATGCGCTCGATCATCCGTGCCGCACGATTGTAGCCGACCCGAAGCCGCCGTTGGAGCCAGGAGATCGAAGCCTGATGGCTCTCCATCACCAAGTCCCGTGCCTGCTCGTACATCTCATCCTGATCGTCCTCATCCACCCCGTCAGCGGAGTTGGTACTCCGGGCCTTCTCTAATGCGGCAACGAACACAGCATCATAGCTCGGTTTGCCCTGCTTCTTCATCGCAGCAACCGCCTTGCGGATTTCCGGCTCGGACACAAACGCCCCGTGAATACGCTGAGGCTTGGCACTCCCAGGTGGCAAGAACAGCATATCGCCGTCGCCCAGCAGTCGCTCCGCGCCGATGGCGTCGAGAATCGTGCGTGAGTCGATCCGAGAAGAGACCTGGAACGACACACGTGCAGGGAAGTTCGCTTTAATCAAGCCGGTAATGACATCGACCGAGGGGCGTTGGGTCGCAAGGATGAGATGAATACCAGCGGCGCGTCCCATCTGCGCGAGACGGGTGATTGGTTCTTCAATATCTCGTCCAACCGTCAGCATGAGGTCTGCCAACTCGTCAACAATCACCACGAGGTAGGGCAATCGTTGGTGGATCAACGGGGTCGTTTTCGACGCAGCATGCGAAGCGGTCCGTGTGTCGTCGTCCTCTTCCCCGACTTCGACGACTTCGGTCAATTTAATGATACCTTTGGCATTGGGTTGACCAGCATCAATAACACGATTGTACGCGGCAATGTTCCGCACCCCTTTGTCCTTCAATAAATGGTAGCGGTACTCCATGCGGCGCACGACTTCTTGCAGCGCCGCCCCTGCCTCTTTGGGGTTGGTGATCACGTGCGAGAGCTGATGCGGGAGGTCTTCGTAGAGGGACAACTCCAACATCTTGGGATCAATCATGATGAAACGTACGTCGCGCGGCAGGGCGCGGTATAACATACTCATAATCATCACGTTGAGTGAAACAGATTTTCCGGTTCCGGTCGCCCCAGCCACCAGGAGATGCGGCATGCGGGCCAGGTCCGCAACCACCGGATTGCCGACGGTATCTTTACCGAGTGCGAGCGTGAGTGGCGATTCGGTCTCCTGAAACCCTGGGCTCTCAATAATTTCGCGGAGCATCACTTTCTCGCGGCGCGGATTCGACACTTCAATACCTACCACCGCTTTTCCCGGAATGGGTGCAATAATACGGACCGACACCGCCCGTAGCGCCATCTGCAAATCATCCGCCAGCGAGACCACACGGTTGACCTTTACTCCAGGGGCCGGTTCATATTCGTAGGTCGTAATCACGGGACCGGGACGGACGGCGACCACTTTTCCATCAACCCCAAAGTCAGCCAATTTACTTTCGAGGATCCGTGAGCTGGCCAAAAGCGCATCTTCATCGACTTTGACGGCGAGTCGCACCGGCGGGTCGAGCAACGACACCGCCGGCAGCGTGTAATGCTTGCCGTTCGGTAGTGTTGGTTCCAACGCCGCCTTGGTCGTGTCAGGTTTCACCCGCTCCATTATTTTTGCGGGAGCCGGTGGCGGTGGTTGGCTAAAAATAATCGGTGGCCGTGACACTTCTGGTCCTTCGTCCTCTTCTTCCGGCCTTAAAAGAAGCGGCGTTTTCTTCACCGGACTCTCTTTCCGAGTTGGTCGTTTGGCCCGCACGAATTCCGGCTCGGCTTCCGGTCCCGGCGCTGAAGATTGCTCCCAGGCGAGACGCGGCAAGGTGAGATGCGGAAGGGAGAGGGCAAGTTTCCTAAGTGTGGCCCAGACCCACATCAGGGACGACAGGCTACTCGTCACCATGCCGGCTCCAGCACGATGCAGCGAGAACCGCATGACACTCCGCAATGAGGCCACAAGCACCGGCGTGAGCACGACATACGCGCCAAGGCGATTGAGCCCCGTGCGCAGGTGAAATGCTAAGAACCCCCCAATCCATCCTCCCGCCTTGACGATCGGAACTCCGTCTTCCCACAACGCCAGGAACGTCGCGCTCGCGAAGAGGAACACGAGGCTCGCGCACATTTGCGACACGGGAGCTGAACACGACCAGAGTCGTAAGAACACCCCAGCAAAATAGAGTTGTCCAAGCGGAATAAGGTAACAAGTCCGCCCAAAGGCTTGACACAAGAAGTCCGCGAAGAGATGACCAATCAGGCCAACTTGATTTTGGTCCGCATTGCCGGACCGGTATGAATAGCAGGCCAGCGTCAAAAAGACTGCGGCTGCGATAGTGACAACCCCTAACACCTCACCGCCAGAGGATTGCTCCTCTACCTGCGGTTTCCGCTCCACCCCCATATCCGCCTCCTCCACACCACATTCCGCACCACATCACATTTCCATCACGAATGGCAAAACCACCGGGCGTCGGCCAAGGGTGCGGCGAAAATAGCGACGCAAGCTCAACCGCACCTGTTCTTTGACCACTCCCACATCCATCCGTGATTCTCGTGGTAGCTCATTGAGCGTTACACGAATCGCCGCTTTAGCCGCTTCAAGCCCCTCACCATTGGTCGAGGCTAAGAATCCACGAGACAGCAAATCAGGGCCGGTCAACAACTCCCCAGTCTGCTGCTCAATCCCTACAATAGCAACCACCAGCCCATCTTCGGCCATGTGTCGCCGATCGCGGAGCACTTCTTCCTCCACACCACCTAGCCCATCAACAAAGACTCGTCCAGCCCGCACGGACTCCGTGATCCGCGCACCGGCGTCGGTCAGCTCCAATATCTTCCCGTCCTCTAAGAGAAATACCCCGGCTGGATCAACCCCGACTTCCCGCGCGAGCGCGCAATGTCGAGTCAGATGGCGATACTCCCCATGAATGGGAACAAAGAACCGCGGGCGCACGAGATTCAGCATCAGTTGTAATTCTTCTCGGCTGGCATGCCCAGATACGTGCACACACGCAAGGGCCTCGTAATACACCTCGGCCCCACGTCGATACAAATGATCAAGCAACCGGGCGATGGTGCGTTCGTTCCCCGGAATCACCCGAGACGAGAGGATGACCGTATCTCCAGGACTGAGTTTGACGTGCGGATGCGATCCGGTGGCGATACGAGCCAGCGCGGACAGCGGTTCACCTTGTGAGCCGGTTGTCAGCAGGGTCACGGTCTTTGGGTCGCGCCCGGCGATCTTTCCCATCTCCAATAGCGCGTCGGGCTCGACTTTGATGTGGCCAGTCTCACGTGCCACTTCGATATTGCCGATGAGACTTTTGCCCACCACCCCAATCGCGCGCCCTTGTTTTTGCGACAGCTCAATGACTTGCCGAATGCGATGCACATGCGAGGCGAACGTGGCCACTAGTACCTTGCCCTGCGCGTGCGCCATGATGTCCTCAATCGGACGAGTCACCGAACGTTCGGAGGGCGTAGTCCCAGGACGATCCACATTGGTGGAATCGGCCAACAAGAGCAGCACCCCCGCCGCGCCTAATTCGGCCAGCCGCGTCAGGTCAGACTGACGATTGTCAATCGGTGTCTGGTCGAGCTTGAAATCCCCGGTGTGCAAAATCATCCCCAAGGGCGTGCCAATCGCGAGCGCCACCGCGTCAACGATACTGTGAGTGACATGAATGCCTTCGAGCGTGAATGGCCCCACCGTCCACGGCTGGCGCGGGCGGAATTCATGGATCTCGGTCTTCGTGAGCAGATTATGTTCAACAAGTTTGTCGTGTAACAAACCAAGAGTGAAGGGCGTGCCATAGACCGGGACGTTGAATTCTCGCAACAGATACGGCAAGGCCCCAATATGATCCTCATGCCCGTGGGTGAAAACAACCGCTTTGAGATGTTTCTTTTCGCGCAAGTAACTGAAATCGGGGATGACGATGTCGATCCCTAACATTTCCCGTTCGGGGAACATCAGCCCGCAATCCACCGCGATAGCGACCGGATCTTCGTCCCCCGCGGGCCAGTATTCCACGAGCATGAAGTTGAGGCCAATTTCTCCGAGCCCCCCAAGAGGGACAATACGTATCGTACCATGATTCATGAAGAAGGATGCTCCGAAGCCGACGTTGACACCGCCGCTGGCGCAACAGGGACGAACGAGGGAGGGACGGGCGTCTCATGGAGACGGGCCACCATCGCCTCGCGCACTTGCGTCAACAACAGTTCGCGCGCGGCTCGTTTGGGAAGCCGCGGATCAACCATAATCGGTTCACTAAAATCGACATTCACTGTCCCCGGTCGTAAGTCAAAGCCTCCGGGCGCCCAAATCGCACGACTCCCATTGAGGGTCACCGGCACTACTGGCACGCCAGCTTCAAGGGCCACCACAAATCCACCGGGTTTGAAGGATTGCAATTGTCCGTCTCGGGTGCGGGTCCCTTCAGGAAAAAAAATAACGGAAATACCCGCCGTCAACAGGGCACGCACGCGACGGATCACCGAGATCGCTTGCGTCGGACTTTCCCGATCCACCAACACTTGATGAGTCCGCGCCATGCACACCCCAATCACCGGAACTTTCCTCACTTCCTGTTTGGATACCCAGCGCACCTGGAGTTCGGCAAAGGCGGCCATCAACACCGGAATGTCCACATTGCTCTGATGGTTCGCCATGAACAAATAGGCGCGAGTCGGGTCGAGCTGTTCACGTCCCCGCACCGTGATGGTGATGCCACACACCCACAGGACACAACGTGCCCAGAAGCGGATCAATTGGGCGGACCGCTCGGCATGCGGGTCGAAAAACGAAAACAGGAGCACTGGCACTGACCACACGAGCGTTAGCAGCGCGACAATAAGGATTCGTAAGAGCACAATGGGGAAGTAACAACGCGGCAATTGAGGTTCCTGTTTCACGGGGAAAGTAGAGGTATTATAGTTTTCCTTTAGCGTTATCGTCAACAAGGTTGATTTTTCTCCACTTTCCCCTTACAATCCGTCGCCGAATGAGGAACCGCACGTGATCGTCGAATGCCCCGCTTGTCACACTCGTTACCGAATCAACGATTCCGCCACACTTAATGAGAGTACCATCTTTGAGTGCAGCCTGGACCGCTGTCGTCAGGTCTTTCCGTGCGCGCCGGAGTTATTCAAAGGCGGTCCACGTGAAGAGCCCGAAGACAGCTTCCCCATCGACCTTCAGACAGAAGACGACTTAGACGAAAGCGATCCACCTGAAGAGATACTCCCCCTGCTCCATCAACAAGCGCCACCCATATCGTTCCAGACAAAAGCGACGCCGGCTTCGTCTTCCCTTCCCGTGCAACCGATCGCACGGATACTTCCTGACAGTTTCAATGATGAAGAAGGGTTGTCTCTAACCGAGGAGGAGGAAGACCCGCCGTTTTCCCTGGCCACAACCCGCGTCTACACCAAGCCGGGGCCCCTCGCCAGAGAACCGATCCCGTCTCGCAAGCAGGCACAGCCGGTCGCGGACCACACGCTTTCGCTCAATATCCTCTTCGCGTTCTTAGGAATTCTACTGCTGGGATACGTACTCCTGAGTGTCTATGGCCGTATGAATCTCAAGAGCACCGAAGCCATACTCGCGCGCTTGCCGTTGATCGGGCCACGCTTTATTGCCAGTCAGTTTTCCGCCCACCACATCGCACTGTCGGACCTCAAAACTATCCTCGCTGTGACCAAAGATAGCAAGCGGATATTAGCCATTGCCGGCAAGGCCACCAATACCGCTCCGGTCCCGGCTTCCACCATTCAGATTGAAGGCACGCTGTATGACACCGCGGGCAAAGTGCTCGTTCAGCAACAAACCTTTTGCGGCACGGAAACGGCGGTCGAGACGCTCCCCAATCTCACCACCCGCGAGATTAGTATTCTCCAACGTCTGGCGCCGCCCAAACAATTCTCCGTCGCCAGCGGGCAATCAATCAGTTTTCTGATTGTGTTTGTGAATCTCCCGGTGACCGTTGCCGAACTTGGGGGGCGAGTGCTGACCGTGCAATTCCGAACGTCGAATTAACGCTTCTCGTTCGCTTGGTCGTCAGCTTTTTTCTCCGGTGTCACGTCAATGGAATCAGGACTCTTGATCGCTTTGCGGAAATTGAGAATGCCTTTGCCGAGCCCCTCACCGATACCAGGGAGTTTGTTCGCACCGAAGACCACGAGCACGATCAGCAAAATAAGAATCAGTTCGCCAATGCCAAATCCAAACATGGTGCGCGGACTATACTTCATGTCCACCCTCTCAAGCAAGGCAGGTTCTCGCGGAGACTTTCTTGCGGCACCGCCATCAGCTCGCTAGAATGCCGCCAATGTTACAGGCTACAACCGCACCTGATCCCCAGAAACAACGCGATCCACTCGCGATGTTTCTGATCGTTTCCTTCGTCCTGCATCTATTACTAGTGCTGTTGTTCCCGGTTTTTCAACGTCGGTCATTCGACGATGTCACCCAAGAACGACTCACGGAAGTCGAATTACTGCCGGAGTCCACACCTCCACCAAGAACAGTCGCCAAAGCGACTCCCCCTCCAACTCCCCCTCCAGTCGTCCAGGAAAAACCCAAGCCACAAGAACAAGAAACGCCTCCACCACCAGTTGTCCAGGAAAAACCCAAGCCGCAGGAACAAGAAAAGCCTCCCCCGCCACAACCAAAGGCACGTGAGCAACTCCCTGAACAGATGGTGAGTCCACCGGAGCAGGTCAATGACCAAGTCCCGGAAAAAACTCGCCTCCTGAGCGATCGTAATAGCGCCACGAAAAAAGAGACTGTGGCCCACGGTTTTCCACGTCCGTCAAGCAAAGAAACCACACTAGCCAAAAAAACTCTGGAGCCCCCCAAAGAGCCGGTCGCACTCGCTGAGAAAGCAATAGAAAAGCCCCCGCTCGTCAACAAACCGAAACAACCACTCCCCGCACAGCGGGCGAAAATCACGGAAAAAGCGCAGCCGCTCCCACGCCCGGAACGTGAACGGCTGCTCGCGAAGCAAGAGCCAGCGCCATCAACCCCACCACAGGCAAAATCCATTCAGGAAGAGTCCCTGGAAGGGCAAGAATCGCAGCACCCTAAACCACCAGGGCAGCTCGCGATGAGACCACCAGAAACGGAAGCACCGACTCGTCCCCAACGGACGATTGAAAAAGATATTGAACGCTTACCCGAAAGCCGGACCGGTGACACGGCACCAGCCAAACGCCAAATCCCTGGAGCCCCGGGTGCCACCAAACGCGCGCCACAACTCTTCGTTCCACCTAGCGAATTACTGGCACAAGGCTGGATCCAAGAAGCGGAACAAAATCGCGAGAAAGAAAAAACCCGCCAGCCACCGAGTGGCAGCGACATTGTCGCCATGGCCCCATCACCTGCTCCCAATCTTTTCTCCATGCCCGGTGAAATTGGCACGCCCGATGACTTACCGGATATTCAGCAGGGGAACCTGACGTTCCTGAATACGAAAGCGCATCGGTTCTCCCCGTTTGTTCGTCGCGTCGCGTTACGGGTCTTTCAGCATCTCATTATTCTCCAACGCAAGAATCTGAACATTAACGATGTCGTCGCCGCCCGCGAGATGTCCACGATCGAAGCCAAGCTGGATGATAAAGGGACGCTGAAAGGATTAGTGATTCAGACCCGTTCGGGCAGTTATGCGATTGATTCCGCATTACTGAAGGCGTGTGAGAGCGGGGCCTGGGACGAGAACCCACCACCCGGGGCCCATGCCGAGGATGGGATGATTCACTTCGTCTTCCGGTCCAATATCAACGCCCAATACGACGACCTCGGCCTCCGCGCCGTGCTCACCACCTTACAGGTGGGGCTCATCTAGTTCCCTTGCAAAGTGGGGACACGGCTGTTACAGTCACGTCACTTTTCGCTATTACGTCCTTTCCGTTCTTTCCGTTCTTTCCCTCCTTAATTTGCTTGTTCTGTGGGGCTGTAGCTCAGTTGGGAGAGCGCTAGAATCGCACTCTAGAGGTCGAGGGTTCAATTCCCTTCAGCTCCACTTTCTTTTCAAGCACTTAGCTCGCTCCCAACTCAACCACCGCCGTCGCGGGTCCGTATAGGGTCCGTCCGGGTCCGGTCAAAACAGCGTTGTGCATCCCGCTACCCCGCTTTCTTATCTGTCTGTCCATGCTCCTGGGGAACCGCATCGAGCTTATCCACTTCGCTCCGGTTCCCGCTCGGTTGGAAGTGTCCGTAGGTTTGCAGGGTGAAGGCGGCACTATGATGCCCCATCGCATTCTGGACATAGAGCAGCGTTGCGCCGTTCTGGATTAACCGGCTGGCGAAGGTATGCCGCAGGGAGTGAATCGGGAAGTGTCGGAGGTCGGCCTTGCTGAGCAGCTTCGGCCAGACCCGGTTTCTGAAGTTGTCCGGGTCCACCGGGTTCCCGGCTTCGTTGATGAACACCCACAAGGGCACTTCTCGCCATCCTTGCTTAAGGGTGTGTTTCTTCCGATCAACCTGGAGCGCCTTGAGGGTGTCGGCCAGATGGAGACTCACGTCCACGCGCCGTCCACTGCCATTCTTCGGGGTGGTCATTTTGCCATCGACGTAGTTACGTCGAATGTCCACGGAGCGGGCTTCGAGGTCGAAGTCTCCCCATTGAAGCGCGCAGACTTCCCCGATCCTGACACCAAGCCGGAGCAGCGCCAGCACGAACGGATGCCACGGGGTGTGGTGTTCCCGACAGGTCTCCAGTAACCGCGCTTCTTCCTCCGGGGTCAGAAAGACAATCCGGGAACGCTTCTCTTCCTTCCTGACATAGAGCACGCGACTGGTACGGGCGGCGGGATTCGCGGGAATATACCCGTCTTTGACCGCATGATTCAAGCACTCATGGAGCGCCGAGAGGAGGTTTCTCACATGGTCTCTGCTCAGTCCTGATGCCACTTTGTCATAGAGAAACCGCTTGACTTGCTCCCGGGTGATCTTCGTGAGATCGGTTTCCCCAAAGAACGGCTTGAGGTGACACTTGTAGGTGCTCCAGTAGAGTTCTTGCGTGGACGACTTCAGTCGGGTCGGACCGTAGCCGTTCAGCCAGGTCTCGAAGTACGTGCTAAAGGGCCTTGCTTCGGGTTGCTCTCGTTCCAACCCGAAAGACCCTTCCGCCAGCCGTTCCCGGACCGTGCGGGCAAACCGCACCGCCGTATCCTTGTCGGGAAAGGCTTTCTTCTTGCGCTTCGCGTTGTGGTCGATGACAACGTACCACCCTGGGCGGTCAGGGCGTTGTCGAACTCGGACAGCCATACATGCTCCTTTCTTGTTCTCGATGAGTGAGGACGATGCGCGACGGGGGTGCCTGCCAGGTGGACCACGGGGCCGATAGAAACACAGAGGGATGTCGCTCATGGGACGTTCCGATTTCCACATCTGAAGTGGGCAACGTGTGAGCACCCAGTCTCACACGCCCCTGTGTGTTACGCCGCCCTCGCTATCGCCGGTTTCGGGTGTTGGTAGGCTGTCACGCAGGATGGGCAAACTTCCGGCCAACTCAACATGCCTTGCGTCCACGGCCAGACCTGCACGCGGTCAGGGTGTGACTCACCACAGAGGACGATCCCATCGCGCCACATCAGGTGGAATGACAGAAACTGTGAGGCTGTGGTTGCTCTCTTTGGTTGGGGAGCGCGGAGAACGTGCAAGGCAACACCGACCGCATGTTTGCAGACGCCACCGCGATAGAGCGCGTCCTTGCATGAGCATGTGGTGAGAGATTCGGTGAGCGTAACCCCGTACTCCTTCCCGTCGCCATTCTTCACCAGGGCGCGAATTTCATCGTCAGATTGACGCGTAAGGGTTACCACAAGGCTGCCATCGGCGAGTCCGCAAACGGCTTTCTGGAGACGGTCAGCGGCCACATTCTGAACCGCCGTGAGGACGAGTGAGTGAATCGATGAGAGTGTCATTGCCGGTTTCCTTCCGGCGCGTTAGGAATTCGTTAGCGTCTTTCAGTACGCGCTGTGCTGAGAGTCGCTAGGTCCGTCATGGTGGTTGCACACCGTGGCGGGCCGCTTCGGGCCGCCTTACTTCTTCTCACCCCCTTCCTTCATCTTCAAGAACTGGCGCAACGCCTGCGTCACCAAGTCTTTCATCATACTGTCGGTCTCCACAGCACGAATCTTGAGCGCCTTGAACACGTCTTCGGGAATTTCCGCGATGAGCTTGCGCATACGGGGGGCCTCCGCTTTCGGAGTGAGAGAGTGCGATTTCATGTCCCTAGAATAGCATTTGCCATTTATATTGTCAAGAGTATAATTATATATATGTGTATATTCTCAAAAAGATAATCATAGTAAAAATATGGCAGATGTGGGGTGCTCACGATGGTGGATGCGGTCTTCTAATTTCTGGCATGGTTTCCCGCGAGACCCAGACACAGCGGGGACGCGCACGCTCAGCACTCCATGTCTGGGGGTGCGTCGCGTGCTTCTGGAAGCAATCAATGTTTGGATTGCGGATGCTGAGGGAATTGATGAGGGAAATTGAAGACCGCCAAGAACACTGCGATCCTCACCGTCCTGAGCCACAGAAACTCAGGTTATTTGTCGCGCACCCTGGCGATGTAGACCGCCTTTGTGGTCCGCTCGATCGCTGCGGTGCGTGAAAGAGCGCGTGGTTGCATATACCTCTTACCGAGAAGTGGTAAGAGGTAGTCCGCCTGAACAGCCCAATTTACATTCTGTGGCAGCGTGCCGGTCACCGCGAGGAACGCCGATACCTTGGCTGTCATGAGGACCACACCGGCAAGTTCGCCTGACTCGGTAACGAGTGGACCACCGGAGTTGCCAGGCTGGATGGGAACAGAAACCTGCATGAATGACGCATCCCCGCCTAGCCCAGAAAGAGAATTAATCGCGCCTTCGGAGAACTTGGGATCGGCACCGAGAATTTGCATGGCAGGATAACCAACGGTGAACACGCGCTGGCCAGCCGATAGGGAGCCGGTTTCGGCTGGTGATAGAAAGATCGGGGTATGCCTCTTGATGCGGAGAAGCGCCAAATCAGTTGTTGGCGACGCACGTTCTATGGCGGCGGGAGCGGCTGTTCCGTCGGCAAGGTAAACAACAACGGCAGAGGCTTTAGAAACTACGTGGTAAGCCGTGATGATTAGACCGTCTGGGGATACGGCGAAACATGTACCGACCGAGAGCGAACCCTCAGGCTTCTTATCGTCAGACACGGGATCGGGTGTAGTTTCTTGGAGCGGAGGTTTTGGCTTGTGTGCAACGACCGGTTGTTCCCCGCGCGCGACAAGAACTCGACCTCGGTCTTGTTCGCCCACTTGGACTAGCATCGCATCGGGGATGCGCTCGCGGACGGCAACCGTGCTATTGGACGTGTAACTACGGATGAACGTAACTACCATGTCAGAGTTCAGATAAAGGAGATGGACGTTGTAGCGATCAACCACATAGATGTAATCGGGGGTTCCGTGCTCTTGTAGGTACCCTCGTAAGGTCTGGTCGTACGCCGATTCGACTGCGAGAGAGGACGCTCCGGGTCCCACCGACGCCGGGATCATCCTTTGCGTCCGCTCGGCCAAGGTCATGCCGTGCGTTAAGCCACTACACGCAGCAATTGGAGAGAAGAGCAGCAAGGCGAAAAGCGCTGAGAAGCCCAGATCGTGTCCTTTCACGTCTCTTCCAATCCGCAACAAGGAGGCGATGCGCATATCTAGGATTGAAAGATTACTCGTCCTCATCTTCATTGTCTCCCATTTTATCCTCGTCCTCATCGTATTGGGGGTCATCGATTTCGATGGAAACCGAATCACCCTGAGAGTTATTGCCTTGCGCCTCTCTGTCGTCTACGTCAGCACCGGTCACGGACATTGTCCCTCCGTTGGGCCACTCGACCCCGGTCACTTCCCCATCCTCTACTTCGACGGGAACACTATAGGTGCCACTCTCAGTGGTCACTTCAGCGTCATAGGTCCCATCAACAATAGTTCGTTGTGCTTTGGACTCGACTTTGGCCATACCGAGTGACATTTTTTGGTACCCGTTCACGGGTTATGAGCGGAGGAGGCTTGGGGCGGGGCGGTTGTCGGCTTTGGCCTTGAGCGCCTCGTAGAGGAAGGAGAAGAAGTTCCGTTGCTGTTTTTTGCAGGTCGCGATCGCCGTCCACATCCGCTCGTGG
>SHZE01000044.1 GCA_009692435.1 Deltaproteobacteria bacterium | reverse complement strand
ACGTCTTGCGCCTCACGACCACTGGCATTTCGGATCGGGTCATGGAGATTGCATGCGGCTTGCACAATCTCCGCGTCAGTTGTCGTCACCCGCTCCCCACTTTCGATTTGTTCAGCTTGCTTAGCCCTGCTTAAACCCGATAATGTCTTTTCTATTTGTCTTTCCTCCTCCACCGTGGTAGGGTGTCACATTATTGGCGGCATTGAACGAACTCATCGCAGAGAGGCTGTCTATTCCGCCAAGCAAAATTTCGCTCTTCGTGTCTCATTGCATTGCACGAATCGTGCGGTGGCAAAAAAGGCGATGCGCTGTAAAGTAACTATTTTTCTCGAGTATCAGCATGTCATCTAATACCCCTTCGCTCTTTGTTGGCGACCATCAGTTAATGCAAAAAATCTATGCGATGGTTCGTCGAGTGGCGAGTTCGGACGCGACCGTGCTCATCTCTGGTGAAAGCGGCACTGGCAAGGAACTCGTCGCTCGTTCGGTCCACAACTTAGGATCGCGTGCCTCTCACCCGTTTGTCCCCATTAACTGTGCCGCGCTCCCAGACGATCTCCTTGAGAGTGAGCTTTTTGGCCATACCCGCGGGGCCTTCAGCGGTGCCGTCTCATCACGTGTCGGCATGTTTCTCTTTGCCGATGGGGGAACTATTTTCCTTGATGAGATCGGCGAAATGGCCGTCAGCTTGCAGGCAAAACTGCTCCGCGTGTTACAGAGTCGAGAAGTCCGACCGGTCGGCGCGGATCGCTCGCTAGCGATCAACGTGCGCGTCATCACGGCAACGAACAAAGACCTCGCTCGTGAAGTGGAAAAGGGGACCTTTCGCGAAGATCTCTTCTATCGTCTACAAGTCATTCCCATTCACCTTCCTCCGCTCCGTGCCCGACGGTCGGACATTCCGCTCTTAGTGCGCCATTTTCTCGAAAAAAATAGTCAAAAACATGGCTCAACGCTGGAAATCTCCAATGAGGCGATGGTCTATCTATGGGAATACGATTGGCCAGGTAACGTGCGTGAGGTAGAGAACCTCATTGAGCGGATGGTCGTCTTGAGTGATACCGGACGTATTGGTCCAGAGGATATTCCTCCACACGTCCGGTCCTTCATTTCCGAGAAAAAGTTGCCCCACACCTCGTTCAACACTGACGGGGAGGTCAACCTGCGCGAGGTCCTCGAACAGTTTGAAGGACGGCTGATTGATGAAGCGCTCAGACGGACAAATGGGAACAGAACCGCCGCCGCGCAAATGCTCGGTCTCAAGCGTACCACGTTAGTCGCAAAACTTCGCCGCAAAAAGAATTTCTCCGTGCTCGTGTCCTCCCCAGAAGCCTCTACTCAGCTTCTCTCTTCGTAGGAGATTTCACCATGCCTACAGATAAAACACCGTCATCTCCCAGCCCCATTTCCTCCGCCACCGTGCTCGTTGTCGATGACAACAAAGATGCCGTGGATATTGTGGCGCGGCTGCTTTCCCATAACGGGATTCCCACACTGAGAGCCTATAGTGGACACGAATGTCTCGATATCGTCCGCACCCATGCGGTCGATGTGATCGTGCTCGACGTGATGATGCCGGAAATGGATGGCCTCGAAGTTTGTAAACGCCTTAAGGAACTGCCGTCCTCCCCTCCGGTCATCTTACTCACCGCCAAGGATGACATGGCAACGCGTGCCGCAGGCATGTCGCTGGGCGTCAGTGAGTTTATGGTAAAGCCGGTGAATACTCGCGACCTTCTCGCTCGCATCAAAACGCAATTGAATACGCTACAATGGGTGCGCGACATCGACAAAACATCAGAGATCATAGATCCCCTCCGTAAACCATAAGAGCCCCATTTTTTTGCATATCGTAGGGAACTTGGGTGGCACGATCACCTCCCGTTCTCGCTGTCACAGTACCTTCATTTTCCCATACGGATCGGTATCCACATTGATTGCCTCAGTTCCCTCTGCCACAATGCCCCCTCTTATAAGGAAGGTATGAAAATTACGGCGATCAGAGGGTTTCGTGACATCCTCCCCGACGAAAGCGATCTGTGGCAGATTGTGGCATCTCAGGCCCGGACGTCGTTCTCCACGTATGGGTTTTCCGAGATCATTCTCCCGATCTTGGAAAAAACTGAGCTCTTCGCGCGTGCGATTGGAGAAACAACCGACATCGTTGAGAAGGAGATGTATACTTTTACCGACCGTGATGAGTCGTCCCTCACGCTCCGGCCAGAAGGGACCGCTTCGGTCATTCGCTCGTATATTGAGCACAGCCTCCATCAAAAAGAGCCGGTCTCGAAGCTATTCTACATCGGCCCGATGTTTCGCCGCGAGCGGCCGCAGAAAGGACGTTATCGCCAGTTCCACCAAATTGGCGCGGAGATTCTTGGTCGTGACGACGCTCTAATTGATGCTGAACTCTTGTTGATGCTGAACGATTTTTTTACCGCGCTGCGGCTCGACGTTTCCATTGATGTGAATTCGCTCGGATGTTCAACCTGTCGCCCACAGTATCGTGAGCACCTCCGCACCTTTGGCGAAAGCAAATTTGCCGCGCTCTGCGAAAACTGTCATGGCCGGTTACAGCGAAACCCGTTACGAATCCTTGATTGTAAAGAAGAAGGCTGTCGGCACGCCACAAGCGATGCCCCTGTCTTAGCGGATTTTCTGTGTGATCCCTGTCGTCAGCATTTTGGCCAAGTCCAAGCGCTCCTACAAAATGAGCAGGTCAAAATCACCGTGAATTCCAGACTCGTGCGGGGGCTCGACTATTATTGTCGCACCTCGTTTGAGGTCCTTGCGCTAGGGCTCGGTTCGCAAAATGCGGTCTGCGGGGGTGGTCGCTACGACGGGCTCGTCGAACAAATGGGCGGACCGGCAATTCCAGGCATTGGGTTTGCCATCGGCGTTGAGCGCCTCGCGATGTTGCTCCAGGCACAAGAGCGTCAGGACTCTACTGTTCCCGACGTCTTCATCGTGCCAGTGGGAGAAGCCGCGGAAAGTCAGGCTTTCGCCGTAGCCCGACGATTGCGACGAGACGGGTATCGCATCGAACTGGAAAGTGGGCGTCGCAGCCTCAAGGCACAAATGCGGCGGGCGGACAAGCTGGCCGTTCCCTACGTACTCATTCTCGGCGAGAACGAGATCACCGCCGGCAAGGGAACCGTCCGCGATATGCGGACCAAGGCCGACCGCTCGTTGGCCGTCGATTTATCTACGTCCGCCCAGGACATGATGAACGCGATCCGTGCTCCTAGCGCTCAGTTAGCCGACCTCAGCCGTCCGCCCGAAGGCAACCAGCACAAAGCCAAATCTGAAGTGTAACCCTCAACGCCGTCTTTTGCTGAAAAGTAGATGGCGAAAACCTGTAAACCGCTCGCGGAAAGCTATTGTCTATGGAACTGTTAGGAAACTGGCAACGAAGTTGTTATTGTGGCGACCCCCGACCGGCTCAAGTCGGACAAGAATTGATTGTGATGGGTTGGGTCCACGCCCGCCGAGATCATGGCGGCGTGACGTTTATTGACCTGCGCGACCGCACTGGCATCGTGCAAATCGTCTTCAATCCCCAAATCAACGAACCGGCCCACACGGCGGCCAAGGATATCCGCATGGAATACGTCCTCGCCGTGCGTGGGACCTTGATGAATCGCTCCGCCGAAACGATTAACCCCAATTTTCCAACTGGCGCAGTGGAACTCCAGGTCTCGGAACTCCGTATTCTCAACCCATCACGCACGGTGCCGTTTCCCATTGATACGGAAACCACCCCAACCGAGAATGCGCGTCTGCGCTATCGCTATCTCGATTTACGTCGCCCCCAGATGTACGCCAATCTGCTGTTGCGCCATCGCCTGGCGAAAAATGTACGGGATTATCTCGATGGCGAAGGATTCCTTGAAGTCGAAACGCCGTTCCTCACGCGCAGTACCCCAGAAGGCGCGCGTGATTATCTGGTGCCGAGTCGTGTGAACCCCGGATCGTTCTACGCTCTGCCGCAATCGCCGCAACTGTTCAAGCAACTACTCATGGTTGGCGGCTTCGATAAGTATTTCCAGATCGTGCGCTGTTTCCGCGATGAGGACCTGCGCGCCGACCGCCAGCCCGAATTTACCCAAATCGACATCGAAATGTCCTTCATTCAACCGGAACATATTTTTCGTCTTAGTGAAGGGATGATGACCAACGTGTGTCGGGAGTTGAAAGGCATGGACATTCCGGTGCCCTTCCCGCGCATGTCTTACACCGAAGCAATGTTGCGGTATGGCAACGACAAACCGGATATTCGCTTCGGTCTCGAACTGCGAGAGCTGACGATGTTGTTTCGCGAGACGCAGATCAAAGTCTTCACGGATGTCGTCGCCAAGGGTGGGATCATCCGTGGTCTCATCGTGTCGAACTGCACCTTCTCGCGCAAAGAAATCGACGATCTCAACCCGCTCGCACAAGGTTTTGGCGCCAAGGGACTCGCGTGGATCCGTATCACCAATGAAGGGTGGCAGTCACCCCTCGCCAAGTTCGTCAGCGAGGAAAAGAAAGCGGAGATTGCCGCGGCGCTCGGGCTGAAAGAAGGCGACTTGTTGTTAATGGTTGCCGACCAAGAAAAGGTGGTCTGCGACGTGCTCTCTCGGCTGCGCCTCTATTTGGGCGACAAACTTGGGATTATTCCGAAAGATGAGTTTCGCTTCCTCTGGGTTACGGACTTTCCTCTGGTCGAATATGACGACGAGGCCAAGCGCTATGTCGCCATGCACCATCCGTTCACTTCGCCGACTGAGGAAGATATTGCGTTGTTAGACACCGCACCAGGGAAAGTACACGCCCGTGCTTATGACCTCGTGTTGAACGGACTTGAACTGGGCGGTGGAAGCATCAGAAACCATCGTCTCGACGTGCAACAAAAGGTTTTTGCCTGTTTAGGCATTGGGGAGGCCGAGGCCCAAGAGAAGTTCGGTTTTCTCATGGAAGCGCTGTCGTTTGGCGCACCGCCACATGGTGGGATCGCCTTTGGAGTTGACCGCCTGGCAATGCTCCTGGCTGGGGCGGAATCCTTGCGTGAAGTGATCGCGTTCCCCAAGACCGCCAAAGCCGTCTGCTTGATGACGCAAGCGCCAAGCCCCGTTGATCCCAAGCAGCTCAGGGAATTGAGCGTCAAGGTCGACCTCTAAAAAGTTCGGAGGTCGGAGTCTAAAAAAGTTCGGAGTCTGGGGCAGTTCGGGGTTTGTCAGTCCTTTTTCTTTTTAACTCCGAACTGTCCCCGACTCCGAACTCCGTACTCTTCGAGAGACTCCGAACTGTCCTAAGCCTCAGTCTTGGCTTCGCGTCGCGCTTTCTTCCCCAAATATCCGCCGTGATGGAACTTGGCGTAGTCCGCTTTGGTGAAGCCTTTCTTCTCCAACAGGACCAACGCGAGGGCATCACTCAATGCGAGCATTGCCGTCGTACTAGCGGAGGGCGTCAACCCGAGCGGGCAGGGTTCTTTCACGGGGCCGATACATAACACCACGTCGCTCTGGCGAGCGATCGGTGAATTGCGGTGCGCGGTGATAGCAATCAAGTGCATGCCATTCAGTTGCTTGGCGCGTGCGAGCATCTCTCGTACTTCACGGGTCTTGCCGCTGTTGGAAAATGTGATCATCACATCATGTTTACTCACCAGCCCCAAATCCCCATGCGCCGCTTCTCCGGGATGCAGGAAACACGCCGGTGTCCCGGTGGAAGAGAGCGTCGTGGCCAATTTGTTGGCGATTATCCCAACCTTCCCCATGCCCGTCGTAATGACCTTGCCTTTACATTTGCGCATGATCTCCACGGCCCGCAGAAAATCCTCATCCAAGGGGATCGCACGAATCGCCGCGGCTTCCGCCTCAAGCACGGCACGTGCTCGAACAAGACCGCTTGGGATATTGTTCTCCGTCTTCCCGCTCATATTCTCATCCCCAATCCCTAGCCTCCAATTCCTATTTTTGCCAACGAGCGGCGCGGCCACGGGCAGCGGCTTTATCGCCACCAGTGCGGCTCGATGATCCACGAGTCGCACGCCCTGTAATCGGTGCTACCGTCTTCTTCTGTGAAGGAAGCGGCACCGCGACGGGCGTTCCCAACTTCACACCAAGCGCACGTTGTTCCAACGTGTGCAACCGATCTCGTAAGGTCGCCGCTTGCTCAAACTCCAAGGCCGCCGCCGCTTGTTTCATCTCTTTCTTGGTTTGTTCAATACGTGCCGTCAGCTCCTGAGCGGAGAGGTACTCTTCCTCACCCTCGGCCACCAAGGGTACGTCGACATAATCCGCCTCGTAGGTTTTCACCAGGGGTGAGGTAATGGCTTTCCGTATGCTTTGCGGGGTAATGCCATGCTTCTCATTGTACGCCGTTTGGATGCGACGACGGCGCGAGGTCTCATCAAGCGCGCGCCGCATCGACTCGGTGATTTTATCGCCGTACATGATGACGGTCCCGTTCAGATTGCGGGCGGCCCGGCCAATAGTCTGGATCAATGACCGCTCCGAACGCAGGTAGCCTTCTTTGTCCGCATCGAGAATCGCCACCAAAGAAACTTCGGGAATGTCGAGTCCTTCGCGAAGGAGGTTGATGCCAACCAGGACATCAAACGTGCCGAGTCGCAGCTCACGCAGAATCTCAACCCGTTCAAGCGTATCAATGTCCGAATGCAGGTACCGCACTTTGATGCCCAAGTCTTGGTAGTATTCGCTCAGGTCCTCCGCCAAGCGTTTCGTCAGCGTGGTCACCAAGACACGTTCGCCACTCTCAATGCGCTTGCGCAGCTCTTCGAGCAGATCATCGACTTGATTCTTGGCTGGACGAACAAGGACCTTTGGATCAATCAACCCCGTTGGGCGAATCAGTTGTTCGACAATCTGCCCTTCGCTTTGTCGCTTTTCATAGTCTCCAGGGGTCGCTGAGACATAGATGGTCTGGTGCGCGATATTCTCGAACTCGGTAAAATTGAGAGGACGGTTATCAAGTGCGGAGGGCAGGCGAAACCCATAGTCCACCAACGTCGTTTTGCGCGAACGGTCCCCACGGTACATCCCGCCAATTTGTGGAATCGACACGTGGCTCTCATCAACAAATAGGAGGTAGTCCTTGGGGAAGTAGTTAATCAGCGTCGCCGGCGGCTCTCCTGGCGCACGCCCATCGAGATGGCGCGAATAGTTCTCAATGCCTGGACAGAACCCCATCTCTTCCAGCAACGCCAGATCATACAGCGCGCGTTGTTCCAAGCGCTGGGATTCCAGGAGTTTATTGTCAGCTTGGAGTTCAGCCAGCCGTTCGTTGAGTTCGGCCCGAATTGAGCGACAGGCCTTCTTCAGCCGGTCCGATGTCGTCACGTAATGACTCGCGGGATAAATGGCGATCTTATCCAGCCGACGTAAGACCTTTCCTCGTAAGGGATCGATCTCCGCTATCGCCTCAATGGTGTCGCCGAAAAATTCGATACGGATGGCTTTCGATTCTTCGTAAGCGGGGAACACTTCGACCACGTCACCACGCACCCGAAACATCCCACGATGAAAGTCGAAATCGTTACGTTGATACTGAATGTTCACAAGCTTGCGCAGGAGCGCGTCCCGTTCCACTTGCGAGTTTTCTTCCACGAAGAGAATGAGATCGAAATACGACTCCGGCGACCCCAAGCCATAAATGCACGAGACGCTCGCGACGATAATGGTATCGCGCCGCTCCAGGAGCGCTTTGGTGGCCGAGTGGCGCATCTTGTCGATTTCTTCGTTAATCGCGGCGTCTTTCTCGATAAAGGTGTCCGTCGAGGGGACATAGGCTTCAGGCTGATAGTAATCGTAGTAACTGACGAAATACCGCACGGCATTATCAGGGAAGAGTTCCTTGAACTCACTATACAGTTGCGCCGCCAGTGTTTTGTTCGGAGCCATCACCAGCGCGGGCCGATTCACGCGCGCGATCACCTGCGCCATCGTGAACGTTTTGCCCGATCCGGTGACCCCCAGCAGTGTCTGATGTTTCCGCCCTTGATCCAGCCCTTGCGCAAGCTGGTCGATGGCATGGGGTTGATCTCCTTGCGGGCGGAACTCCGAGACGAGAGAGAAGGTGCCTTCGCGTGACATGAGGACGCATCCTAGCAAGGATAGTTTCTTTACGGAATGTGGACGTGGTTACGACTACTAACGGGATTACGATCCCTTCCGGAGAATCTGGGCAAGCCTCCGCTCATAGGATGCCGCCGCCGGATAGCCCGGAGCCCGTGCGAGTCCCTGCTTTTCCTTTGCTCGTTCAAAGTTGAACACCCGTAGCAGCCACAACACTTCGTACAAAACAAAAAGCGGAGACCCGATCATGTCTCGGCCCGTGGGCCCATAGCCATCAACGAAAGCTCCGAAGAGCGCGGGGTCATGCGCGAGTTCGCCGGTGGTATTCTTGGCCGTCCAGTATTTCATCTTCACAAAGTCGAGATGGGGGACATCAATTACCGCGTTGTCCCAATCAATCACAGCGGCGATCGTGCCGTCTCGTACAATAATGTTGCCCGGCGCGAAGTCGTTATGCACGAGGCAAGGAGGGGTGGACATCGACGACGGTATAACAAGCGCCCCAAGCGCATCAACGAAGGTCCGCGGCAAGTGCGCTTGCGCGGCGACTCTTTCTTTGTCGAGCGCGGTACGGTAGCGCTCGGGCCATGACACCGGATGCACGCCAAGCGCGAGGAAATCAGCGTAGAACGCCGAAAACTGGATGTGATGAATACGCACAAGCGTTTGGCCTGCCAGCGCGTACACGTGCTGGTGTGGTGTCTCCCACAGAGGAGCTCCCTCAACCCATTCATAAATACAATACGGATGTGGAAGATATGCTCGTGACCAGTCGTAATAGCGCACGACAGGTAACTCATCGCTGTGCTCAGTCACAATGCCCCGCCCTGCGGCCGTGAGGTGCTCGAACGCAACCGCCGCCTCTTTGTCACGAGGGCCAGTGGTGGCATGCTTCATCAGCCACAGCACAAACGCCTCCTTGATAAGGTTTGGTTCGTAGCGGTAGGCTTGTTCATGCACACGCACGCGCAAACCATAGCTCCGTCCGTTCACGGCGACTTGGATGATGGTGTTGATGTTCCCGGCGAACACTTGTTGGACATGAGGTGGTTGTCCTGGAAAGAGGGGAGAGAAGGCACGTTCAATCTGCGATGCGGTAAGAATGAACTCCATAGGGCTCCTCTAGCATCTTCTCGCCGCTTTCGGCTACAGTCTGGGGCATCGTCTTTCACTCACCATATCGAAGAAGGAGGATTCCATGGCAACGACGCACCCCTCTCGCTCGGCGGAGATTCGCGCGCGGCTCCCCCATCCCATTATCGACTCGGATGGACATACGGCGGAATTTGAGCCAGCGTTCTTCGACTACCTCAAGAACATCGCCGGCGGCAACGCGGTCGAGCGGCTGAAAGCAGCGCCAGACGTCCCGTTCTCTTTCCTCTGGTATAAGCTTTCGCCGCAAGAACGTCGCCAACGTCGCATTCCGCGCCCACACTGGTGGGTGCATCCCACCAAGAACACCTTGGACCGCGCGACCAGTTCGTTGCCAAAATTACTCCGCGAACGACTGGATGAAACCGGTATCGACTTCACGATTATTTATCCCAGCATGGGGATGGCCATGCTCCACATGGGGGACGAAGAACTCCGCCACGCCGCTTGTCGCGCGCTGAACACGTATCACGCCGACATCTTCCGCGAGTGCGCGGACCGCATGACCCCGGTCGCGGTGATTCCCATGCACACGCCACAAGAGGCCATTGAAGAACTGGAATACGTCGTCAAGGAACTCGGCTTCAAAGCGATTCTCATGGCCGCCCAAGTCCGCCGCCCGATTCCAGCTCTGGCTTCGGCACCGCCTGAAATGAGTCGCTATGCCTTTTGGCTCGATACCTTTGGTATCGACAGCGCGTATGACTACGATCCAGTGTGGGCCAAATGCGTGGAGTTGAAAGTGTCGCCCACGTTCCATTCCATTGGGGTTGGCTGGGGCAGCCGCACGTCGATATCCAATTTCATGTACAACCACATCGGTCATTTCGCGGCCTCGGCGGAAGCAACGTGCAAATCGCTTTTCTTTGGTGGGGTCACGCGGCGTTTTCCGCAACTCCGGTTCGCGTTTCTCGAAGGCGGTGTTGGCTGGGCCTGTACCCTCTTCGGGGATCTGGTTGGTCATTGGGAAAAACATAATGTGAAGTTCATCGAGCATTTCAACCCGGCGAATTTGGACGAGCAACTGCTGCACGACCTTTTTCAGAAGTACGGCGGTGGCTCGTTGAAACCTGAAGGGTTAGTCAACAAAGGCGACCGTTCACAACTGATGTGGGGCAATCCCAATGAGAACCCGGCGGATATGGACGAGTGGGCCGCGTGCAAAATTGAGCGAAAAGAAGACATCCGTGACCTTTTCGTGCGCTCGTTTTACTTCGGCTGTGAAGGGGATGATCGCGTCACGTCTTGGGCCTTCGATACGAAAAAGCTGCCTTTCAGCTCGCGCCTGAATGCGATCTATAGCTCGGACCTTGGGCACTGGGATCTCCCTGATATGCGGGACGCAGCGGCTGAAGCCTACGAAATGGTGGAAAAAGGACTGCTTACAGATGAAAATTTCCGCGATTTCGTGTTCGTGAACGGGGTGAAACACAAGACGGATGTGAATCCCGATTTCTTTACGGGTACGGTGGTGGAGGGGGCGGTGAAGAAGCTGCTCGCTGAAACCGCACGTTAACGCATCCCTCTCCCACAATCCCGTCTCAAGCGTGCGGGTAGGCGTTGGTCTTTTATGACAGGAACGGAGTTATACGAGATCTTACGCAATGGCGAGAATTCGGGGGTCGAATTCAAGCGTGATGATGTATACCCCGACAGTCTGGCCAAGGAAATCGCCGCGCTCGCGAATCTTGAAGGAGGAAGGATTCTTCTCGGCGTAGAGGATGATGGCAGCGTCTCCGGGCTGACGCGGACTGCGAAGGACGCGGAAGCATGGGTGATGAACGTCTGTCGAGATCACCTCCAATCACCGCTCATTCCTTATTGGGAAACGCTTCCGTATGGAACTATCCAGCAGATTGGTGTCATCTCGATTCCGGCTGATTGTCCAGACAAGCCGTATAAAGCGAAACGCGGATCAGCCTGGGTCTCCTTCCTACGCGTGGGCAGCACCTCACGAGAGGCGACACGCGATGAGGAAGCGAGGCTGTACCAATCGTCAGGGCTGGTACGGTACGACCTGCGACCTGTGCCAGGGACGACGCTCCAGCACCTCGACCGTGACCTATTGGAGAACTATTTTTACACGATTCTCCAACAAGACTGCCCTCCCATTGAGGATGATGACGCATGGACACGACTACTCTTGAATATCGATATCCTGGTGGCGGATCGTGGACGTGTTATTTCAACCATTGGCGGGCTCCTGCTCTTTGGAGAAAATCCCACTCGTTACCTTCCTCAGTCAGGCATCACCGCCACTGCCTATCCAGGCCAGGACAAGGAATACGCCACTGTCGATGAAGACCTCATTCGTGGCCCGTTAGTCTCTTCGAGATCCCGACGTGGTCGGATCACGGAGCCGGGGGTAATCGACCGTGCCGTTGATTTCGCCGCACGGAACATGGGCACGACGGCTTGGCTCGAGAAAGGACGGCAGCGACGGAAGAAAGGCTACGCGCTTGAAGCGGTCCGCGAGGCCATTGTGAATGCCGTGGCGCACCGAGATTATACGATTGCCGTCACGGACATTGAGCTCTCGCTCTATAGCGACCGGTTGGAGGTGATTTCTCCTGGCCGGTTACCCAATTCCGTCACGGTCGAGAAGATGAAGCAGGGCTATCGCGCCGCCCGGAACGAACTGCTCAAAGAAATCCTGCGTGACTATGGGTATGTCGAGCACCGAGGCATGGGAGTGCGCAATCGCATCATCGCTGGCATGCGTGAACACAACGGCACCGAGCCAGATTTGATCGAAGAAGAAAGCCGCTTTATCGTGCGTTTGTGGAAAGAGAAGCGCGAAAAGTAGTTGGCTGTTGAGGGTCATGCTATACCATCAGTCCCTCCAGGGAGAATGACAATGTCCCAAACTATTACGTTAACGTTACCGGATAGCTTTTTCCAACCGATCAAGCGCACGGCACAGGCCACCAATCAGCCGGTCGAGGAGCTGTTGGTGCATGCGTTGCAAGCGTCGCTTCCTCCGCTCGAAGGATTGTCCGAGGAGATGATTGAAAATCTGACTGCGCTGGAGACGTTAGATGATCAATCCCTTTGGCGGGTGATGGGAGAAACAGTGCCCGCTGCATTGCAACGTGAACTAAGTGCCTTGCTGGAACGGCAGCAGTCTGCGGCTCTCTCGGTTGCGGAACGCGAGCGATTAGCGGCAGGGCAACGGCAAGCGGACCTTGTGATGTTACGCAAAGCACGCGCGGCGGTGCTCTTACGCTTTCGCGGGAAGCGCATCCCGACACTGACTGAACTTGACCAGGTCACTGATCATGCAACATGAAGCGCCCTCGCCGCAAAATTCCTGTTGCATTGAGGAGGAAGATTCGTGAGCAGGCCCGGGTCCGATGCAGTTACTGTTACGCAATCGCCATTCCCCCCCTATCCCGTCGCCTTCTCCGCCCCCAGACCCGTGTTCGCTCTCACTAGTAGTTCGGTAAACTTCGCTTCGGCTTCCGGCTCTCGGCTCAACAGGGTGCCAATCACTGCCCCGAGAAAACCCAGCGGAATACTCACAATCCCCGGATTCTCCAAAGGAAAGAGGGGACCGCTCTTCATGATGCTTGGACTAATAAGAATCAAGACGATCGCAGCCACCAGTCCAGTTCCCAAACCGGCAACCGCTCCAGTCGTATTGAAGCGTTTCCAGAACAACGAGAGAATAATCACCGGGAAATTGGCGGACGCCGCCACCGCGAACGCTAACGCCACCAAAAAAGCGACATTCGCGGTTGGCCCCAGCAAAATGGCGATCCCTATCGCCACCGCACCGACAACAAAAGCGGTAACCCGTGCGACGAACACCTCCTCGGCGGGGTCACGCTCGACCCCATAATGGATCACATTGGTATAGAAATCGTGCGCGAATGAGGTTGAGGCGCTAATCGTCAATCCCGCCACAACCGCGAGGATCGTTGCAAAGGCAATCGCGGCCACGAAGGCGAAAAAGAGATCTCCCCCCAGCGTCTGCGCCAACAGCGGCGCGCTCATATTGGTGCCACCATTCGCCGCGATCGTGTCGCGCCCAACAATGGTCGCCGCTCCAAAACCAAGAAACGTTGTCATAATGTAAAAGCTGCCGATCAGCGCCATCGCCCAGACCACACTCACGCGCGCGGTCCGCGCATCAGGAACCGTATAGAATCGGACTAAAATATGCGGGAGTCCGGCGGTCCCAAAAATGAGCGCTAGACTTAACGAGATGAGGTCCAGTGCCCCATACGGGGGTTTGAAACGCAGCCCCGGCTGCAAGAAATCCTTGGTCACTGGCACGCCATTCTCGTGGTAGGTCACCTGGCCGACGGCGGTAAAAAACTTGCCCAAGCTGAAATCAAAATGCGCCAAGACCAACACGCTGAGCAGCAGCGTTCCGCTCATCAACAAGATGGCTTTGACAATCTGCACCCACGTGGTGGCCAGCATGCCGCCAAACACCACGTAGGTAATCATCAGGATGCCGACACCAATCACCGCCGTGTGGTAGGTGATCCCTGAATCCTTCAGGAGCAATGCCACCAGCGCGCCAGCCCCCACCATCTGGGCAATCATGTAAAAGGTACTCACCGTCAGGGTACTCAATGCCGCCATGGCACGGACGGGGCGAGGGTGGAGGCGATACGCCAGCACATCAGCCATGGTGTACTTGCCAGTGTTGCGTAGCGGTTCGGCGACAATCAGCAGCACAGTCAGATACGCCACCAGCCAACCGACCGAGTACATGAATCCGTCGTATCCCTGAAAAGCGATGATCCCCGCGATGCCGAGGAATGAAGCCGCACTCATGTAGTCACCAGCGACAGCGATGCCATTCTGCCAGGCGGTCATGCGCCTCCCAGCCGCGAAGAAGTCGTTGGCGTCACGTGATCGTTGGGCTGCCCAATAGGTGATGCCAAGTGTGACGGCGATGAAAAAAAGAAACATCCACAGCGCTGGCGCCATTGCTCACTCTCCTTGTGGCTGCCGGTCAAGTTCCGCGACAACCCCAGCGGCCATCACATCAAAGCGCTTCGCCGCACGGATATAGAAGGCCGCCAGAATCCAGGCCATCAGAAACTGGGAGAGCGCGAACACATACGCCACGTTGATCACGCCGAAGACCTTGGTCTCCATCATCCGTGGTGCATACCCAACCAACAGCGGCAAGGCAAAATAGTACACCAGAAAGAACAACGTCGCCGGAATGATAAATCGTTGCTTGGCGACAAGGAGCGCGTGAAATGCGGGCATCGCCGCGATGCGCTCCCACGGAGCCTGTTTTACCATGATCTTCTCCTCCCACGATTTTTCATCCTCTCTGGTAGCAGAATCCCGCTGGGACCGCACCGGGTCCCACCTCTGCCGCTTTTTCCCCGCATCTGCTAAGGGTACGGAAAAGCACTATTTGGATGGAGGGCCGCCCGTATGACTACGACTACTACCAAGAAAGATGATGTGTCAGTTGGCTTGGACTGCGGTCGCCGTGACTATGTGATCTCGCCGGAGCTGGTACAAATGTATGCGGATGCGGTGGAAGATCACAACCCGTGGTACTCCGGTCCATCGCCGTTTGGAGCCGCGGTCGCCCCGGCGCTTATCCGGCATTCGGAAGTCTTTGTTGACCGCCGCTGGTATCTGCCAAATATCTACGGCAACCTGCACGCCAAGCAGGAGTGGGAATTGTTCGCACCGATCATGGTTGGCGATCTGCTCTGGACCCACTCGTTCGTCACCGAACGTTACACCAAGCGTGGACGCGATTATGTCGTGAATGAAGTGCTCTATCTCGGAGCTGAGGGGCAGGTCTATGCACGCGGGCGGACGCACCAGAGCTTCGTCCGCGAAGACGCTAATAACGGGACGGTGGTTGGCAAGGACCGAGAGAAAGAGACCGGACGCCGCTTTGAGGTCGCCTCCGGCGCCGCCCTTGAAACCCTAACGCCGGTGAACAAGGAAATTACCTTGACCATGTGCCAGCGCTATTCTGGGCCGGGGAAGAATTACCACACTGACCGTGAAGAGGCACGGAAGCTCGGCTTTCCTGATGTGGTTGTCCAAGGCATGTTGTCGGTTTGTTTTCTGTCGGAGTTAATGACCCGCCGGTTTGGTGAGGGCTGGTATCGTGGCGGCAAGATGGCCGTGAATCTGGTGAACGTGTTATGGCCGGGGGACAAGGTCACCACCCACGGCAGAATCAAAGAGGTCGCGCCGGAAGGTAGCCACCAACGGGCGCACCTGGAAATTTGGTGTCAAAAATCGGATGGGACGGCCGTCACCGTGGGCAGTGCGAGTGCGGTGGTACCGTCCTAACACTCAGCCATTGCCACCGCGCGGCTGCCAGCATCCTGTCATTCCATCTCAGGAGGAGAAACATGATTCGGTTAGAATTTGTCCTACGACGCAAACCCGGTATGTCACTGGCGGAGTTCCAGCAATACTGGCGCGAGGTACATGGGCCACTGGTAGCCAAGCACGCCACCACGCTCAACATCCATCGCTACATCCAGCTCCACACCTTGGATGACGCTGTCAACGACCAGCTCGGTGGGGCACGTGGGGTGATGGAGAAGCCGTATGATGGTGTGGCTGAACTGTGGTGGACCAATCGCGAGGCGCTGGTCTCCAGCTTCGGTGGCGCGGCGGGGCAAGCCGCCGGCAAGGAACTGCTTGAGGATGAAAAGAGGTTTATCGACCTCCCCAACTCGCCGCTCTGGTTTGCCTATGAATATCCGCAGGTGAACCCGACGGAAGATATGGTGGCACGGGAACAGAGTGCGCTCATCAAGCTCTTCTTCTGCCTCCGTCATCCCACCACACTCAGTCTCGACGAGGCGCAGTTGTATTGGCGTACCAACCACGGGCCACTCATCCGTGGTGTGTCGCAGGGCATGCGGATGAAACGGTACCTCCAGGTTCACTACTACCAGGATACGGTGGAGCAACAGTTACGTGCGAGCCGTGGGACCACGGTGGCGCCGTACACCGGTCACGCCGAAGCGTGGTTTGACCGCGCGGAATTCGCGACCATCGCCACCACCCCAGAAGGCAGGCGGGCAATGGACCTCGCCGTCAAAGATGAGGCGCAGTTTATTGATTTTTCCAAATCCGCGATATGGATTGGTAAAGAGCGGGTGTTCATCGACAGACGATAATCAAGGCGAGCCCCATGCGCACCAGAGCACGGTCGATACACATGTGACGGGGAGACAACAGCAACGTCATTCCCGCGTAGGCGGGAATCCAGGCGGCAGAACCCCAGGCCTGTGCTTATGGTCCCTAGATTCCCGCCTACGCGGGAATGACGACCCTGCTCTTCTTATGGTGAAAAGCCTACCCCTTAAAAAGGGCGTACCCCCCGGCAATCAAGGCACGCAGGCCCCCAGGGACTGAACACCAGCAACGTGCAGAGGAGGGGGGAAGCCTCTATTCAGCTTGTTCGGCTGACACGGCGAGTCAGCCCTGTTGGTCTACAGCGAATAGCGACCGTTATCCCGCTTGACCCGCTTGCTCTTGAACAAGTCCCCTAATCGGCGCTGGACGTTGTCCGCCTTCACATTCTTGTCCGTCACGGCGAGTGTTTTGGCAATTTCCACCGGGGCAAACGACTTGCCTTTGTTAGCGGACAGGTAGGCCAGAATCCGCTCACCTAACGTCACAACGACAGGGGCAGCGGGACGCGGCGGGGTGGAACTTTTCGCTGGCGCGGGCGTACTCTTTTTCAC
Organism: Deltaproteobacteria bacterium; assembly: GCA_009692435.1. Classification (GTDB taxonomy): domain Bacteria; phylum Desulfobacterota; class Binatia; order Bin18; family Bin18; genus JABFSC01. Next base: position 891 of record SHZE01000044.1, on the reverse strand, counting down.
CGCCGGGGTAGGACCTTTCGTCGGCACGGGCGCACTTTTCATTGGCACGCTAGGGCCGGTCAACGCGGCTAGGGCTCTGCTACGTTTGTTGATCTCCTGCTCCAGGTTAGCGATCTCTTGTTGTAATACTGCTACTGCTTCTGACATCTCTCTCCTCCTTCATACACCGATACGCCCGGGGTTTTCACCAATAACGGATAGTTACCCCATTGGCGGTATTCACTATTTGTATCCGCATACCACGCCCAGCCCACACTCGCCAAGTCCCCGTCAGCAGGGGCGAACAACCCACCCGGATTCACCGCTCCCCCCGGAAGCCCAATGGCACTCCCAGTAGTTCTCCGGCATCCTTCGGTTTCAGATCCTCTCTTCTCTATGGGAGAGAGGCAGAGAGGGGAGGCGGATGGCGTCCGATGCCTATTACAGTTTGGGATAGACACTCTTCGCGTCCGCCGCTCCAGCGGGGCTGTGGAAGAGAGCCGGGGGTTGGGATGATGAAAATTGGCGATATGGGAGCAGGTTTTCTGGCGCGGTAGGTCGCCAATTGTGTTCCTCTCGCGTGCTGTTTCTGGTCTCCCACAGTCCGGGCAGACGTAGGCTGGCAATGAGCGCAGCGAATTCCAGCTTGGGGGGCCGGCTTGGGGGGCCGTGCCAGGTAGGCTGGGATGACCAACGGGAATCCCAGCCTACCTGGCTGTTCACGGCAAACGCGCTTCAAGTAGGGGCAAGACCAAGGAGTTGGGAGGTAGTCAGTGGACCATCCGGCCTGTTTCCGCTTGACTTTCAAGGAATCTTTGCTGGGGTCCCCGCGCAAGACCGAGAGGGCGAGGCGGTTGAGGAACGCCACATTCTCCGCCGTCGTGCGCTCATAGACCCGCCGGGCGTCTTCGC
>SHZE01000043.1 GCA_009692435.1 Deltaproteobacteria bacterium | reverse complement strand
AATTTAGAGAAATCACCGCTTTCCTTGAGATCAGGGAATTAAACATAACTGAGAGGTCGAGCTGACTTGGCTGTTATTCAGATAGATGTCTACAATCCTTTGGTTTCATAGGACTGTTTCGTCGAAAAAGTGTCCGAAGTACTGATCAAGTGATTGAAGAATGATTTTCCTCAATCACCCGATGACCCGATGAAGCAATCACGACGCTTCCTCCAGCCACCAACGGCTCATGTCAAGTTCAATGGCCTCGAAGGGTGCCGCACGCGCGACTTCCGCTCCGACATGAGAACTAGCGACCACCCACTGTTGACCCTCCAGCCGATAGACCTCTAACGTTTGCAAGCCGGGATGTACGAGCCAGAGATGACTGACACGTTCACGCGCGTAGATGGGCATCTTGCGCACCCGATCAATGCGCGCAGTACGAGGAGATACCACTTCACACACCCAATCCGGCGCTAGGGTGCTAAAGGATTCATCCACAAGTACGGGCATGCGCTCACGTCGCCAGCCGGCAAGATCGGGAACCAGAATATCCGCCCCCAGGTGGAGTTCAGGCTCGAAAAGAATCTGCCACCCACCAGGACCACCAGGACCACCAGGGCGACGGTCAAAAGGACTCACATCCTGCCCGATAGACGACGCAGCACGAGCGTGTGGAAACGCGGGGCGTGGCGACGTTATGAGTTCTCCATCAAGAATCTCAGCAATAAGAATGTCGGGAGCCTTCAGCACATCCTCGTATGTGGCTTGGCGTGGCGCGGTGTTCATAGGCGAAATCATAGCATAGCGGCTTCAGGGGCGAAGGGCCAAGTCCTTGTCTTCGTCCTCGGTCCCTCCTATAAAGGTCCTTCATTCTTCACGCTTATGCCGTCCGTAGGAATCATCGCTAACCCCCGCGCTGGAAAAGACATTCGCCGTCTCGTCGCGCACGGGTCCGTCCTGGACACGCAAGAGAAAATATATATCGTGCGCCGCGCCATTATGGGTCTCGAAGGCACCGGGACGGATGAGGTGGTCCTATTTCCTGATCCAACCGGGATTGGAACCAAAGCGCTTTCGGGGCTGGGTGGCCCGTTACGCATCATTCCGCGATTCCTGGAAATGTCGGTGTATGACGAAGCGGCGGACTCCACCCGCGCCGCGCGGTTGATGTACGAACAAGGAGTCGCGTGCTTGATTGTCATTGGTGGCGACGGCACCAATCGTGTCGTCGCCAAAGGCTGTGAGTCGATGCCGTTGATTCCACTTTCCACGGGCACCAACAACGCATTCCCACGGTTTCTTGACTCCACCTTGGCTGGTCTCGCTGGCGGGTATTACGCCACCAAGCATTTCTCGAAGGAGGAGTTCACCTCTCCCACGAAACGACTGAATCTGTATCGTAACGGCCATTTTGAGGATGTCGCCCTCGTCGATGTCGCGGTGTGTGACTACCAATTCATTGGTGCACGGGCGCTGTGGGAAGTCGAGCGCCTGAAAGAATTATTCCTCACCCAAGGACAACCAACCAATATCGGCATGGCCTCAATCGGTGGCATGGTCCATCCCGTGCGGCCACAAGACAACGGCGGTCTCTATCTGGAACTCGGTGGCACGGGCCGTACTATCACCGCCCCGATCGCTCCAGGACTCATCGCTTCGATTGCTATTCACAACCATTTTCTTCTCACCATCGGCTCGCGCACCCCCATCAGTTTCACCCCCTCCATCCTCGCGCTGGATGGCGAACGCGAGCTGCCCATCAATGCCCAAGACCGTTGGGAAGTGGAGTTGTCATGGGATGGGCCACGGGTCCTGGACATTGAGAGGGTCATGGAAGCCGCGCGGCATGGGTAACCCGGTCCGGGACATGCGCATTTGCCCAAACGTGTTGGGGGCCCTATAATGCCCCCTCATTACTTCCGTAGAGGAAAGAAAGCTTCGAACTCCCCGCATGAAAACACCATCTACCGATCCCTCACTCCCACTCGTCCATATCGTCAGCCACGGTCCCTACTGTCTTGATGGCGTCACCTCGGCGGTCGCCGTGGCACGCTATTATCGGAACCGCGCAACCATCATCCCACACTTTTCCGGGAACGATCAGATTAACGATGTGTTATGTTCCATCAATCGCGACGACGCGCCTCCGGGCAGCGAATTGTGGATCACGGATATTTCCTGGACTGAGAAAATAACAGACGATCACCTGCGCGACCTGGCGAAACATGGCGTGAAAATCTTCTGGATCGACCACCATCGCACCGCGATTCGACGCTATACCGCAGGGGCCATTGCCGTCCCGTTCACGGATAAAGTCATCAGTGAAGAGTTTGCCGCTTCGCGCCTGACCTACGAGTACCTCCGCCAAAAGGGCGGAACAACGATCCCCCACAACACCCCCTTTGTGGAGTTTGCTCCGGTCGTGGCGATGGCGGATGATACCGACCGTTGGATTCACGCCATTCCTGGGTCGCGGGAGCTGGCCTGGGTGATTCGCGCGCTTGGCACCGACGGTTCGAGTTTAGACGGCTACCATGCACTGCTGAATATTGATGCCGCCGTCACCTACACTCCCACCATGCAGCGCGCGTATGACAAGGTCGCCGGAGAAATGCGCACGAGCTTCGCCCTGGCGGAAAGAAGCCGCACGGTCCTTCAGGTCGCGGACACGCCCTATACGCTTGTCACCGCCGTGTGTGATGGCTACGCCAGTGAGATTGGCGATACCTGGGGCAAAAGCTCGGTCCAAACTGTCTTCGCCTTTTTTGATCTGAAGGGAGAAGGCGTCAGTCTTCGTCGCTCCCCCGATTGTCAAGCCGACCTCTCCCAACTCGCCCAAACATTTGGTGGTGGTGGACATCCCGCCGCGGCAGGCTGTCGTCCCAAAGAATTGCCTCGGCTCTTTGCTGAAGCAACGGCACGGCTCCTCGCGACGGCGTTCTCTTCGCTAACGCCATCGGACTCCACGACAAGCTCGTAAATCCCGGCTTGCCCAATGTCGGACACTCCCCCTTCGCGTTACAAACGCCGCCAATTGGTCGGCCTCCTGCTCGGCGTCGCGGTCTTCTCCAGTCTTTTCTTGTTCTCGCCCCCAGCGGGCATGAGCGAGAAAGCCTGGAGTATGGCCGCCGCCACCTTGCTGATGGCCATCTGGTGGGTCAGTGAGGCCGTGCATCCGTCAGTCACCGCGCTCGTTCCCCTCGCGCTCTTTCCACTGCTGCATATTCTCACCCCACAAGAAGTGTCGGCGGCATACGCGGATCACATCTTGTTCCTCTTCCTCGGCGGCTTCATCATCGCGCTGGCGATTGAGCGCTGTCACCTACACCACCGGATCGCGCTGCAAGTCTTGAATCGGGTCGGGACGTCCCCCCACTCACTCACTCTGGGGATCATGGGCACAACCGCCGCGATCTCCATGTGGGTCTCGAACGTGGCCACCACGCTCATCATGCTTCCCATCGCCCTCGCCGTGCTCGACCATGCCCAGTCTCAAGGGTACGACACCAAGAAGGGGTTCGGGACCGCGCTCATGTTGATGGTCGCGTATGGCGCGTCGATTGGCGGGATCGGCACGCCGGTGGGCACTCCTCCCAATGTCATTTTTCTTGGTGCGTTCACCAAACTTTTTCCAGAGGCCCCGCCCATTAACTTTCTTCGGTGGATGCTCTTCGGCGTGCCAACGGCCATTATCCTGACCCTCGTCGTCTGGGCCTACCTCTCCTACGTCGCCTTTCCCTACTCCGCGACTGGCTGGAAGGCCAACAAGGAGTTCCTGCGGGAACGCCTCCAGGCATTAGGTCCAATAAGCACGACAGAAAAGAAGGTTGCTCTTCTTGGGGCCACGACCGCATTTCTCTGGATTTTCCGCGAAAACTTACCGCTTGGCGGCATCACCATCCCCGGCTGGTCGCACCTGCTCCCTCCCCCAGTGATGGTCCAAGACTCAACCGTTGCCATGTTCATGGCACTGCTCCTGTTCTTCATTCCAGCGGACCGCGAAGCCGGAACGTTTCTCATGGACTGGGAAACAGCGGAACGCCTGCCGTGGGGCGTGTTGATTCTTCTTGGGGGCGGTCTCGCATTGGCCGCCGGCGTCGAAAAAACGGGGCTTGCCTCCTGGCTCGGCTCTCAACTCTCACTCGTTGGCAGTCTCCCGTCACTAACTGTGATCTTCGCCGTCGCATTGCTCACCACCTGGGTCACCGAGTTCGCGAGTAATACCGCCACGGCGACCTTGATGATGCCAGTGCTGGCGGCGACCGCTCAAGCGATGAAGATGGACCCGTTACTGCTGATGATCCCGGCCACTTTCGCCGCGTCGGTGTGTAATTTCATGCTTCCCTCGGCAACCGGCCCGAACGCCATTGTCTTTGCCAGTGGTCACGTCACGGTGCCACAAATGGTGCGCGCGGGAATCGTGCTTGATCTGGTCTGCGCCATCCTTTTAACCGCGCTCCTCTACGTGCTTGGCGTTGCGGCCTTCGGTATCTCGCTCGGCAGCCTGCCCTCCTGGGCCCACTAAGATCGCGATTGCGGAATACGGATCGCACGTTATAACGGACTCCAGAAAAGGAGGCTCCATTATGACGGCTTCACACTCTCTGATCGCATGCCCACGGAAACAGGTAAGATCATCCACCCTGCTCCTCTTTCTCTGCGTCGCGTCCCTGCTCAGCGTCGCCTCGTATGCCAGTGCCGTTGAACCGAAACCCGCGCAACGCGTACGACACGGGGGCATCAAGCCCTTCACCACCGAGCAGATCAACGATTTCCTATCAGAATGCCGCAATGCCACCATCGCCACGCTCAACAAAAACGGCGCCCCACAGTTAACCCCAGTCGTTTTCTATTGGGACGGCTCGACCTTCTACGCCTCGGTGACCAAGGAAACGATCAAATACAAGAATCTCACACGCGACCCTCGCATGAGCTTGGTGGTGGATGACGTGCTTGGCCATCACTGCGTGATCGCCACGGGCAAAGCCACAATCCAAGAGCAGGATATTTGGGAGATGACGAAAAAGATCATGTACAAATACTATGGTCCCGAAGAAGGCGCGCCCTACGTGGAAGAGTTGAAGAAACAAAACCGCGTCCTGCTTGTCCTCAAACCAACGAAGATGCAGGCTTGGGGGTCGGTACCAAGAGAACCAGCAAAACCATAAGGCGAGCGCGGCTCCGATTACAAAACCTATGTCTCACGATCACAACCACGGCCACGGCCACGGCCACGGCCACGGCCACGGCCACGATCATGAAAACGACCAACGCCGCCTATTTATTGCCGTAGGCATCACCGGCGGCTACTGCCTCATTGAGTTTATCGGAGGCTGGCTGACCCATAGCCTCGCCCTGCTGTCTGATGCGGGACACATGTTTTCAGATGTGACGGCCATGGGATTATCGTTGTTTGCCGCGTATATCGCGGCACTTCCGGTAACCTCGCAAAAGACCTTCGGGTATTACCGCGCCGAAATTCTGGCCGCGCTCCTGAATGGGCTCTCACTGTGGCTGATCGCCGGCATTATTTTTCGCGAGGCCTACTACCGGTTCTTCTCTCCGCCGGAGGTTCACGGACAGGGCATGATCCTCATCGCGAGTATAGGGTTAGGCATCAATGTACTGACTGCCTGGCTGTTACACAGCGCACGCCATGCCAACCTGAACCTGCACGGCGTCTTCTTGCATGTCCTCAGCGATGCCCTCGGCTCCGCTGGTGCCATTGTCGCGGGTGTGGTGATCGTATGGACAGGATGGTACTGGGTGGACCCCGTCACCAGTATCGTGATCGGCGGTTTAATTTTGCTGAGTTCTTTCAGCCTGGTGCGTGAATCAGTCGACATTCTCATGCAGGCCACGCCACGCCACCTCAACCTCACGGAAGTGCAACAGACATTAGAGGAGGTCGCGGGAGTCAAACGGATTCACGATCTCCATGTGTGGACCCTCTCTTCGGGGCTCTTCACCCTCACGGCTCATGCCGTCGTCAACGACGAGACCGATCATCACCACTTGTTGGACGCGTTGGAGAAAACCATCTACGACCGCTTTGGCATTGATCACATCACCATTCAACTGGAACCACAGGACCGACAGTCGGGCGAACCCACGCATTTTTGACAGCCCGGCCCTGCCCTTGATTCCCTCTTTATCTCTGGCAAGTTGCAGGGATGAACAAATACGCATCTTTCTCGTTTCTCGGATTGTTTTTCAGCGTTCTCTTATCCGCTTGTGGCGGGGGTGAAGGGGGAGGGGGAGGGAAGCAAGAAGCCGCGATCCCAGCTCGTCAGGCCACGCCGTTGGACCTCTCGACAGTGGGCACAATCACGGGGGCCGTACGGTTTGAAGGAGCGGCGCCGGAACAGTCGGTCGCCCAACTCAGTGGCTGGTCTGAATGTTCGGCACAACATCCCCAAGGGAATCCTCCGGCTGGGGACGTGCTCGTGAAGGAAGGAAAGCTCCAGAACGCGATGGTCTTCATTAAGGACGGCTTAGGCAATCGAGTTTTCGCCGCTCCCACGGAAACCGTAGAGCTGGATCAGAAAGCCTGCGTCTTCACCCCACGCGTTCTTGGTGTCCAAGTGGGACAGCCACTTAAATTCCTCAACAGCGACCCGATGGCACATAACGTCCACGGTTTCGCGCAAAAAGCCAAGCCGTGGAACATGAGCCTGAGCGTGAAAGGCACCTCACGCTCAGTCAAAGTTGACAAGTCCGAATCAATGATTGAGATCAAATGTGATATTCATGCGTGGATGCGAGCCTATCTCGGCGTGTTTGACCATCCGTACTTTGCGGTCAGCGGTGTGGATGGATCGTTTACACTGAAGAATGTCCCGCCGGGAGAATATACGGTCGAAGTCTGGCATGAGCGGTTTGGAACGCGCTCACAGAAAGTCACTTTCGGCGCGAAAGAAACGAAAGCGATCGAGTTCGCGTTTACGGCAGGATGACCGCGGAACGAAACAGGGAACCGGAGAAACGGAGACGGGGAGAATCGAGGAAAGGAAGAGAGCATATTTCTTTCCTCCTTCTCCGGTTCCTCGTTTCGCCGATGCTCCGTCTCTTCTTTGTTACGGCCACTCCTTCGCCACGGTCGGCGCCAGGGTGAAGAGCACGTAGTACACCAGGCCAGCCCCAAGCGCGATCACAATGAGAAACCACGGAAAGAAAGAGAGCGTCGGATAATGGCCCGATCCGGCGAGCATGCCGAACAGCATGGGCACGGACAGGAACACGTTGGTCCGTGAGGCATAGAGTGCCGTCTTCGCCACTTGTGGTTGCTCCGGTGGAGCCTGGCCTTCCTTCACCCAGGTAATCAGCCGTTGCTGGGCTGGCCAGATAATGAACCACACATTGAACCACATGATGGTGCCAAAGAGTGCTCCCATCGAAATCCACCAGCCCGCGCTCGAGCCAAACAGCCCCGCGTCTCCCCCAAACCCACTGCCCAAAATGAAATACTTCCATAGGAGGAGCAATAGGCCAGTAATAAAGGTAAACATCGCGCCCCAGCGGAACCAAAAGAGGACGCGCGGCATGACCTGCGGAACCACCTCTTTACGGGTCGGCGCTTGCAGCGCGGCGGTCACATGCGCGTTGATGAGATTGAGAAAATACAAGAGTCCGATCCACGTAATCCCCGCGATCAAATGAATCCAGCGAAAGAGCGCTTGCAGTATATCGTTTGCGTCCATAGGTAACCTCCTCCTCAAAAATTGTTGATCCTTGCCCATACACTCGCTATCAAGTCACTGTCTCTTTATCCTTACTGGTCCTCCTCCTCTCTTTCTCCCTCCTCCCTAATACTTGCTCAGTGCGTTCGTTCTCGCTTTGTCGGAACTGGAGGTCCCGTTCGGCGCGGACGCCGTCGTGGCTCACCTGGCCGTCCACAAAGCTGACAGACCCCGCGAATGGCGAGACTGTGAGCAGCAATGGTAAATCCTGCTCTGACGAGCGAGGCAAAGTCCATCTGCTGCTCTCGCTCCACCCTCACGTCTTCGACTCGCCCACACTGTTGACAGATAAAATGGTCGTGTTCTTCCAAGGTCGGATCATAGCGCGCGGTCCGCTCGCCAAAGAACAGCATCTGAATGGTGCCTTCGCGCACGAGCCGTTGCAGAGTGCGATAGACGGTCCCCAGACTGATCCGCGGTAAGACTTTCCGTACCCGCAGATAGATATCTTCGGCGCTGGGATGTGAATGATCTCCCTGAATCGCCGTGGAGATCACCGTGAGTTGTGGGGTCGTCCGTGGGCGGATTGCACGTTCCATGTTTTTTCTCGCGGGCGTCCTTCAGTTCCGTCCGTATCGGCTTCAGAGGTCCGACGCCAACGACCGCCGCGTGTCCGGGTTGAGTACAGTCTGGGCGTGATAATTAGGATGCGTAATCACCAGTCGTATTTCGCCTGACCCAGCCCGAAAGGCCGCGCACGCCTCGGTGGAGAGGGGAAACCGCACATACTGGACCGCGCTCAAGTTGTCTTCCGTGCTCCGCCCACCTTCAAATACGCCAGGAATGCTGAATTGACCGCCAATCTGAAGCGAGACCGCTTGATCAACCCCAATGAGTTGCACGAGCGCCGGGCGAATTTGCGCTTGCTCGGTGATCTCAATCAACATGGTGGCGGACAGCTCACTGTCGCCGGGAATCAGATCATTGTAGATAGCCACCTCAAAACGCACTTTATCAATGTCCGTGATATGCTCGGCGCGGAGCATCTCTTGAATCTGAAACAACACAGTCTCACGGTTCTCGAACACGAAGGTGCCCCGATCTCCCACCGACACGCGGCGGTGCGTTTTGAGGTCGATGATGCGGCGACGAAATTCGTCACGAATTTTTTCGTACCGATCAAGGCCAATGATCTCGTCGAGCGTCACCTTCTGCATCCGAACCCCTTGTTACAACGTTACAACACGCGTCTCCGTTGGCGATACTGAACCGCGAAGGGAGGCATGGAGAGCCTCCCTCATAGCCCCCTGACCTTTCAAGGAATCAAGCCCTTTGGTAAAGCGCCCCGCATGCGACTTTTCCGCGCGCGCCAACGTCTCAAACCATTCAGCAACCTCAACAAACCCTTCATCACGAGCGGTTTTCGCGAACCCCGGATACATCTCGGTGTATTCGTAAGTTTCACCCGCCACGGCCGCCGCTAAGTTCTTCTCCGTATCCCCAATCGGCTTGCCCGTCGCTGGATCGCCCACTTCCTTGATGAAATCAAGATGGCCAAAAGCATGGCCAGTTTCGGCCTCGGAGGTGTCACGGAACAGCCCACCTACATCAGGGTACCCTTCAATATCGGCCCGGCGGGCGAAATAGAGATACCGACGATTTGCTTGCGACTCACCCGCGAAGGCGTGTTTCAGATTGTCAAGCGTCTTGGACCCATTCAGAGCTTTTGCCATCCCCTCTTCCTCTCTTAATGAGAATTGTTATCGCCAGTAATGAAACAAGAGGAGCGCACTGTCAACGCCCCTATCACACGGGAGAGCGTCAGCCATTGTCCCATGGAGACGCCACAAGACGATATGGAGCGGAAAAGTGCGCACGCTCAGCTTCAGGTCCCCTCTCCCCTCGTAGGTGAGGATGAGGGGACACTCGCGAATGGCACTCCCGTGCTCCACATCTTGGTGGACTTTCCCCATAGAACATTCGGTACAGCTGCGTTATGACACGCGGCATGGATTATCTGCTCATTGGGCTGGGAGGATTTTTAGGCGCCAACGCTCGCTACCTTATGGCACAGTGGGTCGGACGGATATTGGGGCCCGGGTTTCCGTATGGAACGCTCATCATTAATGTGAGCGGGAGTTTTTCACTCGGACTCTGCATGGGACTTCTGCACCATCGCCCGCTTGATTTCCTGCAGCCTCGATTATTCTTCGCGGTTGGTTTCTTAGGAGCGTATACAACGTTCTCGACTTTTACTTACGAGACCTTGCGGCTTATCCAAGAGGAACTGCTCACACTCGCCCTTGTCTACATATTCGGTAGTCTTCTGCTCGGTATGATCGGGGTCATTCTCGGCTTCGCTCTCGGAGGACTCTTTGCGCGTTGACTCACCAAGCGGCTCAAGAGTTCGGTGCCCCTGATTACGACGCAATGCGCGCGCGATGGCGACAGAGACTTCTTCCGTACTCTTAATTGCCGGGGTTTCCTTCTCGCCGACGGCACCTTCACCGCTGGTCAGACTCTTTGGATCATTCCATCGCCGTGCGGAACGGAGGAACAGGAACGAGCCGGCCACGGGCAATGAGCGACAATCTCCTTTTGATCGGCGGTTCACCATGAGCTTTCATCACAAATAATAAGGTTCGCATCATGAAGGCTTTGGCTCGTATCGGAAGTGAAACAAAATTTTTCGTGCTTTCCGTCTCGATAACTACGAAAAGCTGAGGCGAAACATTGATGAAACCTCTAGATCAGATGCTGATTCTCACCAAAGCACTGACAGCACTCTTCCGTTCTCCCCGCATTCTCCCTGTCGAAGAAACACGCCCCGGTGGGAGAGCGTGATTTGCTCAAAAAGCGTCCTGAATAATCGACTCCCTCTGCCGTCGAAGTGTGATATGCTTTGACCATATTTCATGAGGAAGCATGTACGTGGCAATACTTGAAACCGAGTACGCTACGCCAGGCATGGGGGGTATCTATGCAGTGGTTACGAATTGGTCTGCTGTTCACTGTCATGCTCACAAGTAGCGGGCTTTTGACACAGCCCGTCCTGGCGCAAGAAAAATTTCGCTACGAAATCACCATTACCAATCTTACGCGTGGCCAACACTTTACCGCACCCCTAGTCGTCACGCACAAAGCGAATCTCCACCTCTTTGCCGTTGGGGAATCAGTCCCCCAACAACTCGCGGTATTCGCTGAAGAGGGAACCCCGACCGCACTCGCCGCCCTCCTCGCCGAGATGCCAGAAGCCAAAGACCTCGTGATGACTGCTGGTGCCCCTGCCACGGACACGTTGATCAATCCCGGAAAATCCACCACGGTCACCATTGAAGGCAACCGCGAGTTCGATCATCTGAGTTTCGCCGCGAAACTCATTCCCACTAACGATGCCTTCATTGCTATTAACGGCACCCCTGGCCCTCCCATCAATAAGCCGATCACCATGTTTGTGCCCGCCTATGATGCCGGTAGCGAACAGAACGATGAACTGTGCGCCTCAATCATCGGGCCGAATATCACAGAATGTCGAGGTCCCGGAGGCGGGGGACATCCAGGCGGCGGTGAAGGCTTTGTGTATATCCACAACGGCATTCACGGAATTGGCAATCTGACTGCCGCGATCCGAGATTGGCGCAGCCCCGTTGCTCGCATCACTATTCGACGGGTCACCGACACGTCCGCGGGTCCACCCGAAGTTGATCTCTAACCGAGAAACGCCCGCAACCGCTCGGCGAGTTCTTGTGGTTTTTCTTCGGGGATGAAATGACCACAATCAGGCACTGATCCTCCCTCAGCCTTGACCGCGACTCGCCGCAATGACTCGACCACCATCTCGCCTCTCCCCCGCGAGCCGCCACCGCCGAGCCCTAACGTTGGCATCGGCAGTTTGAACCCCGTGGAAAGCAGCGCGTAGTTGTCGGCAATGTCTTGTGGTAGCGTGCGATACATATTGAATCCCGCGCGCATCGCTCCCGCCTGGGAGTAGGCGCGTACGTATTCACTGATGTCAGTGTCGCTAAAGACGCCCGCTTGATCGGTCCCCCAATTGAAGAACCACTCCAGATAGATGCGTTCACGGCCAAACGTCAGCGCCTCTGGCAAGTCTATCACTTGGTGAAAAAGGTGATGCCAGCGGGGGAGTTGACCCGGCGGCGTCACCCCACCCAATCCTTCTTTTTGTTCGCCCACCACTGGCACATCAAGCAACACCAAGTGTGAAACCGCCTCGGCATGATCCGCCGCCAACCGAAACGCGACCACCGAGCCCACGTCATGGCCAACGACCGCAAAGGTGTCGTACTTGAGGTGCTCATGCATCAACTGCCAGATGTCAGCCGCGACGGTTTTCTTGTCATAGCCACCAGCCGTGCGTGAGGAGTCGCCCAACCCGCGTAGGTCAGGCGCGATGAGACGACACTTGTCGGCCAGCAGCGGCATGATGAGTCGCCACTCGTACCAGGTCTGCGGCCAGCCATGCAGTAAGACGACAGGCTTGCCTTGTCCTAATGTCACATAGTGTAAGCGAACCTCTTTCACCGTCGCGTAGTGATGTTGAAAGGTGGGGATGTTCATCGGGGCTCCTTTTGGTCCTTTTCAAAAATTCAGAACGGAACAGTCAGGCGGTCTCGAAATCGCGCCGGATAAAAGGGAAAACCTCAGCGTCGTGGGTTTCCCCGTGCAACACGAGACGACTTCTGAGTATTCCTTCGCGCACCGCGCCCGCTTTCGTTGCCACCCGAAGACTGGCGAGATTCTTCGTTGAAATCACCAGTTCCAAGCGGTCGAGTTTGGTGTTCTCGAATCCCCATTGCGCCAGGAGCCGAGTCGCGGTGGTGGCCACTCCGCATCGCGTCGCCGAAGAGCGGACCCAATAGCCAAGGTTCGCACGGCGATTCTCCCAGTCGATAAAATTCAGCCCACACCCACCCAGCAATCCGCCTTCGTTCGCGACAATAACAAACTCAAAAACGTTACCCGCTTGGAATTGCACAACCTGGGTCTCGACCCAGGTTCGCGACTCATGGAGAGTGTAGCCAGGATGACACCAGGGCAAGAAGGGCTGTATTTCCTTCACGGACGCCATGATGGCGTCATAGGCTGCGGGAATATCTTCCATCGTATAGGGACGAATCGTGATGTTTGTTTGTGGTGGCATGCGCTGTCTCGTGCTTTCTCAGTCTCGTCGCTTAGGGACTATTTTCGTAGCAACCTCGCGGAGAACCCCCGAATGCTCGGCCAGAGCCAAACAGCCACCGTTGCCACTGAATTTTCGCAATGCCTGCTCAATGGCAGTTACGACACAGCCTTCATTAAGCATCTCCGCCATTCGCATGACCACGTATTCATCCGCCACCACTTGCGGCAAAGCGACTCCATATGCTCCCGGAGCCCGGTCAGGGCTGTTCCATACCGCGTCGTCCCAGCTATCGTATCCATCACGAGACCAAAAATGGACATTGACACTGTCCGCCCAAATGTAAATGTCGCCACGCATATACGACATCATGAGACTCCTCTCACTTCAAGCCAAGAAGACAAGCAGTAACCGTCAGGCAAAATTTTCCTCTATGCCCTCTTCGCGCCCGGTATCCTTTCGCGAGTTTCCATTTTCATGCAAGCCCCTCAACCGTAAATCATCGGCGAATCACGAAGCAGCCTCTGAGACCAACACATCTCTCTACGGAGTCATTGACCGCCGACCACCGACCGCCGACCGCTGATGACTTTACATCCACCCTCGTCCTACATAAGAATGCGTTGTTTTCACTCGCAAGGAGGAAAGGCATGGCAGTCTCGACATCGCAAACAGATTCACCTCGCAACGCCTGGCGGCAAGTGACGCCGGGACACGGCACCTGGACGCGAACCGCGCGGGCGGGCGATCCCAATAAATACTTCATGGTCTCGGTGGACACGCACGGCGTTGAGCCGGTGGATTTTCTCGCGAAGCATATCGAAAAGCAGTACTTCGACCGCATCCCACGAGTCACGGTTGATGAAGATGGCGCGGAATGGATGGTCACGGAAGGTATCCAACCGACATTGGTCAAGCCGGGACGCGATGCGGTGAAGCATCTGATCGCGCGCGAAGCCTACGAGGAACCGGATTACTTCCAACCCTACACCAGTCGCATGGAGCCGGAAGATCGCTTGCGCTATCGGGCGGGAGGGGACTTGGAACAACGAGTGCGGGATGCGGAGGCCGACGGCGTCGATGCGGAAGTTATTTTCCCCAACAAGGGGATGTTATGCTTCTCAACCCCGGACCCCATCTTTCAGCAGGCAATGTTTCGGGTCTGGAACCGCTGGGCCAAAGAAACCTTCGCCAGCCATTGGGACCGCTTCCTGCCAATGGCGGTAATTGCTCCAGGTGATCTCGAAGGCGCAATAGCCGAAGTGCGCTGGGCAGCGGACCAAGGGTTCAAAGGTTTCACGCTCCCCAACAAACCCATCTTTGGCCCCAGCACACCAGGCGAGCTCCAGTATAACGACAAACATTTTGATCCCCTTTGGGCGTTGATTGCAGAAGTCGATCTGCCGATGACCTTTCATGTATCCACGGGACGCGATCCGCGAGGAGTCACAGGGCTGGGCGGCGCGGTCATTAACTACGTGTGTCATTCGATGCCCACGGTGATGGAGCCACTGGTTAATTTGATTAACTCAGGCGTGTTCGAGCGACACCCGCGGCTCAAGGCCGGATCGATTGAAGGCGGTATCGGCTGGGTGCCGTGGATGCTGGAGGCAATGGATTATTCCTTCCAAGCGCATCACATGTGGGTACGCCCGGTGATGCCGGAGTTGCCGAGCTTCTACTATCGTCGCAATTGTTTCTCGGCTTTCATGGAAGATCACGTGACGTTGCCACGCGCGGAAGAGCTGGGGATCGTAGACAATCTGATGTGGTCAAACGACTACCCGCATCACGAAGGCAGTTGGCCACACTCGGCGGAGAGCATCGAACGGCAGATGCACTGTCTGTCAGAATCAAGCCGGGCGAAGATTCTGGGGCTCAATGCCGCGCGGGTGTTTCAATTGAGAGTACCGGAAAGGAAGTGGTACCCAGCCAAGTAGAAATTCACCAGGAAGTGTGCCACGGGCAGCTCGTCTGCCCGTGGCACCATAGGGATGGCAGGATTCACCCTGGCGGCAAGCCGCCAGGGGCACCTGGTACTCCTTCGGGTCAGTCGTCGTTCTCAATGGTCCCAACACCGAAGTTGACACCAAGGGTCGCTCCGCTCGGGTCGCTCAGATTGACGAAGAACGTCTCGTTGGGCTCCCTCACTCGGTCGGACACGACCGGCACGGTACAGGTCTTACTCGTCTGCCCCGGCGTGAAGCTCAACGGGGTAGTCCCCGCTATAAAGTCGCCGGGCGCCGTGGCCGTCTCATTGGCCGTGACGCACCTCACGGTCACAGTGCCGGCCGCCGCCGGACTCAACGTCACGGTGAAGACGAAGTTCTTGTTCCCCACGTTCCCTTCCGTCAACGTCACATTGTCAATGCGCAACAGCGGCCCATCATCATTGAGGATCGTGCCCAGGCCTTGTCCATCGGCGATGGTCGCCGCGCCCACGGGACTCGTCAGATTGACGAAGAACGTCTCGTTGGGCTCCACTACCGTGTTCCCGACCACCGGCACGGTACAGGTCTTACTCGTCTGCCCCGGCGTGAAGCTCAACGGGGTAGTCCCCGCTATATAGTCGCTGGGCGCCGTGGCCGTCCCATTGGCCGTGACGCAGTCCACGGTCACAGTGCTGGCCGCCGCCGGACTCAACGTCACCGTGAAGACGAAGTTCTTGTTCCCCTCGTTCCCTTCCGTCAACGTCACATCGTCAATGCTCAAGACCGGCCCATCATCATTGAGGATCGTGCCCAGGCCTTGTCCATCGGCGATGGCCGCTCCGATCGGGGCGCTCAGATTGACCAAGAACGTCTCGTTGAGCTCCATTACCGTGTTCCCGACCACCGGCACGGTACAGGTCTTACTCGTCTCCCCCGGCGTGAAGCTCAACGGGGTAGTCCCCGCTATATAGTCGCTGGGCGCCGTGGCCGTCCCATTGGCCGTGACGCAGTCCACGGTCACAGTGCTGGCCGCCGCCGGACTCAACGTCACGGTGAAGATGAAGTTCTTGTTCCCCACGTTCCCTTCCGTCAACGTCACATCGTTGATTCGTAGGGTCCTCGGTGCATCGATGATCGTGAAATTGGTATTTGAAACATCAAAGAAGATATTGTTAGCGCAGGCAACCTTCAGTCGCGCTTGCGTGGTGACTGCGTTGGGAACCGTAATCACCTGGTTGCCATCATTCGGCGTTCCCGTGAGAATGGTGGTCGGGAAAGTATTCCCTCCGTCCGTCGAAAGCAAAAGGTTAACGCTCGCGCAGCTCACCGGCGCAGCCGTCGTGCCAGCCACGTCCCACGTGACGGTCTGTGTGCTGCTACCGACCCACCTTACGGCAATGTTGGGTGCGGTCACCTGAAATGGGCCGGCGCTCCCACTCACTTGTAGCTCAATAGTATCCTGGTTGATGCCTCCTCCACCGGCATGGTTGTCGCGCACCGTGAGCCGGAAAGTCAAAGCACGGCCATAACTCGGCAATAATTCGCCGATGGTCTGGGTGTTGTTCAGCAGGTTCGTTAGCTTCGGAAACGTCCGCGTCCGGCTGGTGCTCGGCAGAAACGAGCGGAAGATAGGCGCAGTCCCTGAAGGGCTATTCGGTGCACCGGCAGGACCGAGATTAAACTGTTCCCAGTCGTAGGTCAGAGCGTCACCGTTCACATCGCTCGCCGTACCTGTCAGTTGGAACGGAGTGTTGATAGGAATCGTGAAGGCCGGACTGCCGTTTGGACCTGCGTCCACGGTCGGCGGTGTGTTGCTGGTATTCGCCTTCACAGCACACACATCCCCATTAAACCCGATCACTTGGCCGGTGGTGAATTTGACCATCTCCTCAATGCTGATGCCATGAAAATCGGCGTCGCTATTGGGTTGTAGATTGTCTGAACCACAGATACCGGCATAGGCCATGATGGTCGAGCCGCTGCCCGGCTCATAGGCGGTCGAGGCATTACGGTTTCCACCCCCACAAGCCCCCGCTTCACTGTTGAAAGTATGGTTAGCACCGAACTGGTGACCCATCTCATGGGCAACGAAGTCGATGTAGAAATGATCGCCGATTGGTGAAGGAAGGCCGGTGACGCCCCTAGCTTTGGAGAAGTTGCGGCAAGGACTGAAGAGTTGGGCAACACCTCCACCCCCTGTACTAAACACGTGGCCGATGTCGTAGTTGGCACTGCCTATGATGGTATCGAGATTCGCCTGGTTCTCATCAAGCATGGCAAAACCGTCATCGTTCGTATAGGGATCGGTCGCTGCGTTCGTGTAGATAACGAGATTGTTGTTCGCCACCAAGACCATACGAACAGCGACATCACGCTCATAAAGCCCGTTGACCCGGTTTAAGGCAACCACGACCGCGGCTAGAGCCCCGGCAACTGTCCCACCATGAAAGGCCGTGTATTCGCCGGTGGTAGCAATCACGGTACGGTACGTGCGACGCTGTGTGCCCGAACTGATCTGCGGCGATACCAAGGATTGCCCCAGAGGGGATTGTGGTTGTGGGAGGTCGCTGAAGTAGCACGCGGGAGGTTCGGTGTCAGCAGTCCGTTTGTAATCTTGGCGGGCATAACTGATGTGGTGGCGGTCGTCACCACTTTGATAGGGATCAATGTACAGCGCTCCGGATGCGGAAAGGACCTGGGCATGCAGACCTTGAGGGGTAACACTGAAGCGTAGCGAGGCCGTTGGGTCATCAATTCCTGTTCCCAGGTACGTTTTCAGTTCCGGGAATTGCGCGGCGAGTTCCGGGGCCATGATCGGAGATTCGACCACGCTAAACTGTGCGAATCCTCCCTCGGGCAAGGGCAGGGTAAACAAAATCCCTGGAGTCCCGGTATCTTCAAGTGGCACGGTATCCAGCAAGCGTTTCAGGGCAGAACGGTCAAGGGAAAGCAAACGATACCGCCGCGGTACGATGTCGCGGGTGCCAGTCGTGGCCACGCCCCTTTCGTTGACATCCGTCCAGAGTCCATTCGGGGAGACTTCAGTCTCAGCCTGTGAAGGAAGCAAGAGAGCGATCAGGACAAACACTATAGGCAAGAGCATAACCATAACCTCCGGTTTTGTGAGACTGTAGTACTCGACTTTGGCCATTTTTGGATAGCAGGAGGGCGAGACTTCCTTTAGGATAGAGTAGCTGTCTGACGGCAAACTCTTTCTGGGGAGGTGTCCGATGCCCTCGCTGCCACCTGAAATGATATTGGTATTCCCCCCTTTGCTTGCGCAAAGGGGGGAATACCAATATCATTTCAGGTGGCAAGTCCACCGGTTCCTGTAAAGTGGTTAGGCAGCAGACGCGGCACTTCTGCGGGATAGGGGCTCGGAGATCGGTGGTGTCCTCACTTCCTGTTCGTCCAACTTGAGCTTCGCGCGCAAGCTGCGAATCTGGTGTTGCTCCAGTTCACT
>SHZE01000042.1 GCA_009692435.1 Deltaproteobacteria bacterium | reverse complement strand
GACCACATCCTGGCTCACGTCCTCCAAGTGGTCCGCCAAATACGTGCACGTACAATTCTTGGGCGTGCTGATCAGGTACTCGACGTACTGCTTCTTGGTAAGCATTGCCCTAAAATGCTATTTTTTGCCCTTACGCGTAAGTCCTGGCTCAAGATGTTACGCGCTCGTATTCGACAAGCGTACCAGCGGCCCGTGGTCGAAGAAAAGCTGATCGTCCGAGAACTACTTGAGACCGATCTCACCGTCTCGTGCCGTGAGCTGCTTGAGGTCGCGTCCACCTTGGCCCAGCGTACCCCCATCGACGAGCGGCACTTGCTGTCCGCGCTCCTTGACGAGGTTTCCGAAGAATTACGCCCAGTTTTACAAGCCAGTGGCATCACCCTGGCCGCCTTACAACATTATACTCAAGAAAAGGGAGAAGTGCTCTGACTCACGGAAAAGAGTACGCAAATCACGTATGCGGAAAAGTCGTTTTTCTATCGGATTATGTTTATGGAGCTGTTTGCTTGGTGTGGGGATGATCGGCTGTGGGCCGAGGCCTCAAGTTGCTCCCCCCCCTCCACCGGTCGCGTCTCCCCCCCCGCCGGAGATCACGAAGATCATTGTTCTTCGGTTGGAAAACGCGACAAAAAGAGGCAAGGCCGATATGAGTGACGGTGTGGATCGGCTGCTGGGCAATGGCCTGCGAACCCAGATTGCAAACGCCCTGGAGCAGACCGGGCGCTTCACCGTGGTGAATAATGCGGGTCCACGGGAAGTGCTGCAACGCGGGATGCTCACTCCCACGGGGACAGCGATCAGTGCACGCGCGAAAGAACGACTAGGCTCATTTGGTGACGCCGAATTCCTTGTCGCGGGAAGGGTCACGACCTATCAGTTGAGCAAGGAAAGTAAGGCTGCTGGCGTTGAGGCCGACCTCCTGTTTCGTGAAGCGCAAGCGAGCACGATCGCGGTGAAGGGGATTGTCGAAACCGCGAAACGGGAGTTTAACTCGCTCAAGCCAGTGGTGGTGGATCGCGTAGAGTATGAACTGTGGCTGTTCGACGCGAAATCCGGGAACCTGCTTTCCCGCGCGACGATTGAGGGAACACCGAATGACTCGAGTGAAATCGGTGGGCCGTTTGGACAACAATTGTCGGCGGCGTCGAGTGAGACAGTGACCCCGATGCAACGAGTGTTACGTGTCGGAGCGATCCACGTGGTCAACTGGATAGCGGAGACCCAGGATGCGTTTCGGGCCGGAACGCTGATCCCGCCATCGGTGCCTCCAGTCGTGAAAACGACACCGGAACCTTCTGGGGAGGAACAAAAGAGTGGCGCTCTTCCGACAAGGAAAAAATCGCCGAGTTCGAGGGTGCACACCCCGCAAACCGCGGAAAAAGTGGAAGAAAATGTTCCCGTGACCGGACCAACCGCACCTCCTCAAGCGAGCGGCGCGGATTGGGGAAGCCCCGCGAAGGATGACGGAGGAGGCAAATCTTCACCACAATCCCCGGAGGAATGGGGAGAAAAATAAGAATCGGGTTGCCAGTTGTGATGATGGGAGAGAGGATATTATGGCGAATGATGAACGAACCGCGTCTTCCTCGTCCAGGCAAGCGCGTGAGTGTCCGACGTGTGGCCAGGACATACAGCCGGGCGAGCAAGAGTGTCGGGTGTGTGGGACGCTGATACGGCACGGGCAGTCATTGCCGGAATTGTTCGTGGATGATTCCGAACCAACGGTTGTCGCGCCACTTCCGACTGAGGCGTCGGAGCCGACGATTGCCGAGCTTCCCGTGCGCCCACTCGCTGACACGCGGATTGGCGCGCGTCCTATCTCCCTGCCGCCGCCTGCTTCCGCATCTTCTTCACCCGCGTTCCCGCCGCTCTCGCCCCCGTCGCCGTCTCCAGGACCGAGTGTCGCACGACCCGCGATTGCGTTCCCATCAACACCGTTGAAGTCGAATGGACTGGCGAAATGGGGTGGGATTGGTGTGGGCGTGCTGGCGCTTGTGCTCGTCGGTTTTTTTGTGACGAAGATGTTTTCGACCCCGGACGAGAAAAAAGAAACTGAACGCACGTTGTCGGATCCTACTGTCACCGTTCCCGCGGAGACGAGGCTGAAAGTCGGCGGCGAGAGTGCCACGGAAAAGAAAACTGAAGCGCTGATCTCACTACCGCCCACGCCACAAGTGGCCACGCCACAAGTGGCCACGCCACAAGTGGCCACGCCACAAGTGGCCACGCCACAAGTGGCCGCGCCACCTATGGCACCGCCACCACCATCACTGGTCGGACGCGTGACGACGGCTGAACAGTTACTGCCCCTTCGTGTCTTTGGCGCCGACGAGAATGACGTCTGGCGCGGGGTCGCCGCGTTTCGGATACGAGTGGAAGAAAACCTGTCGGGAATTCGTGAGACCTATAACACGCACCTCGTGAAGAATCCCCAATCCTTGGGCACGGCGATTATCGAGTTCAGTGTCGCACCGGTGGGTCAGGTGACCTCCGCCGTGGTTCATTGTACTGGCACGCTCAGTCGTGAATTACAGCAAGGCATTATGCAGGCCGCGAGAGCATGGAAATTTCCCCCGGCGCAAGGAGACGAAGTCAAGGTTTTTTACCCACTCCTCTTGTCGCCGGAGAAGATCGAGGAAGCGACCTTGTTGACCCACGTCAAGGAAGTGTGGCCGGGGCGTTACAAGGTCCTCGCGGCAACCTCGGTTCCGGTCCGGTCTCAGGCGAGTGACAGTGCGGAGCAGATTGGCACGTTAGGGGTGGGATTGTTTCTCTCTGTGGTGAATTCTCAGGACGGATGGCTTGGGGCGCTTTCTCCCAAAGGAAAAGTTGGCTACGTGCGTCAGGATGCGATCTTTCCCCGACGAGTTGAGAACACGGCCACTTCTTCCGCTGACGCAAAAGGCTAAGCGGCGGTATCCTTGGGCCTGTCTATTTATGGCAGCATATCCGCGACCTGAATCACGCCCTGTGGATTGGCGAGCGGAGTGAGCGTATCCCCGGATACGAATTGGGCACTGGTCCGATAGCCGTACCCGTACGGCTCCCCTGTCATCGGAACAGGGTCGCGGAACACCTCCAACCGTTGGGTCCGCAGATTGACGACCCAGTATTCGGGTACGCCCGCGCTGGCGTAGAGACTGGCCTTTTCTCCACGATCAAACCGCACGGTTGATTCCGCTACTTCGACCACCAGTAATGCCGTGGTGGGATGTGCTTGCGCATAATCACGGATGCCGCCAGGGACGACAGCGATGTCGGGTTCGGGTTGGGAGGAAGGACTGACATCTAATGGGCCTTGCACCCGAACATCGTAACCAAGTCCAAAGATTTTTCTTAAAACATCTTCGACCAAGCGGATCGCGGTGAAGTGTGGACTATTTTGCGGGCTCATGGTGACGATCCTCCCTCCGATCAGTTCCACTCGTTCAGTGGGGCAGAGGATGCCAGCCTCCGCCATTTTGTAATACTCTTCACGAGTCCACAGCCGAGGAGTTGGATCGATTTCGATTACGTGCGCGGTATTCATGGTGCTTCTCTCCGCTTGCGAAAATTACCCTAACACTTCGGCATAGGCGGTCGGCTCAAACCCCACCAGCAATTTCTTCCCCTTCCGTATTGTCGGTGCCCGTAGGTTGCCAGAGGGGCCCATCAACACCGCGAGGAGGTCGTCGCGACTGGGTTTATCCTTGGCCAGGTTGAAGCGCACGACTTTCTTGCCTTTCGCCGCGATCACCTCTGACACCTCTTTTGTCAACTTCAACGCGGCATCGGGGCCGAAGCGTTCTTTGCGTGCATCGACAATAGTTGTGGCCGTAATCGCTTTTTGCGCAAGAAACTCTTGCGCTTTTCCACAGGTCACTCACCCAGGACGGTGATAATACCAATCGACGGTCCGCGCCATGATTCCTCCTCTTTACATTTTTTTTCGCAAGCTGTTAGTGACAATCCACTCGTATCCATCCACTAAGGCCATCCAGGCCGAGGCTAAAAGGTCCCGGGAGGTGCGCATCGTGCTCCATTGGTGGCGGCCGTCGCTAAATTTCTGGACCGATACGACTTCAGCCGCCGTGCCTTCACCACCACGGTGCGTGTACGACTCCATGACCCGCACCCCTTCAAGAAAAGGGAAATGTTTGCTTAAGACGCGTTGCAAGGCGTTATCGAGGGCGTTGACGCCACCAACACCTTGCGCGGCTCCGAAGTCTTCCGTGCCATCAATTTCAACGACGACGATAGCATCAATCGCACTGCGGCCTTCCCACTGTTCGTCGACCACCCTCCAGCGTACGATGCGAAAGGGCGGAGTATAGAGAGAATTATGACGCCAGCGTTCGACTTCTTGTGAGGCCCGTGGGGCAGTGGCGGCATCGAAAAATTCGCTCGGTGGTATCCGCTGTTCAGCCATTATGTCCTCCCCTCTGCTTTGTCAGGCGCACTCGTGGTGTGCCGTTTATCTAAGCATCGGTTGGTGGTGGTGAAGAGTTTAGTCCTCGGTCAGCGTATCCCAGTGAATATCCCAAAACTGAGGAAGCGGAGCGGCAAACTCAAAATGCCCGCCGAAACACTCGAAACTTGGTTTATGGGACAACCGTTCGCGGACGAGGTGTAGATAGTCTTCCATCGTTTGATTCTGGGGAGTACCGAGATCCACCTGACGTTGTTGTCCGCATTTTTTACAACTAATCTCAACGTGCATGATGCTCCTTATCCGCTTTTGGGGATCATAGCGCGAAGAGAATGAAAACCACAATATCTGGTAGAGCCCTCCGTTGGCTTGTCAAATCGGTAGGGGTTTGTTAAGAGAGGCCATGGTAGTGACCAATGTCTAACGCGGACACGGAAAGCCCGTCTCTCTCTGTGTGTAGAAAGATGGGCTTTTTTGTACCTGGACTGTACGAGGTGCATAAGCATGCTTCCCACGACGATTCCTGAAGGGCTGACTTTCGATGATGTATTGCTCGTCCCCGCGGCATCCGACTTCATGCCCAAAGATGCCGATGTGACGACGCTTCTCACGCGTTCCCTCGTGCTCAATCTCCCCTTGATTAGCGCGGCGATGGATACGGTGACCGAGGCGCGAACCGCTATTACCATGGCCCAAGCGGGGGGGCTGGGCGTTATTCACCGCAACCTCAGTATCCCAGTGCAGGCGGCGGAGGTGGCGAAGGTCAAGAAGTTCGAGAGTGGGATGATTACCGACCCCATTACCATCTCGCCGGACATCTCCATCGCCGAGGCGCGCAGTATCATGGAACGGTACCACATTTCCGGGCTCCCGGTCACGAAAGATGAGGTCTTGGTGGGGATTCTGACCAACCGCGATCTCCGCTTCGAGAAACGTCCGGATCGGCGGGTGTCCGAGGTTATGACCAAGGAACGGTTAGTGACGGCGCGTCCTGGGGTGAGTCTCGAAGAAGCCAAGGAGATGCTGCACCAGCACCGGATCGAAAAATTATTGGTTGTCGATGAGCGGATGCGATTGAAGGGACTCATTACTGTCAAGGATATGCGCAAGACCATCCAGTATCCCCACGCCTGCAAAGATGACCGGGGCAGCTTACGGGTTGGGGCTGCTGTGGGGACTGGTGACGACCGTGAGGCTCGTGCCGAGGCGCTCGTGAACGCTGGAGCCGATGTGTTGGTGATTGATACCGCCCACGGCCATTCCGCCAGTGTGATTGAGACCATACGCGCCTTGAAAATGGCTTTCCCAAAAATTGACGTGGTGGCTGGCAATGTTGCCACGAGCGAGGGAACCGCAGCGTTGATTGAGGCGGGGGCGGATGGCATTAAAGTAGGTATGGGGCCTGCATCGATTTGCACCACGCGCGTGGTGTCGGGTGTGGGCGTGCCGCAATTGACCGCTATTTCCGACAGTGTGCGGGTCGCGTCCGCCGCTGGTGTGCCGGTGATTGCCGACGGAGGCATCCGGTTTTCCGGCGATTTCGTCAAAGCTCTGGCTGCGGGTGCCCATGTCGCGATGATCGGCAGTCTGTTCGCTGGTACGGAAGAGAGTCCCGGAGAAACCATTCTTTACCAAGGGCGTACCTACAAGCTCTATCGCGGCATGGGGTCGCTCGAAGCGATGCGGGAGCGCGAAGGCAGCCGGAATCGCTATTTTCAGGATGATGAGGAGAGCGCGGGGAAGCTCGTGCCTGAAGGCATTGAAGGACGTGTTCCGTATAAGGGGAGTTTGGTAGGGGTGATTGATCAGATGATTGGTGGCCTCAAGGCGGGGATGGGATATACCGGCTGTCGTACATTGTCCGAGCTACGCACGAAAGCCAAGTTCGTACGAGTGACCTCCGCTGGCTTGCGCGAGAACCACGTACACGATGTGATTATCACGAAAGAAGCGCCGAATTACCGGATGGAATAAGTAGTCAGTCGCCAGCATGAGAATCTTTGTCCTCCCTACTGACTACTGGATGCTGACTACTGACTACTAAGATTTATGATTCTGATTCTCGACTTTGGGAGCCAATACACGCAACTGATCGCCCGCCGGGTGCGGGAAGCGCACGTCTACTGCGAAATTCATCCCTACAACGTATCGCTCGACTGTATTCGCCAACTCCAACCGGAAGGTATCATTCTTTCTGGTGGACCAGCGAGCGTGTACGCCAAAGATGCCCCTATGCTTGATGCACGAGTGCTGGATGTCCCCGTGCCATTCTTGGGGATTTGCTACGGCATGAACGTCCTGCACCAGCTGGCTGGTGGTGTCGTTGGGAAAGCGGACCGCCGAGAGTTTGGCTCCGCGCAACTGGTGGTGGACGAGAATAGTGACCTGTTTGCCGGCTTCGCTCCTGGCACGGAGACACGAGTGTGGATGAGTCATGGCGACACAATGGAGTCGCTCCCAACCGGATGGCGTACTCTCGCGCATTCGGCGAACTCGCCTCTCGCGGCTGGACGCGATGCGTCGGGGCGGTTTTTCGGTTTGCAATTCCACCCTGAAGTTGTCCACAGCGAACGCGGGCTTGATGTCCTCAAGAATTTCCTTTTTCGCATCTGTCACTGTGAACCGAATTGGACAATGGAAGGGTTCATCGAACGGGAGACGCGGCACATTCGCCAACGCGTGGGGAGCCAGCATGTTGTCTGTGGGCTCAGCGGTGGGGTTGATTCGGCGGTCGTTGCGCTACTCATTCATCGAGCGATTGGGCAACAATTGACCTGCGTGTTTGTCGATAATGGCCTCTTGCGACATCAAGAAGCGGAACAGGTCGAAGCCGCCTTTTCTCAGCTCGGCTTGAACCTCCGTTGTGTCGATGCCTCGACGCAATTTCTCCAGAAGTTGGCGAACGTCGAGGACCCCGAACAAAAGCGACGCATTATCGGCCACACATTTATCGAAGTGTTTGACGAAGCAGCGAAGACGATTCCCGATGTGCAATTTCTGGCGCAAGGAACGCTCTATCCTGATGTCATTGAGTCGGTCTCGTTCAAGGGGCCGTCGGCGACCATCAAATCGCATCACAATGTCGGCGGGTTACCGGAGCGGATGCGGATGGCGTTGATCGAGCCGCTCCGCGAATTGTTCAAGGATGAGGCTCGTGTGCTCGGACGACTGCTCGGTCTGCCGGAAGAGATCGTCAAGCGGCAGCCGTTTCCCGGTCCTGGATTGGCCATCCGCATAATTGGCCCAGTAGATGCCGAACGGTTAGCCGTGTTGCGCGCGGCTGATGCGATTGTGGATGACGAGATCCGCACGGCCGGTCTCTATGACCGGGTATGGCAAGCCTTCGCGGTGTTGCTCCCGGTGAAGACGGTGGGGGTGATGGGAGACGAGCGGACCTACGAAGATGTCCTTGCGATTCGCGCGGTCGAAAGCGTGGATGGCATGACAGCGGACTGGGCGCATTTGCCCCACGATTTACTGGGGCGCATGGCGACACGCATCGTCAACGAAGTACGAGGGGTGAATCGGGTGGTGTACGATATTTCGTCAAAGCCACCGGCGACTATTGAGTGGGAATAGCCTATGGCAAATGGCGTATGGCACGTTCGCTACGCTCACTCTATGGTGAGAAAGCTTCGACCATACGCCATGGAGCGACCGGCGGGAGCGGACCATACGCCATTTGCCATACGCCATTTGCCGGAATGAGGGGAGGACATGAGCTTCGTTCATCTACATTTACATACGCAATACAGTTTGTTAGACGGCGCGAATAAGGTGAAGAATCTGATGCCACAGGTCAACGCCTACGGCATGCCGGCGGTGGCGATGACCGATCATGGCAACATGTTTGGTGCCATTGATTTCTATCGCTCCGCTGAACAAGCTGGGATCAAGCCGATTATTGGCTGTGAAATGTATTTGGCTCCCAAAAGCCGTCACGACCGGGCCGTGGTCCGCAGCGACGACTACGAACGCGGCGGTAACTTTCACTTGATTCTGCTGGCGATGAACCTTGATGGCTACCGCAACCTCTGTCGCTTGGTCAGTGCCGGATTCACCGAAGGATTTTATCATAAGCCCCGCGTCGATAAGGAACTGTTGCGCGAACTCAACAAAGGAATTATCGCCCTCTCCGGTTGCCTCAGCGGTGAACTTGCGCGTGCCATGCTCGCTGGCAAAGAACAGCTTGCCCGTGATGTAGTCGCTGAGTATGCCTCCATTTTTGATGATCGCTTCTATATCGAAGTCCAAGCCAACCACCTGCCGGAACAGGAGAAGATTAATCCGGCCCTCATCGAGATTGCCCGTGAATTCTCGTTGCCGCTGGTGGCGACGAACGATTGTCATTATCTGACCGCCGACGATGCCGAGGCTCACGAAGTCCTGCTCGCGGTCCAGAGTGGCAAAGTGTGGTCCGATGAAAAACGGTGGCGGTTCGGGACCGACCAACTCTATGTGAAATCGCCGCAAGAGATGGAAGCTGATTTCTCGCATTGCCCGCAAGCCATTAGCAATACGATGGAAGTGGCCAAGCGCTGCAACCTCGAATTGTCATTCGGCAACTTTTACTTCCCCGTCTTCGCTATCCCACCAGAGGACACGTTGGAAGAGACCCTCCGCAAGAAAGCCTACGCCGGTTTGGAAGACCGTTTCGCGCAAATTCAGGCGCACACGCCGGATTGGAATGAGGAGAAGGCGCGACAGTACTATGACCGGCTGGATTTCGAGCTACAAGTCATCGAGAAGATGGGCTTTTCCGGGTACTTTCTGATCGTGGCTGATTTTATCGGCTATGCCAAAGCCCAGAAGATTCCGGTCGGTCCTGGGCGTGGGTCCGCTGCTGGCTGTCTCGTGGCGTATTCCACCCGGATCACCGATGTCGATCCCCTGCGCTATAACTTGCTGTTTGAGCGCTTCTTGAATCCGGGCCGGAAGAGCATGCCCGATATCGATGTTGATTTCTGCTTCGAGCGCCGCGATGAAGTGATCCGTTATATCAAAGAGAAATACGGCGCGGACAAAGTCGCGCAGATCATCACTTTTGGAACCCTCAAAGGGAAGCAGGCGATCAAGGACGTCGGTCGCGTGTTGGAGTTTTCCTACGCCGATACCGGTCGCATGGCCAAGATGTACCCGGCTCCGAAGCAAGGCAAGGATTTTCCGCTGGAGGCCGCTTTGGAAATGGAGCCGCGCCTCCGCGAGATCCGCGACCGGGGTGACCGTGAGAAAAAGCTGTTCGACTATGCCCTCAAACTGGAAGGATTGCTGCGCCATGCGTCGAAGCACGCGGCGGGGATCGTCATTTCCCCTACACCCCTGGTTGAGCATCTGCCGCTGTTTGTCGATAAGGAAGGCAATGTCCTCACGCAATATGCCGGTCCGGAAGTCGATACAATTGGGCTGATCAAGTTTGACTTCCTGGGGCTCAAAACGCTGACGCTGCTCGACGATACGATCAAACGGATCAAAAAGGGTCGGAACATTGACATCGATTTGGGTACGTTGCGCATTGATGATCGCTTGACGTATCAGAAGCTCACCCACGGCGACACCGTCGGCGTCTTTCAGATGGAAGGCAGCGGCATTCGCAAGCTCATTACGCAACTTAAGCCGAGTTGTTTTGAGGACATCGTCGCCGTGATCGCCCTCTTTCGTCCGGGTCCGTTGGACAGTGGAGCGGCTGAACAATTCATTCGTCGAAAAAATGGAAAGGACCCGATTTCTTATCCACACCCCTTGTTGGAGCCGGTGTTGCGAGAGACATACGGGGTGACCATTTACCAAGAGCAGGTCATGCAGATTGCCCAGGTGTTGGCGGGATACTCACTTGAGGACGCCGATAATCTGCGTCGGGCGATGGGGAAGAAAAAGAAAGAGGTGATGCAGGAAGAGCGTGTCCGCTTTATGACCGGCGCGGCCAAGCAGAAAATCGCTGACAAACTCGCCGGTGAAATTTTCGACGCGATGGAGACCTTCGCCGCCTACGGATTCAATAAATCGCATGCCGCCGCCTACGCGTTGATTTCGTATCAGACGGCCTATCTCAAAGCCCATTATCCTCAGGAGTTCATGGCCGCGCTGATGAGCATCGAAATGGGGGATCCGAATAAAGCCTACAAAAACATTGCTGAATGTCGGCTGCAAAACATTGCGGTTCTGCCCCCCGATGTGAATGAAAGTGAGGAAGACTTTACGGTGAGTGGTGCCCATATTCGCTTTGGGCTCGGCGCTGTGAAAGGGGTGGGGTCAAAAGCGATTGAAGTGATTCAAGCCGCTCGCAACGATGGACCGTTTCCCACGTTGCACGAGTTCTGTACCCGTGTTCAGGGCTCGCCAGTGAACAAGCGTGTCATGGAAAGCCTGGTGAAATGTGGCGCGCTGGACTCGTTCAACGCGCCCCGCGCGCGGCTTTTTGCTGGTCTTGAAGAAGCCATGAAATGGGCTGAGCAAAAAGCGAAGGGCGACCACAACGCGGCACAACTCGGGTTGTTCGCCAGCCTCAACGACACGAATAGCGACGGACACCCGGAATTGCCTCACTTGGAAGAATGGCCCGATACCGACAAATTGCGCAATGAGCGTGAGACGTTAGGGTTTTTTATTACCGGCCATCCGCTGGATAAATATGTCGGGCGCTTGCATGGTGTGGTGTCGCTTTCCACCGACAACTTGAAAAATCGCACCCATCAAGAGAAGGTTCGTCTGGCTGGAGTCATTCACTCGCTCAAACTCAAGAATAACAAGAAGGGTGACCGGTACGCGACCTTCACGCTGGAGGATAAAGAAGGGGTCGTCGAAGTGATCGTGTGGCCCGAAGCCTACAAACAGCATGAAGCGACGATCCATGCGGACCAGCCGGTCTGTTTACGCGGAGCGCTGGATATTGATGACGAACGATGTCAAATCATCGCGGACGAAGTTGTGCCGCTGGAATCAGTGGCGACGCGTGAAGTGCAACAAGTGCACATTCAAGTGCCCGCCGATGTGACCACGAAAGAGGACTTGGTTGCGCTCAAGGATGTTCTGGCGCAACATACCGGTGGCTGTCAAACGTTTCTTCACCTGATGCGCCCGGATTACACGGAAACCGTCATCGCGCTCCCGAACGCTCTGAGTGTGGCACCCACACGGTCTATGCTCTTGGCGGTTGAACGACTGTTCGGCAACGGAATGACCTCGTTTCGATAGGAGAATATGAGTCGTCGTAGAGATTTTACCTCGCTCGAACATGCTACTGGCTACGACCTGCAGCCGAAACTCGAGCGGGTGGTGTTGGTGGGGGTTGAGTGGCCCCGTGCGGACAAACGGGGCGCGAATGGGTCCCAGGAATGGACTGATGACTCCCTTGAGGAACTGGCACGGCTCAGCGAAACGTCGGGCCTGGAAGTCGCCGGTTCCATCGTGCAACCGGTACGCGAGAACGTCCATCCAGCTACGTTTATTGGTTCCGGCAAGGTGATCGAGGTCAAAGAACTCGTTGACTCCACGTGTGCTCAAGCGGTCATCTTTGACGATGACCTCTCTCCGGCGCAGCAACGTAACCTCGAAAAAGCGTTCGGCTTGAAGGTGATTGACCGCAGTCAATTGATTCTCGACATCTTCGCGCAACGGGCGCAAAGCCTCGCCGGAAAACTCCAGGTCGAGCTCGCCCAGCTCGAGTACCTCCGGCCACGACTGACGCGACAATGGACCCATTTGTCTCGTCTCGGTGGTGGCGTTGGCACCCGCGGTCCCGGCGAGACCCAACTTGAAGTTGACCGCCGTCGCATCCGGGAACGCATTGCGATGCTCCGTCGCCGTCTTCAGGATGTCGAGCGCACCCGTGCCTTGCAGCGACACGAGCGCGCCCGCGTGCCCTTTCCCTGTGTCGCGTTGGTTGGCTATACCAACGCTGGCAAATCGACGTTGATGAATGCCCTGACGCACGCTGGCGTCCTAGTGGAAGACAAACTGTTCGCCACGCTGGACCCCACCAGCCGTCGTCTCGATCTACCAGACGGTAGTCCAGTGATGCTCATTGATACGGTGGGATTTATTAACAAACTGCCCCATCAATTAGTCGATGCCTTCAAGAGCACGCTCGAAGAAGTACGCACGGCGGACCTGTTACTCCATGTCATTGACGCCACGCACCCGCATTGGGAAGAGCAGAAAACGGTCGTCGAGCAGGTTCTGACCGATATTGGCGCGGGTGAGAAACCGACGATGCTCGTCTTCAATAAACTGGATCGCCTGACACGCACGGAAGACGTCGTCTATCC
The DNA here is from genome assembly GCA_009692435.1 of Deltaproteobacteria bacterium. Taxonomy (GTDB): domain Bacteria; phylum Desulfobacterota; class Binatia; order Bin18; family Bin18; genus JABFSC01. The sequence goes on along the minus strand of SHZE01000042.1, from coordinate 5,824 downwards.
CTGGGAACTGAGGAGAGTTGGGGAAGGCGAGGCGGGTGAAGCAGGGGCAGAGCGTATCGAACGGGAGCCCCATCCACTCACCAATGGCGACAGTGCGCCAACGAGCTTTGGCGTCGCCGCGCTGACGGGGAAAGGATTGCCACCGTTGTTGGGTGGTATCGCGCGGTGGGTGGAGAAAGAACAAGAAGTGGTGCACTGTGAGCTTCCCCTGACCGAGGGAAACCTGGTGGCCTGGTTGCACAGGAGTGGCAAAGTGGTAGAAGAGGCGTACTCGGAGACGGCGGTGAATGTCACCGCCCGCGTCTCCAGTAAAGTCGCCGGACAGTTACGAAAACGGCTTGCGGCTATCACCCTCAGTTAAGAGGTTGTTGGCGCGTGAGCAGAACGGACAGTTTTGATTTCTTCTGCCATCCTCAATCTTCCCAACTTGATTACGATGCTGCGGATTGGCGCGATTCCGTTGTTTCTCATCTTGTTGACCGATAAGCAGTACACCGAAGCCCTCATCGTCTTTGCGATTGCCGCGGTGACGGACTCCCTAGATGGGGGGATTGCCCGGCTCACCAACTCGCGCACCGTTTTGGGCTCGTATATTGATCCCCTCGCCGACAAACTGCTCCTCGTGAGTTCATTCCTGATTTTGACCTATCTGGGATTCATTCCGCACTGGCTGGCCATTCTGGTGATCAGTCGGGATGTCATTATTCTTGGCGGGTTTCTGGTCTTATTCATGATTACCGGACGGTCAATTATGATTCGCCCGACATTCGTTGGCAAAGCGAGTACGTTCTGTCAGTTATTGGTGGTCACGCAAACGCTCGTGGCCTTACATCATCCGCAGTGGCGTATCCCGTGGGTATGGGGGCCAACACTGGCGGTGGCTGGAACCGCCACGGTGGTATCGGGGCTGCAGTATCTTGTACGTGCGGTGCACTGGGCGAACTGGCAGGATGAAGAATCCGCGCTGTCCTTGTCTCCGCAGGAAGCGCGCCGTGACAGCCAACCAGAGGAACGACCAGAGGAGCGACAACGCCATTCGGCATAGCGGCGTGAATTTTTACTTGAGGGATTCCGACAGGGTTGCTATATGGATGTTGCCCGTTCGGTTCGCAGGGCGTGGTGTGTGCGACGGAAGAGGGGTGGATTGTGATTCGGGTGTTTCCGCATATTGAAAATGCCAAATTGATGAGTCTGTACCACAAAGGGGTAGAAGGACAGTGGTCAGCCGCTCAACTCGACTGGGAGCATCCTCTTGGCCTCGGCCGTCAAGAGCAGCAGGCACTCGGCCACGTCTTGACGCCAGTCTATCTGGGCGAGCAGACCGCTATGGTGGGGGCGAGCTCGGTCATCCCACAGTTCTTTGCCGCCCGCCAGACTGAAGCGCAATTGTATCTGGCAACGTTTCTTTTGGATGAAGCGCGGCATTTTGAGATTCTGACCCAATTCTACCGTAAGATGGGCCAACGCCCGTTAGAGGTACGGGATCTGAAAGAAATTTTTCGCTATCAGGCCCGGCTGTTCAAGTCACAGGATCGCATCGAATGGCTGTGGGGCATCTTGCTCAGCGATATTTTTGCCCGCCATTTTTACAATACCCTGAAAAACCTCCACCCCGGCTCCCTCTTCGCGCATATCGCGGTCCGTATCCTGCGCGACGAAGTCCGACACTTAGCGTTCGCTGAATTGTTCCTGGGGAAAGTCCTGGAGCAACAGCCGGAACTCTCACCGTCCTTCTTGAAGATGCGTGATGATCTGCTCGGGCTCATGAGCGCGATGGCGCGTGGCCTCAAGGACCAATGCGCGACGATTGGACTGGATGGGGTCTTGTTGATCGCCACGGTCGCGGACGACATCGAGAAAAAAGCACGACGGCTCCATCTGCATCGGAATGAACCAGAGTCAGAGCTGGAGCAGGATGCCGCCGAGTGAAGACTGACCGGGCCGCGCGTTCTTCCTTGCCTCACTGGCCCCGGGCCAATCGTCCCGAGGCGATCAGTCAACGACAAGACCATCTGCGTCACCTCCCGCACTGGGAAGCACTTCATCACCACGTCCTTTCCTGGCCGGTCGCACCCGAAACGTTAGCCGGTTTTCAGGAGTGCCTCACTGGCCATACCGTGTTGCCGGTTGGCGTGGTCGGACCACTCTCGATCAATCTCGGTCAGTATCAACTTGACGACGGTGGCGAGGTGCAAGAGCAGGGGAGGGACACTGACCAAGTGTTTGTCCCGTTAGCTCATACCGAAGGTGGGCTCTCGGCCTCGGTGCAACGCGGGGTGAGTGCCGTTGCCCTTGCCGGTGGAGTGCGGACTTACATCCTGGCCGACCGCATGACCCGTGATTCCTGTTTCGTGTTTCAGACCTCGGCGGAAGCCCTGCGGCTAGCGCGGTGGATTACCGCCAACAGTGCGCGGATGTCCACTTGGCTCCGCGATCCTGAGAATCCGTTCCGGCGAGCAGAGAAGGGGGAGGGGGCCTCTGAGAGTCCCGCGCTCCTCAGCGCGCACGCGCTCCTGCGCGCGGTTGATACTCATGTCATTGGTCCAATGTGTCATGTGCTCTATCGCTTCACTACAGGTGATGCCTGTGGTCCGAATATGATGACGCGCAATGCCTACGCGCTGAATCACCAATTCGTGCTGGCGCGCTTCCCACAGGAGACTGGGCTGACTCCACTCCACGTGTTTCTTGAAACCAATATGGGCGGAGACAAGAAGCCGAGCTATGCGTTCTTCCAGTTTCCCGGGCATGGCAAGGTGGTGATGGCTGAAGCCACCATCCCAGCCTCGGTGCTCCGGCGTGTCTTACATGTGACGGCGGATGAAGTGGTGGCCCTAGAGCACACTGGGTTACATGGCGCTCATGCCAGCGGTATGCAGTCCTTCGCGTTTACCCCGGCGTCGGCGGTTGCCGCGATCTATGCGGCCACTGGTCAGGACTTAGGGATGGTGGGCACCAGCAGCATGGCCCAAGCCTCGGCGACGCGGGTAGGAGACGGCATCCATCTCGCGATCCGATTCTCTGGCGTGGAAGTGGGGACGGTCGGTGGTGGCACGAGCTTGCCTCATGCGCAAGCGTATCTCAAATTATTGGACTGTCTTGGGGCAGGGAAAGTCTATCGCTTCGCGCAAATCATCGCGGCGACGGCGCTGTGTCTCGAATTGTCGGCGGCGGCGAGTATGGCAACGACCGGTAGCCACAATTTTCTGCAGGCGCATTTGGAACGTGGGGGAATTCGGTGAAGCATTGAGCCCTCGAGTCATTGAGCGATTGCGCCATTGAAGAAATTGAAAAATTGTATCAGCGCAAGAATGGAGCACCGCATAGCAAGAGAAACGTCATTCCCGCGAAGGCGGGAATCCAGGCGGTTTCACCCAGGGTTTCTGCTTGAGGTTCCTGGATGCCCGCCTTCGCGGGCACGACGGAAAACCATCCCCAAAATTAAATTGACTGACCCCCAATTCCTCAATGGCTCAATTCCTATGAATTCTGTTCGTCTCATCGTTAATCCGATCTCAGGGCGAGGACGTGGCGCGCGGGTGGCCGAGCAGGTGAGTCGTATTTTGCGCGACCGTGGTTTACAACACGAACTCTGTCTCAGCCAGTCTCCCGCGGACCCGACGGAACTCACGCGTGAAGCGGTGCGCGATCGTGCCACTCTTGTGGTTGGCATTGGTGGGGACGGGCTCATCAACCAGATTGCCAACGAACTGGTCGGGAGTGAAACCACGCTGGGCATTATTCCAGTGGGAGTAGGGAATGACATTGCTCGTGGGTTAGGAATTCCGCTCGGCATTGAGGACGCCTGTGCGGTGGTGGCTCAGGGGCATCCCCGTCGTGTCGATGTTGGTCAGGTCAATGAGCGCTATTTTTTCTCGGTGGCGGTGATGGGGCTCGCCGCGCAGGTCAACCGTCGAGCCAATCAGTTTCAACGTATACGGGTGAGTGCGCTGTATTCGGCCTTGACCGTTGCCTCCGTTTTGCTCGATATGCCACGGGCGTTCACGGTTCAGTATGATGGGCAAACACGCCGATGCTACAGTTGGCTGATTGCCGTGGCGAATACCTGGAGCTGTGGACGTGGAATGGCCTTGGTGCCGGCGGCGCGCGCTGATGATGGCATGCTCGACGCATGTATCGTCAATGGGATGGGGAAAGTGGAGTTGTTGTACACGTTCCCGCGCGTCTTTCGTGGGCGGCATATTTACCATACTGGTATCGAAACCCTGCGGGGGCGGACGATGACCATTAGTGCCGACAGTGCTTGTGACCTCTATGCCGATGGCGAGCATATTGGCCCACTCCCAGTGGTCTTCACCGCTATTCCCCAAGCATTGAAAGTCATGGCCCCGCTGATGTAGGGTGGGGCTCGGCTCACTCCACGCGTCTGATAGTTGATAGCTGAAAACTGACAACCGAGGTGTGACAAGATGGCGTTGCAAGAAACGTTTCTCAAGCGGGAGTTGTTCCATGACTGATACTTCACGGACGATTACCTTTGTTCCAGAGATGTTTGAGCGGATGGATGACAACGAAGATGCGCTCTTTTACGCCGCTCCGCGTAAAGTCGTGCACATTGATGACCCTGCGATTCGCGCGGCGGGACAGATGATCGCGGCGACATTCGTGCCGAACGGGGTTCTGCTCGACCTGATGAGCAGTTGGCGTTCTCATCTGCCCGCGGGGTTTGTCAAACAGAAACTTGTCGGCTTGGGCTTGAACGCCGAAGAGATGGCCGACAATCCCGACTTGGATGAGTATGTCGTGCGGAATGTGAATGCCGACCCCCGGCTTCCCTTCGCGGATGCCTCGTTCGACGGGGTCGTGATGACGGTGTCGATTCAGTACCTCACGCACCCGATTGAGATATTTGCCGAGGTCCGGCGGGTACTAAAAGATGGTGCTCCCTTTCTCGTGTTGTTCTCTAATCGCATGTTTCCGACGAAAGCGGTGCGTGTATGGCAGTCACTCCATGATGGGCAGCGAGCCAAACTCATTGAGGCGTATTTCCAAGAGGCGGGAGGATATGAAGAGGCTGTGTTTACCGATGCCAGCCCTCGGACCGGCATTACTGATCCCCTCTACGCCGTGTGTGCGCGGAAGCGGGTGGTGCGGTAGTGTCGATCACTTTTGTTTTTGTGGGACGATACTTGAGGAGGCGATTGCCGCGTCAAGAACCCAGCCCCACTTAGTGGTTCTTCACAAAAATTTTTATACATGGAGTGGCTTTTCATCCGAGAATTATCGCGGTTTTCAGTACAGAAACTTTCGTGAAAGACCAAAAAGAAGGAGGGGTTCTCATGATGGTGGTTGTTATCTTATTGTGCATCTTCTACTGCCCCGTTACTGCCACGGCGCAGATCAACCCCGAGCCCCCCCCCCTCGTCCGCTTCACCGGCAGTTTCCTTCCCCTCAGTGAAACAAAACCCCTCGGGCTTTCCACGCTCACCGTTTCTATCAAGGAAACGAAATGGCGTTTCCACATTACCAAGGTCGAAAAATTAACCGGACGAGATCCCAGCGGAACACGATTATTAGAAAGCCTCTTTCCTCGCCACTTGCGCTTTATCGGCCCAGATCACTTGCTCAACGTCCTGCGAGACCCCCAGATTGAAGGAACAGTGATGACCATCGAGGGGCATCTCTACGTTGGCGAGCGTATGTTCCTTCTTACAATCTCACCTTACGCGCCCGGTGCAAAAAAGGTGTAGAATCAGCGACATGAAAGCCCACGCGATAGCGGATTGATATTCGGATTACTTGGTGGCGTCCTTTGGGGCCACCACGGCAACGGGGCTGAGCGAACTCCTGGAAGGAGAAGTCA
>SHZE01000041.1 GCA_009692435.1 Deltaproteobacteria bacterium | reverse complement strand
CGTCTTGCGCCTCACGACCACTGGCATTTCGGATCGGGTCATGGAGATTGCATGCGGCTTGCACAATCTCCGCGTCAGTTGTCGTCACCCGCTCCCCACTTTCGATTTGTTCAGCTTGCTTAGCCCTGCTTAAACCCGATAATGTCTAAAGAGCGGGGTGGGATGCTGAGCATTGAAACTATGAAGCTCGGCGCTTAACGCGAGAAATAGTTGAGGGGTTCCTATCAATTGGAATCTACTAGTAAGTGTTTCTTTTCGAGCACCGTCAAGGACACGCTGACTGCCAGGACTTTTGGGGAGATTGATTTCTAGTGTTCGTGATTCTTCGTGCCAACGTTGACCAGGATAAACCTTGACAACAACATAGCCGTCTTTCTCTATAACATGTGGTGCCTCCGCGCGACTTTCTTCGCAATCACGAACAGCGGTTTGGATTCCACTTCCTAGCATTTCCATCATCGCAACGGAGGAAATCGCATGGGCGAGGCGCATATTTCTCTGAGCGGGATAGGATGCCAGATTTCTCAATAACACTGTGGTGTCAGCAGGGAGCTGTCTACCCACCCAGCATCCTGGACTTAGGATTTCTATTCTGTCGGTATAAATATCGACCAGTATCCCTCTTTCCCGGTCGGCGTAATCACGATGGCAGATTGCATTCGCGATAATTTCGCGAATGCAAATCATAGGGTACTCATGGACCTTCTCTGGTATTTGAGAAATCTCAGTAGGTCGTTCAGCGGAGCCTGTGTGGGCTTCAATGTAATCTCTTGCTTGTGAGAGCTGGTTGAGTAATGGGCCTGTTAATTTGGTCCGATCAATTGTCTTCTTGGTTTTGTCCGTGCCGAGGTATTTGCTGCATGACGTATATGCGGAAGGAAAAACTTTTAGTGATTTCTGAGAAAACAAGAGGAGTCCGGCAACGGTTAATCGTCCATCTTGCAGATAGTTGGACTTCTGGAGGAAATCGCTGTCCGAAAGTTCTGGTGGATAATCTAGCCGCAACTGAGGTCGCATGCTCTCTCGGTATTGCTGAACCACGCGCACATCGAATTCGAACTCATTCGTAACTCCGTCAAAGTCGAATGTCGGATGCGAAGTTTCTGGGCTCTGCATATCTGGCTGTGGCTTTCCAGAAGAATCAGCCTTGTGCCGAGTAACCAGGGGAAGTATCCTTTCTATACTGTTATGGAGTATGTCTTTCAGATGATCGTGATCCCGATACTGTTCAACGGGTGTCACCGCCCGAGAATAAGGGGACATCCAATTTTCCGTAAGCTCCTCTTTTTTCCCCAGAAGATCAGCCCATTCCGCGGCAGCCTTAGCGTTATTGTGAATAAGGAGTGGGCCTTCACTTGGGAAGAGCGCAATTATCGGGATTCTTTCGCCATCAGGCCGATTACGGCATGCCGTCAGTTCGCTCCACGCTCCTGAACCGATCCGTTGCTTGAACACAAATACTGCTGCTGCGGCACGGGCAAGCGCGGGATTGATGGCATGGTCCTGCCCTCCGACGCCCACTCGGCATCCTCTTGCCAGATGTAGACTGTTAGCGACGTATACTTGGAGTTTTCTCCGGCAAACTGATTGCCCCGCTTCAGCAGCTGCTGAAAAGTTGGTTCGAGTGCTCGAGCGAGTCGAGCTTCAGCTTCCGCATCTTTCCCATAGCCAACAAAAATCAACAGTTCTTCTCTCATACGAGTACACAATGTGGATTTATGAATCTGGGTTGAGAAGGTTCCGCAACTCAACGGGTCCTTTCTGGCGATTAAGCGCATTGCGCCGTTAAGAAGAATTTACAATTGATAAGGCCAAGTTTACAAGGCGGCGATTTTTTGGTCTTAGCCGGCAACAATACTGATATCGCGCTGGGATATTGAAATGAGGTTTTATCGTTTCCTAACAGCGCCCGACGACAGACCTCTGGTGCGCCGTATCGCCAGAGCGCGCCGGTGTTACGGGATGCGTATACGCCAGTGGGTGCCGTGCTATCACGATCCTAACGAATGGCGAGAAAAGACGTGAAGCATCAAGTACACCACCGGACCAGTAACCGCGACATAGAGCCACAGGGGAAAGACCCACTTCACCAACCGGCGATGGGCTTGGCGGCGATCCGCCCACCCCGCCAGATAGGACAGCAGAATGAACGGCAAGCTGATCGCGGCGAGAGAAATGTGAGTAATCAGGAGAAAAAAATACACGGGTCGTATCCAGCCCGTGCCGGTAAACTTGGTTTCCGTGCTGGTGAAGTGGTAGAGCACATAGCCGAGCAGAAAGAGCCCCGACAAGATTATCGCCGTGGTGACGTAACGCTGATGCCGCACAATATCACCTTGCTTCACCGCCCGCTTCGCCAATACTAGGCAGACCGCGACTAGGGCATTCAACGTTGAATATACGCCGGGCAGGAAGTCTAAGCTGACGCCGGGCGCGAGGTCGATATGGAACTCCGGTCGTCGCATCAACCCGATCAGCACGAACACGAACCCGGTGACAATCCACACGAGGCGTCGGAGTTTCCGTTCGGTGGCGGGACTGAGTGTGTTTGGTGGTGCCATAAGTGTTGACGACTCGCACTACCTGTTTCTCCTCGTGGAGGCAAGGCTCCATGAAGAAAAGTCACTTGATCCCTCTTTACCCTCGCCCGCTCTTAGCCGGGCAATGGAATGAAGTTCAGGCGTAGGTTGGGGTGAACCCTGCGAAATCCAACTTCTTCCTTCATGCCATTCTCCTTCCTTGCCCCGGTCTGTCGAAAAAGCGTGGAAACGGCTATGTGCGGAATCAACGGCATGACGCGATTGTCATTCATAACCCTGGCCACCCAACACGAAGGAGGATTGTATGGATATGCAAACATTCTGGCGTGAATTTGAAAAGATCGCCGACGAGTTCAATATCGGACGGCATCCGTTGGTCCAATGGATCAATGAGGGAAAAGCCTCCAAGGAACACATCAAACAGTTCGCCATTGAGCACTATGAGATGACGGTGCGCGATTCTGGTCCGTACATCGCCCAGGGCTACGTCAACATGGCCAAGTTGGACTCCCTGGGGGCCGAGTTGATGGCGGAGAACTTCGCGGAAGAGGCGATGGGGGAACATACCCACACGGGCGGGCATTGCGAGCTGCTTTATGAGTTCTGGGAAAAGGGGTTGGGCTTACCGCGCCAAGAGCTAGCGACCTCCAGCGCGTCGGCTGCCGCGCGCGCGATGAATGCGTACTTCTGGCACATGATGACCAATAAAATCCGTTACTCCGGCGCCTTAGGGATGCTGGAAGGCGGATTTTCCCTTGCCTGTGAGAAGATGCTGACGGGCTTGCAGACCCATTACGGGCTGAAACCAGAAGCGTTGCGGTTCTTCTCCGGCCATGTCGAAGCGGATCGCGAGCATGGGAAGACGGGCCGGAAGCTGGTCGACAAACTGTTGACCACCGAGCGGGACCGGCAGGAATTTCTCAAGGAAGCACGCTGTCTTGCTCAACTGTACTGGAACGGCTGGGACGCGATGGTGCAATAGTGGTCAACACGCATCGGCGATTTCAGACGAACGCGCGGAAGAAGAAGACGCTCAGACTCCCCCTCTCTCCCAACAAGTCATGCTGCCTCGGGTTGACTTTACGGACTGCTTCTGATGTGCAAGAGCAAACGCGTTATCCAAGGCACCTAACCCTCTGAATGTCTTCCCTTCGACACCTCTGGTTTGATAACCGACATCTCCTCGGCGATGCGGCGGGGCAGCAATTGCTTGCTGACCTTGAATCCCTGGGGCCGCGTCCGCGCGAAACCATTCTGATAGCTGGAGATCGCCTCGCCGCGATTTCCCTCACCCTGGCACAAAGCTTTTGTCGGCATGCTCCAGCGGCGTGGAAGCTCTTTGGCGGAGAAGTCTTCTCTCATTGGGTGGACATTGGTGAACGACTCGCCGGAGAAGAGCCTTCCTCACGTGAAGGAGCAACGGCATATTTTGCCATTGCTCCCGCGACGGTCGCTCGGTTGAGCTTGGAGACGGTCGCGACATGGGCGGAGATTGGCCGTGACACGCTCAAACTCTCGCGCCGTCTTGGTTCACAATTCCTCCAAGCCACCGCGCCACTGCTGGCCGCCATCCCGGACCCGGTGCTTGCTCGCTTGCGCGCGTGGGCTACGCATGGCAGCGCGCTGCTTGGGACCAAAGGCTGGAAAGGCGAATTTCTCGCGGTGTCGTATTTCGAGGCTGCCCCCGCGGCTTTGCCGATCCTCAATGAAGAAGAAATGGCCGCGTGGGCAAAACTCGGGCGCTTGGTGCAGGACAGTGGTCCGTGGACTTTTTATGCCTCGCTCCCCCGCGGGTTTGCTGAACTGACGAGCGCGGAGCGGCTTCTCCTGTTGAGGAGTTGCCAAGAGGCGACACCGGTATCAACGAAAGCGGCTATGGAGGCATTTTCCCTCCTGCCCCCGGCGCTGCTCCCTTTTACTCCTGCGCTTCGGCATTTCTTGTTGTTGTTGTTCACTCCAGTGGTGCGTGTCGACCCGGCCTCCGTGGCTCCGTCGCTCCCACTGGTGGGGTCGTTCGTAAAGAGCGTGGCCTTGGAGTCCCGACCACTGCTTTGCGAAACCTTGTTGGAGGTGGCACGACAATTTCCCGCGGGCATCCTGCCGCTTATCCGCACGCTGCCACGCGCGTTCGAAGAGACCGGAGAACAATGTGTGATCGACTGGTTGACGAGGGGGCTCGCCATCGCTGCGGACAATGCCACGGCTGGGGTGGCGTTCTTTGCCCTGGAGTCCCGTACGAGCTTGCAGGTGCTGCGGCAATCATCTTCAGCCGTGGCTTTGGAGGAAGTGCAGGAACGGCTACGAAAATATATGCACATGCTGTCCGGCACCACGGTGGGAATCGTTGCACAAACAGTGCTGTCGTATCCGCCCGCGCTGGAAACCTTTCCGATCGTGATGGATGCCCTGCCCCTGCCGGCGCGAGTCGATGTGTTCCCGACGTATGAAGATAATTGCCGCCTCTTGCGCGTGTGGGCGGTCCAACAGGCGGGGCGGCGAGAGTTTGGGACGTATACCTTTACCCTTGAAGCGATGTGGCCGCGGCTTTCTCCTCCCGTGCGACAACTGATGACCAGCGAAGAAAATCGCAGCGGAGGACTAGCTGCGTATTTTCGGTGCTTTCCGCATCCAGAGATCGTGGAGGGGCTTTTTCTTTTGCTTGAGACCCAACGCATCAACAGCACCCTCGAACGGCACTATCGTGGACTTGGCAGCGATCTTCAGTGGGTGGCATCCCTCTCATTGCCATCGTTGATACCGGACGTCTTACACTCGGCAGTCTCTGGGGGTGGGTGCTCCACGGCTTCTCACGCGACGGTGTACGATTCGGCCCAGACGGCGGCGGAAGTCTATCGGACTGTCCTGGCGTCTCTCGTCGCGATGCGCCAGTCACGAAAACCGTCCTCGTTTGAGGCGATGTTCTTTGAGAAACTCACTGGGGATGCGCTGATTGACCCAGAGATGGACGACAGCCCTCCGCCTCCAGATGCTCCCCTGCTGCCACAACTTGAGCTCGATCCTGAGCGTGATGAACGGGAGGGAGGTTCCCCGTTGTCGCCAGAGGAACTCAAGGCGCTGATTGAAGCAGGCGTGGATTTACAGATCCGTCAGGGGAAAGACGATACGATTTCCCCACAAGGACTGTACATTAGTGACTTAGCGGGCAAGCTGCCAGGGAACGCGGAAAAGGATGCCGTGCCGCCAGAAGATGGCGTCGTCGCGGCCCTCCAGCGTCGTCGTGAACGCGACGAAAGCCAGACCTTTTTTTACGATGAATGGGATTATCAGATTGGGGACTATCGTTCCCGCTGGTGTCGCTTGCACGAGATCGTGTTGGCGGGGGATGCCGGAGAATATTTCACCAAGACCTTGAACGATTATGCGACACTCACGCCGGCCGTGAAAAATGAGTTCCAACGGATTCGGCCAGAGCAGTATCGTATTATTCGTGGCTTAGAAGATGGGGAGGAGTTTGACCTCAATGCCGTCATCACGGCGGCCAGTGATATGCGAGCTGGAATTTCACCTTCCCCGAAACTCTATACCGTGCGCCGACAAACCGAACGCGACGTGGCCGCGCTCTTCTTGCTGGATATGAGCGCCTCGACGGACGAACCGATCGCGCCGGTGGTGCGACAATACACAGAGGAGGAACAAGACGATTGGCAGTCACTGTGGAAAAAACGTCCAGTTGCTCCAGAGCCCAAGCCTCGCCGCATCATTGATGTCACGAAAGAGGCGCTCGTGCTCATGGCTGAAGCGCTCGAGGAAATTGGCGACACCTACGCGATCTACGGATTTTCCGGCCAGGGAAAAGAGAACGTTGAATTTTATCATGTGAAGTCATTCTCCGAGGTCTTATCGCCGACGGTAAAAGGCCGGATTGGGGCCGTCGAGCCGAAACGCTCCACTCGCATGGGAACGGCGATCCGGCACTCACTCGAAAAGCTGAAAGAGGTGGCCTGTCGGGTCAAGTTGCTGGTGTTGCTCAGTGACGGGTTTCCGCAAGATATGGACTATGGGTCGGACCGCCGGTCGATTACCTATGGTCTGCGAGACACGATGATCGCCTTGCGTGAGGCGGAACGAGCGGGGATACTCACCTTTTGCTTGACCGTGGATAAGGCCGGGCACGACTATCTGCGTGAGATGTGTGAGGACTCGCGGTATCTCGTATTGGAAGATGTTGCGTCCCTGCCGACCGAATTGCCGAAGGTCTATCAGCGGTACATTCGCCCACGCGGGTAGAAAGTTCGGAGTTCGGAGCCTCGGACAGTTCGGAGTTCGGCTTTGGAACTCGAAACGTGGAACCTTGGACAGAACTGTGGCGTACGAACGAAAAGACACCTTCTACAAGAAGGCAAAACAAGAAGGCTATCGGTCGCGATCGGCGTATAAGTTGATCGAGCTGAACAAAGAGTTTCGTTTTCTCAAACTGGGAGATCGCGCTGTTGATCTCGGGTCCTGGCCTGGTGGGTGGGTACAAGTGGCCGCGTCTGCTGTTGGAAAAACCGGGCGTATTGTTGGGATTGACCTCGTCGCGCTTGCTCCTGTGACGCTCATGCAGGTGACGCTCTTCCAAGGAGATGCCACTGATCCCGTACAACAGGGGAAAATCCTCACCGCGCTTAGCGGTCCAGCCGATGTGGTGCTTTCGGACATGTCGCCGAAACTGAGTGGGATTCGAGAGCGTGATGACACCCGCGCCATGGCATTGTGTCGCGCGGCCCTTACCTGCGCGCAGGTATTTCTTCGGCCCGGAGGCGCCCTGGCGTTGAAGGTATTCATGGGAGCGGAATACCAAGCGTTCGTGGCTGAACTACGGGAAGCCTTTCTGACGGTGAAAATGACACGGCCTGAAGCCACACGCAAAGGATCGGCGGAAACCTACGTGCTTGCCACTGGATGGCGGAAGTCTTAAAGCGCACGAGAGCCGTGCCCCGCTTTTCGTGGGAAGTTGATAATGCTAAGAGGGCACGAGAAAAAAAGAGAACCGAGCCCTGATTCACAAAGGGTCATACCGCAAGGTGGAGGAGAATTATGAAAGTGTGGAAGGCCGTATCCAGCGTGTTGTTTGTCGCGGGTGTTCTTACCCTGGCGTCGTGTAAACAGGAAAAAGCGCCGCCAAAACCGCTTGAACTTGATGCGCTGACCGTATGTCGGAATGAATGTAAGACGTCCTCGGAAAAAATGTTTCAGCAGTGCAGCGATAAGATGACGAGCGAGCAAGCCTTTGATCGGATGAGCGAGTGTAATACCCAGGCCGATGATTTCTCGAAGAAATGTCGGGCCGAATGTGACCAAAAGACAGCAGGCAAGTAAGATCCCTCAGGAAAATCTTTTACTGGGGTTGCGATGTGAAAATCCTCGGGCGGGAAGATGTATGGATTCACACCCACTTCCTCACCGACTGTGTCCGTCTCTCCTCGCGGCGAATGCGAGACATTGAGAAAGAGTTGCTGCCTCTGTTACGGCAAGTGGGAATTGTTTTTGGGATACACTTCACCCAACTCCGGGACGAGCGCACCTGCCGGATCGTACTGGAGTGCCGGCCCTTCGCCGCGACGCTTGATCGCATCCAACAGCATCTCCAAGAGGTGGTGCGGGAGGTCCCTTCGCGTCCGTTAACGACGAGAGTGATGCCTGAAGAACCGCAACGCCCCCTTTCCTCTTCCCAATGATAGGCACGAGAGACAGGGATGCTTCCTGGCACTCCCTGTTTCCTCTTGTCTACCGCATTGGGCAATCTATCCTATTCAACCGTGAGCTGATCTTTGAATTTCGCGAGCGCCTTCTCCTTAATGCCCTTCACTTTGGTGAGGTCATCCACGCTCTTGAAAGCTCCGTTTTGCTCGCGGTACGCGATAATGGCTTTCGCTTTGGATTTGCCGATCCCTTTCACTGTGGTGAGAGCGACCGCATCCGCGGTATTGATGTTCACCTTCGTTGTAGCGGGTGTTGCCATCGCCGGAGCAGCCGGAGCAGCCGCGGGTACTGGTGCCGTTGCTGGAGCTTTTGGTATCGGTGTCCCCATCCCTGGTTGTTGTGCCCAGACGGGCATCCCTCCGGTGAGGATTGCCAGAGCCGCGACGGAAAATCCTTTCGCCCACAACTTCATGAAACCTCCTTTTCCTCTTTGTTGAGGATACATAAGATGCCTTTAAGTATAAGGTGGACTCCCTCGCCTTGTCAAGAAAAATTTGGATAGCTTTCCAAGGTGTCTACCCATGTCACTATCCGTTCCAAAAATGCGAGGTGCTATTGCACGCGGAAGTTAGATTGCGTCCCTTTGTTGAGAGTGACATTCCTCAAGTGCTTGAGATCGAGCAGGAGTCTTTTTCCTTACCGTGGAAAGAGGAATTCCTCCTCACCGAGCTCCACCGAACGCACGGATGTTTGTGGGTGGCGGAAAAGGACGGCACCATCGTCGGCTATCTGTGCGGATGGTTTGTCGGCGATGAGGGCGAAATATTGAGAGTAGCCGTGCACCCTTCTTCCCGCCGGTGTGGCGTTGGCCAAGGTCTTCTCGACAAAATAATTGGGGCTGCGGGCCAGCGCGGGGTGCGAACTCTGCACCTTGAGGTGCGAGTGAGTAACCGTGCGGCCATCACCTTATATAAGTGCTGTGGTTTTCACGAAGTCGGCAGGCGCAGGCGCTATTACGAGAATGGCGAGGATGCGCTGCTCATGGTGTGGGAGGGTGGGGGTGTTCAGGACGATTTATGAGTACGGGCGCTCATGGTTGGTATCGCGCGAAGTAAAAAAATGTCATCCACGCCTCATGAAAATCTTCTAGTAAACCATGAGAATTCTACTGTAAGATACAGGAAGATTTAAGTATTTCCGTAAAACGAGCAGACTAAAAAACAAATGTTTTCGCGGACTTACAAAATTGACGGTGAACGATTGTTCAGCTAAGGTGTCATCGATATTAATCGCGCCAGTAGGAGGGAAGCCCATGTTTAGAAACGGGGAGAAGGTCGTCTATCCTGGCCATGGCGTAGGGCTGATTGAGGGGATCCAAGCCCGTAGTATCTCTGGAGTGCAGCGTAAGTTTTACATGCTGCGCATTCTTGAGAGTGAAATGACCATTATGATTCCGACGGAGAACGTGACAACCGTTGGGCTTCGCCCCATTATCAGCAAAGACATGGTCAGCAAGGTGTATCGAATTTTGCGGACAAAGAAGGTCGAGGGAGATCAGCAAACCTGGAACCGCCGCTATCGCGACTACACGGAACGCATCAAAACTGGTTCGGTGATCGAAATCGCCAAAGTGCTGCGAGATCTGTTCGTGCTCAAAGCAGACAAGGAGCTCTCTTTCGGCGAGCGCAAAATGCTGGACACGGCTCGGAACCTCCTAGTGAAAGAGCTCGCTATCGCCAGTGCCAATCCTGAAGAAAAGATACTAGACGATCTCCGGTCGATCTTTTCGCACTAATGCTGTCCGGGTTTTCGAAAAACCAAGGGCCGGGAAATTTCCGGCCTTTGCCGCTTTTGTTGTATGCAGGCTGACATTATTGTTGTCGCGGCGGGCAAGGGAGAACGGATGGGAAGGGAACTTCCTAAGCCGTTCTTACCGGTGGGTGGGATTCCGCTCCTGATTCACACCCTGCGGGCAATTACCCAATCCACGCTGGTTGCAACAATAACGCTCGTTGTTGCTCCCGAGCGTGAAGAACTGTGCCGCGACCTCTTGCGGTTACATGGCCAGTTCCGTGTGCCTCTGGCTGTCGTGCACGGCGGAGCGGAGCGGCAAGATTCCGTGCGACTTGGGCTTGCGGCGCTTGGTCCTACTAGTGAGATCGTGGCTATTCATGATGCCGCGCGCCCCTTTCTTGATCGAGAAATTCTGGATCGGAGTATTGAGACCGCAGCCATCCACGGAGGCGCACTTGTCGCCGTTCCGGCGCGAGACACGATAAAACGTGTGGGCGAAGAGGGCACTGTCGTGGAGACGATTCCTCGTCAACAGTTATGGCTCGCTCAGACTCCTCAGACGTTTCGCGTCTCGTTGATTCGTGAGGCTCATGCTCAGGCATTGGCGGAAGGAGTCGTCGTGACGGATGATGCCGCGTTGCTCGAACGCTTGGGGAAGGTGGTCAAGATTGTTCAGGGGAGCTATCGGAACTTTAAGATTACGACGCCTGAAGATCTGCGGGTCGCTGAAGCGTTATTACGAGCCGGATGAGGTCGGCACGCACAAAAAAAACGAGGACTGAGTGTTCGCTCAGCCCTCGCATGCAAGGCTAAATCAGTCCACGGAACATTGGCACACTTCATAACCGAGAGTGAGAAATCCCCCCTAGCCCCCCTTTTCCAAAGGGGGTCGCGCGAAGCGCGGGGGGATTTGCGGCACTGTGCCAATGTCGTGTGGTTCGATTTAGACTTTCATGCTCCCGTTAGTGCCTCTCAAGACGTCGAGCAGGTGGCCCCTCTCCTTCGATACGGAACCCCCCAGATTCAGTTTTCCCTCCCACTGCCGCGTCTTTTTTCTCATTCACTTTGATCTTCAATCGCAAGTTGTTCACGCTATCGGCGTACATCAAGGCTTGGTCGAGATCAATTTTGCCCGCCGCATAGAGCTCATACAGTGCCATATCGAACGTCTGGCTCCCTTCTTGGGCCGATTGTTCCATTGCTTCCTTGATGGTCCCAACCTCCCCGCGCTGAATCAGTTCTTTGATACGCGGAGTGTCTTGCATCACTTCCAAGACCGCGACGCGTTTCCCATTCTTTCCCAGGGCTAAGCGTTGGGAAACAATCGCGCGCAGATTGAGCGAGAGTTGTAAGAGAATCTGCGGGTGTCGTGTTTCAGGGAAAAAATTGAGAATCCGTTCAAATGCTTGGTTGGCATTGGTCGAGTGCAACGTCGCTAAACACAGGTGGCCGGTGTCGGCAAACGTAATCGCGGATTCCATGGTCTCTGTATCGCGAATTTCGCCGATCAGGATGACATCGGGTGCTTGGCGCATCGCACTCTTCAGCGCCGCCTGGAAGGAATGGGTGTCGAACCCCACTTCTCGTTGATTGATCACGGATCGTTTGTGTGGGTGCACAAACTCGATAGGGTCTTCGACACTGATGATATGGCCGGGGGAAGAGGTGTTCCGATGATCAATCATTGCTGCGAGTGAGGTCGATTTACCAGAGCCGGTCGCACCAACGACCAAAACCAGCCCGCGTTTGGTCATAATGATATCTTTGAGGGTCTCCGGGAGGCCGAGTTGAGCGAGGGTCGGAATCTCCACGACGATTTTTCTGACCACGAGCGCGATTGATCCGCGCTGCCAGAAGGCGTTGATACGAAACCGGCTGAGTTTAGAGATGGACAACGCGAGGTTCATTTCCTTCTGGGTTACGAACTCGTTCCATTGGTGCTCACTCATAATCGAGCGGGCCAAAATTTCCAAATCTTTCGGGGTAAATCGACCGTCACCAATCGGTTGCGTGATTCCCTCAATCCGATACATCGGGGGAGCTCCAACGGTAAAGTAAATATCCGAGGCATTACGATCGACCATCACTTGCAGGAAATCTGGAAAGGGCATAACGGTTCCTTGTTGTACGTCCGGTCTTTAGCGGCCCATCGTTGCCACCCGGCCACCGGGTCCTGTTGTTTGCGCGAACAGATTCGGCGTCATACTCTTCGCTTGCGCCTCTTCGCGGGTGACTAGTCCTTTATTGACCAAATCAACCAGCGACATATCCATGGTTTGCATGCCATCTTTCTGGCCCACTTGCATGGCTGACGGAATCTGGTGGTTTTTTCCTTCGCGGATCAAATTGCGGACCGCCGTGGTCGCGACCAGAATTTCGAGAGCGGCGACCCGGCCACCCCCTTTCTTCTTACACAACGTTTGGGTGACAACTGCTTCAATGGAGTCGGCAAATTGGGCGCGAATCTGTGCCTGTTGTTCGGCGGGAAACACGTCAATCACGCGGTCCACGGTGCCAGGGGCACTCGGCGAGTGCAGGGTCCCAAAAACCAAGTGACCGGTTTCGGCGGCGGTAATCGCTAGTTGAATCGTTTCCAGGTCACGCATTTCACCGACCAGAATGATGTCCGGGTCTTCACGCAGCACGGCGCGGAGCGCGTTAGCAAAAGAGTAGGTGTGAGCACCGAGTTCGCGTTGGTTGACCAGACATTTCTTCGAGCGGTGGGTAAATTCGATAGGGTCCTCAATCGTGATGATGTGCCCTTCGAAGGTGTCGTTCAGGTAATCGACCATCGCCGCGAGTGTTGTTGATTTACCGGACCCGGTCGGGCCAGTAACGAGGATCAGACCCTTTTCCTTGTCTGTCATTCTTTTGAGAATTGGCGGAAGACCAAGTTGTTCAAGAGAAAGAATTTTGCTCGGAATGGTTCGGAACACGACGCCTTCACCACGCTGTTGCATGAAGACATTCACGCGGAACCGACCAATCGCGCCCATGTCAAAGGAAAAGTCGAGTTCGAGTCGCTCTTCAAAACTCTTCCGCTGACCATCATTCATAATGTCGTAGATCATGTCATGCACTTTTTCGCGCGTGAGTGCAGGATGATCGAGTCTTTTCATTTCGCTGTGTAACCGAATCATTGGCGGTTCACCGCTGCTCAGATGAATATCAGAAGCGCCCGCTTGGGCAGCAAACGTTAGTAGTGCAGTAACATCCATGAAACCCCCCTCTGTGGACTCATATAAGAGATCGTCGTTTCTTCGGGAAAGTTTAATCGACCGGTGCTGTCATGCAAAGAGCTTTTCGGCTTTTTCTTGCTCCCGTGCGACTTTTCAGGTAGCAGTGGCACAAGAGTGACGACAGGAGGGGAACTATGAATTTATTACACACCGTCTTCGCGCCATCAGGCGCTGGCCCCCATCCAACCTTACTGACGCTGCATGGCTGGGGGGCGAACGCTCTGGATTTGCTTGGTCTCGCTCCCTACCTGTGTGACGGGAAATTTCTGGTCCTGTGCCCGCAGGGTCCACTGCACGTGCCGCTTGGTGGCGCAGCGATGGGGTATGGGTGGTTCCCGATCACCATGGGTGGACCGATTGATGTCAAAGCGGTGATAGCGGCACGCGAAGCGCTCCGCCAGTTTCTCACCGAAGCGAGGGTACAGTATCCGATTGACCCGAAAAAATTGGCGGTGCTAGGCTTCAGCCAAGGTGGTGTGATGGCCTACAGTCTGGGCCTTGGTGAGCCGGAGCGGTTTGCGGCCCTGGCGTCACTGAGTTCCTGGCTGCCACAGGACCTGCTTTCGGTGCTTCCTGATGTCGCCGCCACTGAGCAGCTCCCTGTCCTCATTCAGCATGGGAAGCGCGATGAAATGGTCGATGTGGGGCGGGCCCGGCAATCGAGTGAGACCTTACGCAATCTCCGCGTGCCGATCACCTACCGAGAGTACGAGATGGGGCACGAAATCAATGCCAATAGTTTAGGCGACTTGTCTTCGTGGCTTCATGAAAAGGTGATGTCACCAATTGTGTTAGCGTCCTAATTGTTCAAAAAATCCTGGACCGCCCGCAAAAAGATGGCGAGTTGGTCGTGGTGGACCCAATGCCCAGCACCAGGGATATTCACGACCTTGACCTGCTGAAACGCCCTCGCGCGTCCATCTTTTTCCGGGTCTGACGCCCACGACTCGGTACCGCGAAACAGTAACGTTGGGCAGGTAATCCGGCCCCAAATCTCCTTGGCATCCTCTACATTAAAACGATAGGGCGACTGCGCCCGGACATAGTTGTCGAATTTCCAGATATAGGTGCCATCCTCGTTGCGGTTTGTGCCGTGCACGGTTAGAGCGGTCGCTTGCTCTTCGCTCAGGCGCGGATTGGTCTCCCGCATGCGTTGCACCGCCTCGGTGAGGGTTTTGTAGCGCCGCGGCAAGCGGCCCGCTAAATCGCGCATCTGCGTGATCCACAGTTGCATCCGTTCATACGCATGTTTTGATTGCTGATCGATCATGTGTGGTGGGGGACCAAGCCCTTCGATCGCCACTACCTTGCGCACCTTCTCTGGGTAGACCCCGGAGTATTGGAGGACGATCCCACCACCGAGAGAGTGGCCGATTAAGATGGCCGGAAACGAATCAAGTTGAGAGAGGAGTTGCGCCATATCAACGACATACTCGACCATCGCATACTCACTGCCCCGAGCCCATTCTGAATCCCCATGCCCGCGTAAGTCCGGTGCGATCACATGATAGTCTTCGCGCAATGCCTGGGCGACCCAATCCCAGTTGCGGGCGTGATCCCGTCCTCCGTGGACGAGTACCGCTAACGGTTTTTCTGGGTTTCCCCAATCCAGGTAATGCAGTTTGAGGCGCTGGGAGTAGTAGTAATGAGATGTTGGACCGATGATCTGTTGTCCAGGCATGGAACCCCTCCGGTTTGTGACAAAGGCGATTGTAGCGAGGAGCGCGAGGATTTCGCAACTCCAGGCTACAGAGCGGTTTGCATTTGTAGGAAGAGATCGTCTTCAGGTTCCCTCTCCCGGCTGGGAGAGGGTCAGGGTGAGGGGGATCAAGACAACACTCCGCTCCCCCATACGAAAACCGCTATCAGCGAGGGGGTACGATGGTTACCGACTCAGACTATCGCACCGTGCCGTTATACCTAAACCACAAGCTCCCTCCACCGGGTGGATATTTGCCCCCCATGAACTTGTCCATCAGGAGCGAATTCCACTTTGCATTGTACGTGCTGCCATAGAGAACCGAGGCTTTCGAATTGTCGATGAGGAAAGCGAGAAGCAAATACTGCTCTGTCCAGAATATCTGCCGGTCTAATAGCCAGCCTTGGGGCATGCCGAATGGTAAAAAGACATCGTGCACATGGACAAAGATATTGCGCCGTAGCGCAGGTAACAGGCGAAGATAGATATGCAAGCAATCGCTTCCAGTCTTGACCGTATGAGTCGAGTCTATGAAAAGAATGTCGTTGTCCCGCAAAATATCATTGAGAAATTCCGGCTGAATGTCCTGCGCCTTGACGGTATGGAGGGTGAGGCGATTGTCCTTCTTCAAGAAGTCGCGCGGAAACGGCTCGATACAATGAACCGTGCCAGCGCGATTCTTTTCAATCGCTTCGAGCGCGATCAGTGTCGAAAACCCGCTCCCAATCTCGACAATGTTCGCTGGACGGGCCATGCGCGCAAAACAATAGTACGACATGGCGTCACTATAGCTAAACTGACCATTCTGCCAGAAGAATTTCATGCACGTCTCCTCATCTCCAACCAGAGGGGGATTGAACTCCGTCGAGAAGGCAAGACACCCTTCTAGAGTTTGCCGCAGTGTTTCCTGTACAAAGACGCGCGCATTGAAATAGGGCGGTTCACTTGTCGTGTATTCGTAGGAACTTTCGATCTCATCAAGAGACGGGGTATTGCTATAGAAATTGATCGGAAGAACATTGGCCCCGAACTTCTGGATTTTCGCCCGTGTTTCCTTGTCCGCCCAGATAAGTCGTTGAAGAAGTGGACCAACTAACGCGATCTCTTTGTCTGTTACTGCGGGCTTGCTCATAACGCTCTCCATATCTGTTCCTAATCGGAGTCGCTACTGCGTGCACGGCTATCGCGTCGCTACAGTCTTGCGGGCCTAACCTCGTACCAGCAGTTCATGGCCTTTTGGGGGGTCTCTCGTTCGCGCAAAAAACGTCCGAAGTCTTGGCATTTTGAGATGAGCAGGTTTCGATGTCACTCCAGCCCATATCCTCTTTGTGACACTCGGGGGCGTCGTGGACTGGCGACAGAAAGACAATATTCCACCTGCCGCGCCGCGGATCAGCTCTCCGTATGATCCCGATACCCGCTATGCTCATAAACGCAGCACGACGTGGGTGGGCTATAAAGTGCATGTGACGGAAACCTGGGATGAAGAGCTCCCGCACCTCATGACGAATGTGCAAACCGGGGATGCCGTGCTCAATAATAACGTGTTACCTCATATTCACTGCCAGTTTGCCCGCGCCGAGTGACTCCCTACTATCCATATTAGTGGCTGCTGCATGAAAAAATGTTATTGCCTATGGCTTGGTTTCGTCTCGAAAATTGCATTGATCCGCTGGTGACTTTCGCTACAAATTGCAGCCAGCGAAGAAATTGCCACTGCGACCTGGTCAGTAACCCTGCCCCTTGTTTATTTCAACTCTATCGATTGCACTTCAACCATTCCCTTCGCTCCGCTATGCAACTTTGCATAAACATAGCCAATATCAGCGTCTGGCGGTGCATTAAGCAAGGTCGCGTACGAATACCATGTTTCGTTCGGATAAACCACTTGGATTGTGGAGGATATAAAACGGTTATCCGGCTTGGCGTGCCAGTTGACTTGTAGGCGCATGGGGGTTTGTTTGTCATCTTTGGTGCGGGCACGATATACTAGCCAATGTCCATCCAAGTCTGAGGCAGGTACGGAACACCAGCCTTGCGTGCTTGGTTCTAATTTCACTGCACCTTCGACTTGATCTGGTTGGGCACGCCATTGCCAGTGCGTCCAAATATCACTGCGTCCAAGCACGGACTTCACCGGAAGTTTGTCCACTGATGAAACCCCGGCCAAGATCAAGGCGGTGTCGACAGAAACCCAACGATACCGAGCCGTTCGGTGTGGACCAAAACCATCAAAGGCTAACCCAAAATCGTAGAGTTCTGGGGCAATAGGACGTCCTGCAATAAACGGATCAATATGCATCATAGCTCCAAGGTTGACCGTGCTAAATGTGTCCCCTTTTCTAGGCCCCATATCGACTAGACTGCCGCCCCCAATTATCCAAGAGTTATCAGCGCCCACGACAATGCCACTGCTGCCATGTGGCATTACGCTAAGCAGTGATCCTGCAAGAGAATCTGCCGCACGGGAAGAAGAGATGAGGACATAAGAATCATGTGATCCCAGTAGAAAATACATCATATTGGTCGCTAAAATTAATGACATGGCAACGTAGCGCCATGTATTTTTCAGCATGATGATCCAAATCATTGTGACCAAGATACCCACTGGAAACATGAATCGCGGCGGTTGACGGACTGACCACGCTAAACTGGCGATCGCAATCAAGGCTACAACTACCGCAGCAAGGCCTGCGCCCAACCAACGATTGTGCCATACCGCAAAGGATTTAATCCGCTCTGCGGACAAAGCACGAAACACGCTTTTCTCTGTGCCCAGCAGAGCGCTTAAATCCTGTTGAACGTAACCGCGGCCCACAAGCCGTGGGCACTATGGGGATTCTATCGAGTCTGGGGCACTCTGCCAATGGAGATCCGAGCGGTGAGCGCGTGAGGAGGGAGACCGAAGAGCAGCCTGTCGAAGGAGAGCGCCAGGCAAAGGCAAGGCAGCTGAGGGCTGACGGGCTGCCCCCAGAGCCGAGAGCGGAGCGGTGGACACACGAAGACGGGTCGCTGCGTGAGGAAGCTCACGAGGAGAGACGACTGACCGCGAGGGGAGCGAGTCGGACCGGGGCACCTCCTCATGGTGGCAACCCTCGCTGTGGCAGGAGGCGGGCAATCCGGCGCCAGTGCGTGCCCGCACAGGCGGGGCAAGGAGCAGCAGCGGTGGGAGAGGGAGCCGGGGCTGTGGCTGGCACTGCCACAGGAGACAGGAGCGGCAGCGCGGCCACGATGGCCAGGAGCTGGCGGACGCGGGTGAGCTTGGCCTGGCCGTGCGATTGGCCAACAAGCCATAGTGACGGATACGCACGAAGCCGGTCGGCCCGACGTGGAGGAGGAAGCGGCGCAGAAACTCCTCCGCGCGGAGTTCCATCACCTTGGCGGTTCCTCCCGCCGCGTAGTCAGTGTAGCGAAAACGTACGACCCCATCACCGACAAAGACCAAACGCGAATTGGCGATGGCCACGCGATGGGTGTAGCGGCTGAGATACTTCAGCCCTTGCTCGGAGCTACCCCACGGCGGTTTGGCGTAGACGACCCACGGCTTGGCGTAGAGCTGCTGCCGCAAAGCATTCCACGCGGCCTCCTCAGCCAACGTGGCACACTACGCCGATAACCAGATTCTCCAGGGAATGGGAAAAAAGTCTTGATGCGACACGGGATTTGCGCTCTAGTACGCAGGCCAGCCGACGGCATCTGTGGTGCCGTCGGCTGAGTCCCAAAGCCCCGCAAGGAGTGAGGAATGTCGCACCAAGACCGACCATTGCCTCTGGTTAGCAATCATCAGACGATTAAGCAAGTGCTCGATTGGCTGCTCGCGCCCGCCGTGTTTGCGTCCCTGCGGGGAGGACGACTGGCGACGTGGAAGCCGCGGTTGTTAGCGGCGACGGCGGTGCTGTGGGCGACGACGGACCTGAGCACGTTACACGAACGCTTTACGCAGGCCCGGAAGATCATCACGAAAGTATTCCGCTGGCAGCTGGCGCCGGGCGTGAGCTATCAAGGGTTTATGAAAATGCTAGCCCAGTGGCAGGACGAGCTGCTGGCCGCCGTGGTGCCGCACTTCCGGGAGCGGATGCAGGAAGTGCATCAGGCGCAGTGGGAGACGGCGGGCTATGCGGTCTTTGCCGGGGACGGGAGTCGGGCCGCGCTGGCCCGGACCGTCTCTTTGGAAGCCGCCTTTGCACCCGGGCGCCGCCGGCGGAAGGGGTCAAGTCCACCGGTTCCTGTAAAGTGGTTAGGCAGCAGACGCGGCACTTCTGCGGGATAGGGGCTCGGAGATCGGTGGTGTCCTCACTTCCTGTTCGTCCAACTTGAGCTTCGCGCGCAAGCTGCGAATCTGGTGTTGCTCCAGT
>SHZE01000003.1 GCA_009692435.1 Deltaproteobacteria bacterium | reverse complement strand
CGGCATAAGCTGCCGCAAAGGCGGGCAACAACTGCGTAAACTCTTCCTGTGTCAGGCCAGTCGCGGCCAGAAACTCTCGCGGACGCTCTTGTAACGTCAAATAGGTTAACATCCCACCAGTAGACACTATCCCCGATAATGTCTATTCCTTCGAGAGGGGCACGGGACACACCGTGCCCTTTTTGTTTCTCCGGGTTGCTCCCATATTCGCTTCGGATTAGGATCAGCTCATGGCTGCTGTACCCTCTGCTCCGGCTCCTTATCGGTTCACCCGTGAAGAATACTATCGGATGTGGGAATCTGGATTCTTCTCCGACAAACGGGTCGAATTGTTAGATGGGGAAATCATCACGATGCCGCCACAAAATCCTCCACACGCTGGAACAACGAATGACTTCGCCACTATCGTTATTCGTTCGCTTGGCCCCAATTTCACTGTTCGTACACAAGCGCCAATTGTCCTCAATGATTGGAGTGAACCGGAGCCCGATATTGCAATCTGCCGTTTTGATCCAAACAAGTACCGGCATGAGCATCCGAAGGCGAGCGATATCTTCCTGCTGATTGAGGTGGCGGACTCAAGCCTCGCGTATGATCGTCGGCGAAAAACCGAAGCCTATGCGACTAGCGGAATTCCCGAATACTGGATCATCAATCTCGTTGATAATCGTATTGAAGTCTTCAGTGACCCCGACCCGGTCGCCCAACGTTATCGCCAAGAGCAACTGGCGTTTCGTGGTGATACCCTCACGCTGCCAGGTGGAGTCAGCCTCGCGGTGGCGGATATTCTTCAACAAGGGAGCCCGGATGGAACGGTGGACTCCGGGAGTTCCCCAGCTCTTACCAGGGAGCTCCTTCATTTCTGATCGTGTGGAGTATCGCTGAGCGCGCACTCCTGTTCCTCGAGCATCCCCAGGGTGAGAAACGCCGCCGCTTGATCGGCGCTCTTCTTATTCACGCCTTCACCGCAGCCATACAGTTTTCCAGCAATGGTCACCTGGCTAATGAAAATCTTTTCGTGCTCGGGACCACGCGATTCGATGACCGTATAGACCGGGGTTTCTCGGAAAACCTTCTGGGTGACTTCCTGGAGCCGAGTTTTGCTGTCGAAAAGAATCCCGCGCGATTTTTCTTCAAGATCGTTCACAAAGTGGAGGGCGACGAGGCGATGAGCCGGAGCAAAACCACCATCAAGATAGACCGCCCCCAGGATCGCTTCGTATGTTGAGGCAAGAATGGACAGTTTCTCACGTCCGCCGCTACGCTCTTCGCCTCCCCCAAGACGTAACCACCGACCGAGAGAGAGCAACGCGGCCTTCACGGCCAGGGTGCGAGCATTGACCAAGGACGCACGGATTTTCGAGAGATCCCCTTCACTCGCTTCAGGAAAACGGTGCATGAGTAAGTCACTCATGGCGAGCCCGAGCACGGAGTCGCCGAGAAATTCCAACCGTTCATTGTGTGCTTGCCCCTCTCGTAATGGGGCGGAGCGATGCGTGAGCGCGAGACGCAATAACTCCTTGCGTTGAAATTCGTAGGGCAGGGTGGTTTCAAGTTCGGTGAGATCGAGCATGGCTAATGGTAATGAAGAAGGAAGAATTGAGAATTAAGAATTGAAAGAGATGGGAAAGAAAGATTGCGGAATCGGTTTCGGGAGTCATCATTCTTCATTCTTCATTCTTCATTCTTCATTCTTCATTCTTCCTTCTTCCTTCTTTCGATGTTTCCCCACGCTGTTTCCCCACTCGTCCGCGTGATGGTCACGGCGACCTCGCGATTCATGTACGTATCGTCTCCCGTCGCCATTATGCGCACGTAATTTCGTCCGTAGCCTTTGAGAAGACCGCTATTTTTATCGCGGGTGTGCTCGAACAAGACTGGGAGCGCCTGACCAACAAAGGTCCGGGCGAAGGCGGCCTTCTTCTGTTCTCCGAGTTTTCGTACCGTACGAGAACGAGCATCAATAATAGGCTGCGGGACTTTGTCGGAAAATTTTGCCGCGGTGGTGCCAGTCCGAACGGAGTAGGGGAACACATGAAAATAGGTGAGTGGACTCTCTTCGAGGAACGTGAACGTGCGCGCGAACGCCTCTTCGCTTTCGCCGGGAAAGCCGACAATCAGGTCGGTGCCGAGGGCGGCGTGTGGCAATGCCTCACGCAGCTTGAGCAGTACGTCACGGGCGAGCGCCGTATCGTATCTCCGACGCATGCGAGCGAGGGTAGTGTCTTCTCCTGATTGGAGCGGGACATGCAGATGAGGACAGAGCGTGTCCGCCTGCGCTAACAGGCGGATGAGATCGTCGCCGATTTCATGCGGGTCAAGCGAACTCACCCGAATGCGCGGGACTGGTCGGCGTTCTTCAATCGCCGAGAGCAGCCATGTCAGCGAGACCGGCGGATCAAGGTCTTCGCCGTAACCGCCGAGGTGAATGCCGGTCAAGACGATTTCCTGAAACCCTTGCTCGGCTAACCGATCTAGTTGTTCGAGGACCACGCGCGGTGGCACACTCCGGCTTTTCCCGCGGGACATGGGGACGATACAGAAGGTACAGAACAGGTCGCAGCCTTCCTGAATTTTGAGGAACGCTCGCGTCTGACCGCTAAAAGTGAGGGCGCCCAACGTGTCTACACGGGGGGGCTCACCCTCTTTGCGTAGGTTGCTGACGGATATCCGTTCGACCGCGACTTCGTTCTTTACGGCCCGCAAGATGTCGTCAAGCCGATTTAAGCCGATGACGTAATCAACCTCCGGTACCGTGGCCACGGCTTTGGGATTCACCTGCGCATAACAGCCAGTCATGATGACTCGCGCGCGCGGGTTTTGCCGTTTGGCGCGACGCGCGAGTTGACGACTTTCGGCGTCGGCTTGGTTGGTGACCGTGCAACTGTTGACGATATAGACATCCGCTGTATCCGCGAACGGCACGCATTCATGGCCTTCTGCTCTCAACCGATCCTCAATCGTCGCGGTATCGTACTGATTGACCTTACAGCCTAGCGTGGTCAAGGCAATGCGTAACGCTGAAGCTGGAAGAGGGGGGAGGTGCGCACCCGTTCCGAGGTCCTGGGGATTTTGCATAATTCTTACAGTGCCTTTTCAATCCAGCCACCGCCAAGCACGCGTTCGCCGTCATAAAATACCGCTGCCTGCCCTGGTGTGACGGCTGGATAGGATTCTTGAAACCAGACCTCCGCTTGTCCATTTGGTCGCGCGACAATCCGAGAAGGGATAGCCGGATGGCGATAGCGAATCTTGACGGTCGCCGTTACTTCTTGAGTGGGGAATCCTTCAACCCAACTGACTCCGCTCGCGGTAAGTCCGCGGGTCATCAGTTGTGACTTGGTGCCCACTGTTATGCGCCCACGGTCGGCGTCGATAGAGGTCACATATTGTGGCTCAGGAAGCCCACCCAGGCCAAGTCCACGACGCTGCCCGACGGTAAACTGGTGGATGCCATCGTGCGAGCCAAGGTGCTGACCATCCTGATCGACAATCGCGCCAGAGGTCAGGCGTGCCCGTTGGGCTGCCGTCACGCGCTGCTCAATGAAGCGCGCGTAGTTGCCATCCGGGACAAAGCAGATGTCCTGACTTTCCGGCTTTTCCGCGACTCTGAGTCCCAGTGTTCGTGCCTTTTCGCGTACCTCGTCTTTGGTCAAGTGGCCAACGGGAAAGAGCGTGCGCGCGAGCTGCGCCTGACTCAAGGTAAACAGGAAATACGACTGGTCCTTCCGCTGATCGACCGCGCGTAGGAGGTGATACTGCTGGTGTTCGTGATCGTATTCGACCTGCGCGTAGTGACCAGTGGCAACGTAGTGGGCATCCAGTTCACGCGCCCGTTGCCAGAGCAGGTCAAACTTGAGGTCGCGATTACAGAGCAGGCACGGGTTCGGCGTGCGTCCACGCAGGTATTCATCGGTGAATACGTCAATCACTTTGCTGCGAAAGGTGTCCTTCAGATTTAAGACGTAGTACGGGATGTTGAGTTGTTCGGCGACCCGACGGGCATCTTGAAAGTCATCAATCGAACAGCAGCCACCATCATGTCCTTCGGCGTTCCCGGCGAGCAGCATCGAAATGGCGATCACCTCGTAACCCGCTTCGACCAGTAACGCTGCCGCTACCGCGCTATCGACACCACCGCTGAGCGCCGCGAGAACGCGCTGGGGACGAGGAGAGGACTGAGGACTGAGGACTGAGGACTGAGTTGTTGTCATCTTCATTCTTCAATTCTTCATTTTCAATTCTTCATTCTTCATTTTTTCTTGCCGCTCGCCGTACTCTTTCCACCACTTGTGGCAAAACCTCCAGCACGCGGTCAATTTCTTGCGTGGTGGTTTCTCTGCCGACGCTGAACCGGAGTGCGCTCTTCGCTTCTTCCGCATTGCGTCCCAGTGCTAAGAGCACGTGCGACGGTTCCAGCGACCCGGCGGCGCAAGCCGAGCCCGTGGAGACCGCGATTCCCGCGAGGTCGAGTCCCATCATCAGTCCTTCCCCTGTCGCGTCACTGAACCCAACATTCAAGGTATTAGGCAACCGCTGGTGAGTTGGGCTGTTGAGAAAGGCTCCTGGTACGCGCTGGACAATGCCCTCACAGAGTTGTTGCGTCAACTGGCAACAATGGGCGGCAGTCGCTTCCAGTTCCTGCGCTGCTAATGTAGCAGCAACGCCGAAACCGACAATCGCCGCGACGTTCTCGGTGCCTGCTCGCTTCTCCCGTTCTTGCGGTCCGCCACGGAGCAGTGGAGTCAACGCCGTGCCTCTGCGGACGTACAGGGCTCCTACGCCTTTCGGACCGGAAATTTTATGAGCGGAGAGGGAGAGCAGGTCAACCCCGAGGCTGGTGACATCAAGCGGCATTTTGCCCGTGGCTTGCACGGCATCAATATGGAAACAAATCCCGCGTTCTCTGGCAATACGGCTCAAAGCGGCAATGGGTTGAATGGTGCCAATCTCATGATTGGCAGGGCTGATACTGACCAGCACGGTTTCAGGTCGCAGCGCCGCCACGAGATCCTCAGCTCTCACACGTCCGTCTCCTGTGACAGGTAAAATGGTGACGGATGCTCCCTCCGTGGCGAGCGCCTCGAGTGGTTCGAGAATGGAGGAATGCTCAATCGCTGTGGTGATAATGTGGCTGCCTTTGGAGCGTATGGCGTTGTGCACGCCAGTGAGGGCGAGATTGTTGCTCTCGGTGCCACCGCTGGTGAATAGGACTTCCGCCGGACGACAGTGAAGAAACTCGGCAATGCGCTCACGTGCCTCTTCCACGCCGTGTTTGGCCTGTCGCCCTGCCCAATGCACGCTTGACGGATTGCCAAAGTGCATCTGGAAATAAGGCAGCATCGCCTCCAGCACTTCCGTTCGTAACGGCGTCGTGGCGTTATAGTCGAGGTAGATCATTGGTATGGGAAGGCAGCGAGCAAGTTGATTGTTGGGAGTGCGGCGAAACGGCGACTACGTTTCCCAGCCATACTCGCCACGGAGTTTTACAAACCGACACTCGTCAAAATACTCTTCGCGCAGACCGCTCGGTTCTTTCCAGATGCGCACGAGTGTTTGCAGGTCTTCCTCACCTATAGGAAGTACCAAGCGTCCGCCCATGCGGAGCTGTGAGAGGAGCGGACGTGGGAGGCTTGAGGCCGCGGCACCAATGACGATGGCATCAAACGGAGCTTCGCGCGACCAGCCGAGCGTGCCATCTCCGACATGCACATTGACTTTCTGGTATCCCAGCGCGTGCAACGTTGTACGCGCACGGGCGGCGAGATGAGACGAGAGTTCAATCGTGCAGACGTGCACGCCTTGCTCAGGCAGGACTGCCGTCAAATAGCCTGATCCGGTGCCGACTTCCAGGACGCGTTCGCCTTCAGCAAGTTTCAGGGTTTCGGCCATGAGCGCGATCATGTAGGGCTGCGAGATG
Source organism: Deltaproteobacteria bacterium (assembly GCA_009692435.1). Classification (GTDB taxonomy): domain Bacteria; phylum Desulfobacterota; class Binatia; order Bin18; family Bin18; genus JABFSC01. The sequence continues at coordinate 64,103 of SHZE01000003.1, read as the reverse complement.
GTTTGGCCTTCTCCAATGGGCAGCGGGTGATCTTCATACGCGCGGGCTTGCAGAGCCTCGTCAACGAACAAGTGTCGTGGCACGCGCTTCATGGCCGCCAGGACGAGGGGATCCTTGATCCCACGACTGACGATCTGTTCTTCGACCATCTGGTGACGAGAGGTGGTGTAATCTACTGCCATGGCAATTGTAGGTCGCGTAATTCGTGCAGGGTACGGTAATTCGTGAGGTCAACGTGGAGGGGAGTCACGGAAATGTAGCCTTCATGCACGGCGACACAATCCGTGCCTTCCACTGGGTCGAACCCGAGATCATCCCCACCAATCCAGTAATACTTCCGTCCGCGGGGATCGACGCGTTCTTCGAGCTTTTCCGCGTAATGACGTTTCCCTTGGCGGGTCATTTGGTAGCCTCGTAATTGGTCTTTTGGCAAATGGGGGACATTGACGTTGAGCAAAGTGTCGGAGGGCATTCCTTGGGAGATAACTTCGGACGCAAGCACGGCGGCAAACTCCGCCGCTGGACCAAACAGATATGGCGCACTGCGTGCCACGAGCGAAACCGCAATCGAGGGAATTCCCAAGAGCGACCCCTCAATGGCGGCGGAGACCGTTCCTGAATAAGTCACATCATCTCCCAGATTGGCCCCTTTATTGATCCCTGAGACCACGAGCTGTGGCCGGACCGGGAGAAATCCTTTGACGGCGAGGTTGATACAATCGGTTGGGGTGCCGCTGACAGCAAACCGACGAGGCGCGATTTCTTCGATGCGAAGCGGATGATGGAGGGTCAGTGCATGGCTGACCGCGCTTTGTTCACGATCCGGGGCAACCGTATAAATCTCGCCGATAGTGGCAAGGGCTTCTTCCAACGCGCGCAGTCCTTCGGAATGGATCCCGTCATCATTTGAGATGAGGATAATCATGGCGGCATTTGAGCAGAAAGTGAGGCAATAAGAAAGGCGACCGTTTTCATACGGTCGCCTTTCCGTGGGGGTACTACTACGAACTGGTCGGGGTGAGCCGATTTGAACGGCCGACCACTCGCACCCCAAGCGAGTACGCTACCAGGCTGCGCTACACCCCGACATGCGATAGCTTCGCCCCACTCTCTTAGCGTCTCTCAAGAGAAGGGGTCAAGGGCAGGCGTATGGCGGATGGCTCGTTCGCTCCGCCCACTCTATGGCGTATGGTTCGTTCACTTCGCTCACGCTATAGCCGGAGCATTTTTGCCATAAGCCATACGCCATAAAGCGACCGTAGGGAGCGGGCTATCCGCTAGCTCATATCCAGCGTCACAAACCGATACCCCAGCGCCTTCCCATGCTTCACCAAAACCGGACGGATGGCCGGGGCAAGCAGACGCGGGAAATCTTCTGGCGGCGCTTGGATACAGACCATCTTGTCCTTGGCTTCAACGCGGATCCGATACGCGGGCAGTCCGAGTGAGTGGAAAATCTCGACCCAAGCGTCTGAGGGGTCGATTGCTCCCTCAGGGGATATCGCTGCGTCTGGCTTCATGGCTGCTGACTGTAACGGAAAAGTCTGGCAAGCTGAATCCCAGAGAGGAAGTAAAAGTTATGGCTGGGCAATTCTCGCAAGGTGTGATCTTTGATCTGGATGGAGTGCTGATTGACTCCGAAGGGCTGTATTATCGCGCGTATAGTGCAGTGCTGAAACCGTATGGTGTGACGGTGTCGCGCGAAGAGTACGAGGAGCATTGGATAGCGCAAGGCACCGGGCCGGAATATATCGTGGCGAAATATAACCTCCCTATTGCTCCTGACGAACTCCGCCAATTGCGGTCCCCGATTTATCTCCAACTCTTGGAAACCGCAGTGACCTTGATGCCGCATGTTGAAGAAACGCTCATGCAACTCTCGTCGCGGTTTGCATTGACCGTCGCCACCAACACGAATCGTGAACATCTTGACTTCGTGTTGCGACGGATGGGCATCGACCGGTTCTTTCCCGTGACCGTGGCACGACAAGATTATCGCGAGGCGAAACCCCAGCCCGATGCGTTTCTCACCGCCGCGCGGAAACTGGAGTTGCCACCAGAACGATGCGTGGTGATTGAGGATACCTACAAAGGGGTCATGGCTGCGGTGAATGCGGGCATACGCTGTGTCGCGGTGCCTAATGAGTACACGCTTCGCAATGATTTTCGCCAGGCAAGTCTTGTTCTCGCGAGTCTAGCGGAATTGACGCCGGCAGTGGTGGACGGACTGCTGAAATAAGGGAAATCAAAAGGCAAAAGGCAAAAATAGAAGAAGAGGGGAGGGCGGGGACTTTTGCCTTTTGCCTTTTGATTTCTCCTCGCCCGCCGCCGTGCCTCTTGCATTCTCTCGCTGTCCGCGATAGCTCGCAATGCTATTGCAATGCTAGAGGAGGGGACTCGTATGACACAGTTCACCGATCGTTTCGTTCACGCCAACGGACTCAAGTTTCATTATCTCGACTGGGGTAATCCCGAGAAGCCGCCCTTAGTGTTGCTTCATGGGGTTGGGCAGACCTGCCATACTTGGGACTTGTTCTCCGCCGCCATGTCGCCGCACTTCCATGTCATGGCGTTCGACCAACGTGGCCACGGGGATACCGACTGGGCCGCCGATAAAGATTACTCTCGTAAGACGATGGTGAAAGACGCTGATGCGTTTACCAATGCGCTTGGGCTGAAACGCTTCTTTCTTACCGGCATGTCGATGGGCGGTGCGAATTCACTGTCATTTACCTCGAATCATTCCCATAAGGTCGAGGCGTTGGTTGTTGTCGATGTTGGTCCTCGTGTCGAGAAAGAAGGGGTCAAACATATTCGTGATTTCATGAGTAACTATCGCGAATTCAACGACCTGGATGAAGCCGCGGCGATCATTCACAAATTCAACCCTCGCCGTCCGCTGGAAGTGATCCGTAAATATACCTGTGTCTACAACCTGAAACAGTTGCCGAGCGGCAAGTGGTCATGGAAGTACGATACCTATTTCAGCGAAGGTCACCGTTCCGTGGACATGAAACAGATGCACGACGAATTGGCCGCGGAGGTCCAGAAGATCAAATGTCCGACGCTGCTCGTGAAAGGTGGTGAGAGTGACGTGCTCTCGCTCGACGGGGTGAAAGAATTTCAGCAACTCATTCCTGGTGCCGATTTCTCGTTGGTGCCGAAAGCTGGTCATTCGGTGATGGGAGATAATCCCTCTGGGTTTGAAGCCGCCGTGCGCGAGTTTTACCAGAAGAAGGGATACTTGGCGGCGTAGTCGAAAACGAAACGGAGAAACGGAGAATCGGGGAAGAAGACAACAAACGGCCTTTTTTCTTTCCCCGATTCCCCCCATCCCCGATTCCCCGGTTCAGTTCTTCACCGGCGACAGCGGGCGGTTTCATTTAACAAGGAGGAGCGGAATGGACCTTGGACTGAAAGGAAAAGTCGTGATGGTTGGCGGTGCGAGCAAAGGGATTGGCAAAGCGACCGCCTTGGGATTTGCCCGCGAGGGCGCGAAAGTGGCCATTAGCGCACGTGATCCGGCGCAGCTTGAGGCGACCGCCGAAGAAATCCGCAAGGAGACCGGCGCAGAGATATTGGCCGTGCCGGGCGATTTGTCGAAACTGGAAGCGACAGACCAGTTTCTTGATGAGACCATCAAGAAATTCGGTACCATCCACGTCGTGGTCGCCAACACTGGCGGACCGCCGCTCGGTGGCTTTGGTAATATGTCGGATGCCGATTGGGAGAGCGCGTTCTCGCTGAATTTCCTCAGTACCGTGCGCCTTTTTCGCAAAGCGATTCCCTTCATGCAGAAACAGAAATGGGGACGCTTACTGAGCGTGATGTCGATGTCGGTGAAAGAGCCGATTGACGGGCTAATTCTCTCGAATGGGGTACGCCCGGCTGTGGTCGGGATGGCGAAAACCCTCTCGCGCGAAGTCGGTAAGGACAACATTACTGTAAATACGATCCTGCCAGGCCGTATTCTGACGGATCGGCTCAGAAGTGGCCTCGCCGCGCGAGCCCAGCGGACCGGCAAAACGATTGAGCAAACCCTTGAAGATAGTGGGGCCGATGTGCCGCTCGGACGTGTTGGTGATCCGAAAGAAATGGCGAACGTCATTGTCTTCATCGGTTCGGAAGCGGGAAGCTATGTGAACGGCGTGGCTGTTCAAGTGGACGGCGGATTGTTGCGGGGACTGCTGTAACGCAAGGGAATGGCGAAACGGGTAAAAGGGGCGAAGGGTAAAAGGACAAAGGAAGAACCCATTTTTTGTCTTCCGTTTCCCCCTTTCCCCGTTTTCCCTTTTGCCCACCCGCTGCTATCAACAGACTATGGATGACGTACTGAATGCCGCTCTCGAAGCCGCCAAAGCCGCTGGCGAAATCGCGCTCCATTATTTTCGTACCAATCTCAAGGTCGAGACCAAAGCCGACCGCACCCCGGTGACCAAAGCCGATCGCGAATGCGAAGCGACGATTATTGAAATTCTTAGCCAGCATTTCCCCGCGTACGGCTTTCTTGGGGAAGAGATGGGCGAGCGTGCTGGTCAGGTCAACACTCGGTGGATTATTGATCCTATTGATGGCACTAAGAATTTCATTCGCGGCATTCCGTTCTTCGCGACCCTCATCGCACTGGAAGAAGAGGGCGAGATTACGGCTGGTGTGATGTCCGCACCGGCAATCAACGACTTGCTCTCTGCGCGGAAAGGGCAGGGGGCTTTCGCCAATGGCCAGCGGGTGCGGGTGTCCGATGTTGACGACTTGGCCAAGTCGATGCTCATTCATGGTGGCCTCAAGGATCTCAAGGTGCGGCCCTGCTGGGGATCGTTTCTCCGTCTTATTGATGCCACCGCGCGTCAGCGAGGGTTTGGCGATGCCCTGGGACACAGTGTCGTGATTTGCGGACAAGCGGAAGTGACGCTAGAGCCCGAAATCAAGCCGTGGGATGTGGCGGCGACGAAGATTCTTGTCACCGAGGCAGGTGGCCGCTTTTCGGATTTTGCCGGTTCGCCGTCGATTTATACTGGGAATGCGATCATCTCGAATGGTCGCGTGCATGATGCGGTGGTGAACATTTTACAAGGCTCGTAAATGATCCACGGGCTGGAGGTTCTTATGGATGGCCCTGTCGAAATCGTTGAATTCTCCGACTACCTGTGACCCTGGTGTTATCCTGCGGCCGTGCGCTTGCAGAAAATCAAAGAACGCTTTGGTGACCGCGTTTCCATCCGCTGGCATCCCTTCGCCCTTCGTCCGCAATATGATCCGAGTCCGTTCCGCTTTCAGGACAGCTATGTCGAGAAAGCCTGGAAACGTATTTCGGCGATGGCGGAACCTGAAGGTATTACCTACAACATGTGGGAGAAAGAAGAATTCCCGCGCTGGAGTATGCCGGGCCTCGAAGCTGGAGTGGCGGCACAACGGCAAGGCGAGGAGGCATTTCACCGCTTTCATCCCGCGCTCTACCGTTCATTTTTTATTGAAGGGCAAAGTCTGATCGACAAGGATAATCTCGTGGCGGTGGCACGCGCGGCTGGTCTCGATATGCCGACGTTCCTGCGAGATATTGACGATCCCGCACTACAAGACTCGGTACGCCAGCAGTGCGAAGAGGCGAGTGACCAGTACTATGTGACGGCGGTGCCGACGGTGATTATCGGTGGGAAACGGTTGCGTATCGGCATGGTACCGATGGAGGAGTATTTGCAGGATTTGGCATTCTTGGGTGTGAAGTAAGGGGCGGGAGCACGGCAACCGTGATCCCTATTTCTTCGGTCCTTTCTTTTTATCCTCTGGCGGCTGTGTGACGCGTGAGGAAATGTCGTCTTTCATAAGCACAAAACAATCCTGACACACTTCCGTGTGCCAACTCCACGCGGTGCGATTCGGCTGTTCGGTGACTTCAATCGAGAACTGTAATAAGGCGTCGAGGTTTTCAACCTCAGTGCTGCAACGGTCGCAATAGACTTTAACCATGAGGTTCCTCCCTAAGAAGACGGAAACGGAGAAGCGGAGAGTGAGGAAAGAAAAAGTTTTCTTCCTTTCCCCGATTCTCCCGCTCTCCGTTTCTCCGGTGCGTTTTGTCTCTTACACCTGCTTTGTCGATCCCAACAAATTCCCGCCCAATGTCGGATGACCAACACGCTTGTCACCGAAGACATTGATCAGTGCCGTCTTGCCGGACTTCAATGCCCGCTCAAGAGCAGGAATGATCTCCTCGTTTTTCTCGACATGTTCAGTGTACACGCCCATCGGCTCGAACACCTTGTCGTAGCGAATGTTCGGGACCATGTCGAACGGTTTGGTGCGTCCTTTGAGGATCGGCATCGACTCGAAACTCGGACCCCATGAGCTGTTATTCCACAACAACGTGATGAGAGGAATTTTGTACTTCGCGGCGGTTTCGATATCCATGCCGCCAATGCCCAGGCCGCCGTCGCCGCTGATGAGGATGACTTGCTTGCCTGGACGACCAAGCTGCACGCCAATACCCATGCCAACGCCATGACCCACTGGGGCGAGCGGTCCCGCATCCACGACTTGTCCCATCTCATGGGCGGTGAACCATTGGCTGGTGTAGCCGCTGAGCGTGAAGCTATCGATAATCAGCGACGCGCTCTTATCAATCACTTTCATCAGGTCGCTGGTGAGGCGGTCAGGATGAATCGGTGTGTTGTTCGCGTATTTCACCGCGCGTTCACCGATGAGCTTCTCATAATTCGCGCGAATGTCGCCCATCTGCTTGATCCACGGGCTTTCCCGTTTCGAGCTGAAATCGAGCTTCATCTCTTTGATCTTATCGATAATCTGGCGCAGTACGAGTTTGGGGTCGCCGACGATACCGACTTCAGCGGGAACGTGCCAGCCGACCCGCTGTGGCGTTGGGTCCACTTGAATGTAGGTGGCTTTGTCACTCCACGTCGGGGGCTCGCCGAATTTCTCACCGCTCCAGTATTTGAAACCCACGGCGAGGACGACATCCGCTTCACCGGTGAACGGTTTCTTCCACGCTCCACGAATCGCCAGCGGATGGGCCTCATCAACCGCGCCTTGTCCAGAGCGGCGGCAATAGACCGGGGTGCTCGTGAGTTCAGCAAGTTCTTTCAACTCCGCCGCGGCACCGGACCAGAAAATGCCATCACCACCAGCGATCAACGGTCTCTGCGCCTTGAAGAGGAGTTCAGCGGTCTTTTCGATTGAGCGGGGATCTCCTTGCGAACGGAGTTCGTCCGAGCCATACACTTTCGCGCCTTTGCGCTGTTTGTTCTCGTCGTCCACGTGATAGAGAATGTTCTGAGGAATTTCCAGCATCGACACGCCTTGCGGTGGGTTGATGGCTTCACGGAAGGCCTGGCGCAGGTCGACCTCAATGGTTGACCAATCGAGTACCCGCTTGGCGAACTTAGTGAACGTCCGCACGACATCGGAGCCGTAGGCTTCTTGGAAGGACCCAATGTAGTCTTCGGTGGTGGGATGCTGGCCGGAGAGACACACCACGGAGCTGTTGGTGAGTCCCGCCACACAGAGGCCGGTCACGGCGTTGGTGAGTCCGCAGCCCGCGGTAACGCAGCACACGCCGGTCGTTCCGGTGACACGCGCATAGCCGTCCGCCGCGTAGGCGCAGGCTTGTTCGTGGCGCATGTGGATGAGGTCCACATCGTTGTTCATAAGGTTGGCGAGGATCGGAAACGTATGCCCGCCATTGACGGCGAACATGTATTTCACTTTTTGTTCTTTCAGGATGCGCCCGATAAGCGCACCACCATCTACACTAGCCATTGGCATCTCCTCCTTTTGGGGTTTCGGCGGGGCATCTTCACATATTTTTCATGGCCGCGCCAGGGCGAGAGAAACACAGACGGTCATTCGCAAATAGAAAAGGCGGGCTTGTGACCCGCCTTTTGACGTTTTGTTCGGTGCCGGATGGCGCGGTGCACGCACCGCGCCTGAGCTAGTCCTGTTCTACCCGATAATGCCTTCTTCCGCGGCCCGGAGGAAGAACTTCGGTTTCACCAACACCAGCAGGGCGGGCACGAAGGTGCACGACCCAAAGAAGCTGATGCCCATCCACAGGGCGAGCAGGAGCCCCATTTCCGAACAGAAACGGATATTGGAGAATGTCCACAGCATTGTGGCCATCACGAGCGTGATCGCGGTGAACGTCACCGCTTTTCCTGATGTCGCGAGTCCTCGGCGAACCGCTTCCGTGACGTCGCCTTTGTACTCTTCGACCGCGCGACTCACGATATATAAGGCGTAATCAATGCCGAAGCCGACACCCACCGTCACAATCGGCAATGACTGGAGGTTGATGCCAATATTCCGGTATCCCATATACGCATTGACGACACCATTCGCGAGGAACAGACCGATCATCATCACCAGCGAGGCCACCGCTGAACGGTAGGTGAACATGACGATGATGAAGATGGTGCCGAAGCCCAGGATCTGCATCAAAATGTCGTTCTTCAGAATTTCGCGGTTGGCGGCGGCGGTGATACCGATGAGACCTCCAGCCAAGCGGAAATCGGCCTTCTCCATTGGGTTTTCCTTGACGAACGTTTCCGCTTCTTTGAGAATGCGTTCAACGTTGTCTCCCTGGTGGTTTTTGGCGAAGAACGTGACGTGGGAGGTCCGATAACTCGGATCAAGGAACCGAGAGGTCTCGCCTGGAGGGGCACCGGCGAAGTAATAGAAGAACAAGGAGCTGATCTTCGGGATTTCCGCCGGGATCACCGACCAGCGAGGCTGCAGGTCATAAAAAGTCATGTTGATCGACGATACGATATCGGCTAGCGAGAAGCTGTAACCCACGTCCGGATCGCGTTCGAGCGCCCGTTGGAATTTCTCCATTGTGCGCAGGAGGTTCGGATCCTTCAGTACATCTTTATCGCGACCCTCAACGACGATGACGAGTGGTTCGATACCACCGAAGTATTTCTGAATCTCGAGATGAGCCAGGTTGTAGGGGGAGTTTTCATTTAACAACGGGGTTGACGCCGTGGGATCACCTATCGTGATATGTTGGATTTGGGTCAGGGAAAGCAAGAAGGCAATGACCCAAAAGGCCACAATGGCCTTCGCGTTACGTGGTTGGACAATCCAGGTCGCGCTGACGTCCATGACGCGCTGGAAGATGCCAACCTCTCGTCTCAGGACTTTTTCTTTCTCTGGTGCTTTGAGGTAGTAGTAGACAATTGGGTTCAGGAGCAATTCACTGATCGCCACCGACGCGACCCAGATGGAGGCGGAAATCGCGATGCGTTGAAGGATAACCACTGGCACGATGACAATGACGAGCATGCCCAGCGCGTCAGTAATAATCCCACTCATGGTTGGGACAAAGAGTTCCGCGAAGGAGGCAACGATGGCTTTTTCTTTATCCCAGTTCCACTTGCGATATTCTTCATAGTAACGATCATGCATCTGCACCGAATGGCTGACCGCGCGAGCAGTGACGAAGAAGGGGATGACCAGCGCGAGGGGGTCCATTGAGTACCCCATGATCGCCTGCATCCCAAGACCCCACATTGCCGAAATCACACCAGTGATGGTTGGCCTGAGGGCACCGCGCCAGTCGTGGAAGTAGGCGTAGAGCAGGAACCAACAGAAGACCGTGGCGCCGAGGAAGATATAAAAGACTTCGTTCGCGTAGTAATAAATCCAGCCGTACAGTTGCGGTTCGCCAGCGACCCAAATGGTGTGTTCAGAAGTCTCAAAGGGTTCGATGACCGTCCGTTTGACCTCGTCAAAGATCCGCCGGTAGTCGAGACGCCCTTCAATAAAGTTGGCTTTAATGAGTAATGCCTGGCCGTTCAGAGAAACAAGCTGACCGTAAATCGAATCGGTGTTGTAACAAATCTTCTTGATCTCTTCGACTTCTTCATCGGTTTTGGGAGGCCGCCGCATGACCGGGGGCGTGGCGATGGTTCCTCCCAGCACCGTCAGGTAGCGGGTGGTGCGGTGACCAATTGAGGCGACCTGGTCATGATTGACACCAACCACCCTGTCCAGAGCCAGGGTCATATCGAAGATCTTCTTGAGCATCTCCTTGGTGAAGACATCGCCCTTGTCGACCTTGATCATAACATTGATGTTATTGGCGCCGCCAAATTGGTTGGCAAACTTGAAGTGGACTTGGACGAAGGGATGGCGGTACGGGAGGAGGTCATTAAATGCCGTCTGCATCTGCAACCCCGCGGCCCTATAGCCCATGTAAGCGGTGAAAAGCCCGCTAATGAGTATGATGGGGATACGCAGCTTGATGAGACTAGCACCAATACGATAGAGCGCTGCTTTACTCCGCATCGCTTCTTCGAGAGTCGATAACTTTGTTTCTTCTGCCACGGTCGTGTCTCCTTTTTCCTTACGAGAGGGAATGGAATTGCGCCAACAGTTCTTGTCCTAGCTATGAGCTGCTTTGGCCGCGCCCTTTTTTTCTTCAAATGCCCGCCACGACTGTCCTGCATCGTCGGATAGCAGAATAAGCCCTTTGCCGCCCACTAAAACCCCTTTTCCTTCAGGAGAGAAGGCGATCCCGTTGATCCAGGTAAACACGCCACCAGGAATGGTCGCCGGTTTCCAATCGGCTCCCTTATTTTCCGAAAGGAGTACGAGCCCGTTCGTTCCAGTGGCGACGACATGCCCATTTTGTCCAGGGAGCACCGCGTTGTATATGTGTAGCGGCGGCACATCTGGTTTATCGCCTTCACGAGAGACCCATTGCCATTTGGTGCCGCCATCGTTGGTGGTCGCGATCGCACCAGCGGCGCCAACGATGATTCCGTTTTGCGGGTCAGTGAACTGGACCCGGAAGAACGCACCCAGAGCCATCACGTCTTTGTTGCCACCTTTTGCGACCATTTGGTCGAGGAGGGATTCATGTTGCGAGTCCCAGGTCTTCCCGCCGTCGGCGGTATGGCGGATGTTACCGTATTCACCGATCATCCAGCCGTTTTGTGAATCGATGAACTGGACCCCGTAGTAGATGATGTCGGGAACCGCCAAGGTGGTTTGTTCAGAGAGGCCCACTTGCGACACTTCCATGCGTTCCGCTGTCCACGTCTCGCCGCCATTATCGGTCCAGAGCCAGGTCGATTCGTCGCCACAGGCCCAGCCATGATTCTGATCAACGAAGGAGACAGAGAAGAGGGCTTTGGTGGTGTTGGATTTTTGGAGAGTCCAGGTCTTGCCACCGTCACGGGTGCTGACCACCGTGCCTTGGTGACCGACCGCCCATCCATTCTCTCCGACGAACGAAACTTGGGTTAAGCTAAAGTTTGTGGGTCGTGCAATTTCTTTCCAACTGCCGCCATTGTCCTCGCTACGTAAAATGCGCCCATCATACCCAACTATGACGAATGTGCCGCCGCTGACGTGCGCGACATCAAAAAACTTGTCAGTGCGGCGAACGAGATCGTCGTTCAACTTGACTGCGTGTTCTTCGCCATGACAACCTACGAGTCCCAACGTCACGGCAACAGCAAGAGACGCTACAACTAGGCTCAGGTGGCGTTGGAAACGCCTCCCCTCCTGATACACCATATAACTAACCTCCCTTTGCATGAGTGAGAAAGTGGAATGTCTTTCTTCCCTGGTGGGAAGATTCTCCGGCCCAGTCATTTCCTATTTTTTAGCGAAAATGTCAAGGGTGAGGGGGAGAACCGGACCGGGGCACCGGAGCCACGAGGGCCTGGAGTGGCGCGCGCAAACAAAAAGGGTCGGGAGGAGCCCGACCCTTTGGTTTTTCACCTGTTGTGATTTCCCCCCGTGTCGAAAGAAAATTACTCCCAGTTAGAGCAGATAGTAGGTAAACTCAAGCCACAACTGATCACGGTCGGCGAAGCCATAGAGGCCGGTCCAGCCTTGACTCATGCTGCTGCCGGGATACCAGGAGACGCCCGCCGACAATTCGACGGCTTCCATCCCCAGCACGTTGCGCCACCACCATTGCGAGAACAACAACCAGTCCTTCGCGCGTGGCTCGTACACAACCGCGTTGCGGGTTTCCACCCGGCTCGCGAATAACCCTTGGTTGACGGCGGCCAAGGTGAGGAGGTGGTTCCAGCGGTAGTTCCGACACTGCGCGTTCGCGTAGTGGCGTTTGCCATCCGCCCGCGACAGTCGCTTCGCATCCGCATTGGTGAGCCCATTGCCGCCGTTGTCCACCGCGTAGCACAGTGGGTTGGCGACGTTGCTCCATTGGTTCTTCATCAACCATTGCCCCGTGAAGAACCAGGCTTGGTCGGAGAAGGAATGATGCAGGAACGGAATGTACTTGAACGATGGAACCGATTTGAGCAAGTCAAACCCCACCATCGACCGCCACACCGGCGTAAACGTGTGGTAGTCCTTGTTGACCGAGAATTTCAGCAGCCGGTCAAGGGTCCTAGGATCCGTCAGCTTTGCGTTGCGTCCACTGCCGATCGGCAGCTTCCGGACATACTCTTTGCTACTGAAACTTTCCTCTAACCGGAAGACCATCCCGGTGTACTCGAAGTCATTGTAGGTCGAGGTAAAGCCGGTGACATGGGTTCTGGTCCAATGGTAATTCGCGGGAAAACAGTCCGTCCGCGGAAGCCGTACGGCGTTGTGTTTCCCTGGGAGCGGCTCGCCATTGTTATTGAGGACGCCGTTCTTATTGTTGCTTCTGAAGCGGCCTGGATGGTTGTAGCCGGCAAGATCCGCTCCGACCAAGATCGTGGCCACAGAGCCGGAGTTTTGGGATTTGTGATTCCTAGGAGTGTTGCCGCGCCCTTTGGCGTCTAGACAACGCCGTAAGCCTTCTTCAAAGCTGCCGGTGGGGGTGCCGAGTCCGAGTTTTTGCGAGGTGTCCGCGTCGCCGTAGACCTTCGCGCCAAAGACATCACTAAAATTGAATGTGCCCTGGACCCCTTGTGGGATATTGGCATAGTTCAGCGAAAAATCGAACCCGCCCACACTGGTACCGAAGATACGGAATCCCATCGCGGTGGTACAGAAATTCCACAGGCCATTCAGCGGCCCTTTGCAACTGCCCCTGTAGACCTGGGGCAAATATGTGACGCGCGAGTTCGCGATGTCTGGGGAATCTGACGAACTGTCAAAATCGGGAGAGCCGGACCGTGGATTCGTCCCCCGGCTTATGAACGCCCACGGATGGCGAGACTGTTGCCGGCCTCGCCACGTTGGGTTCCACGGCACGAACACCCGCGACCCATCCGCCCGTCGGAATGAGCAATTCTCCGCTCGATAATCCACGAGCTTATTGTCGTCGTTCAGACAGCCCTTGATATGGACCGGCGCGCGGAAGGCCAGCCCGTCCATAATCAGATCGGAACTCGGCCCACGAAATCCAGGTGTGTAGAAAGGCTCAATGAAGACGTTCGAGAACATCGACCCCACATTGCCGATGGAGTAGTTAAGTTTAAGAGCCCAGAGAGGAGTACGAAACTCATCGAACTTTTCCCCCGCGCCCTGGTTTTGGTCAATGCGCAGGGGGTTGATGACGTCAATCGAGCGGTACAAATCCGATTCGCCCCATACGATCTGTTGTTTGCCGATACGCGCGGTGAGCTTACCAACCCCGACTTGGCCAAAGTCAAGGTCCAAGAAGAGGTCGCGGAATCCATTCTCGGGAAAGAGATAACTCTTGCGTTCGTGTCGGTCGTATTGGTTGCGATAACTTTCGCGAATGGCCCACGTCGGGTCGGCGCGAAAGCGATAGCGGGCGTTGAGTGTGGCGCCTTTGACAAAGGGGATCGCCAGGCTGTCCTGGTTGAGAATTTTTCCGTTTTTCACAAAATCGTCGTAGGTGAACCAAAAGAAGGCTTCGTTTCGCCATTGCACCCAGTTGACGTTATTGCCGCCGTCGGTGTGGAACGTATGGCGCATCCGATACCACATCTGCATTTCGGCGTTACCGATACGGGTTGAAGCCCACGTTGAGTGAGCTGTGGTGATGAGTGTCCCAACTAACCCTAATAGGATAAACAGTTTCTTACAAATTGTCCTGATCTGCATGATCCCTCCTGCCCAAAATTTCTTAAGAAGTCCCTCATTGTGCCCTGCACCGATGACGTTGGTGCGACGGTAGTTCGTCAGTAAAACCACTTGTATCCCGCTTGTCTGACCTGCCCTCCTTTCGTTCCTGAAGATGTGGATAAAGAGTAGAGGTCAGAGGCTCGTATATAATAAAAACACAAGCAATGCAAATTTTTGACAAAAAAATCCCCAGTCTAGATTCAGACTGGGGATTTTTTTGTCATACCTGGGGGAGGGGTTAGTTTACATGCCTTTGGGTGACATTTGAGAAGCAGGGCCCGCGGAAGATGATGCTGGCGGTCTCGATTGTTGATTTCCAGGGGGAGCGGGTCGGAGTCCGGCTTCCTGCATCAGTCGAGCGAGGTCGGTAAGTGCGTCGGCAACCGAACGTTGCGCTTCGAGCAGGTCGTCACTGGCTTTCGCAAGCTGGATATAGTCTTTCTTTTCCACGGAATCGATCATTGAGGCGAACGCAAGGTAATGAGCTCGCCAGGCTTCAATATATTCCAAATGGACATTCCGTAATGGCGGGGTGCGTGGATGATGGTTTTCTAATTGCTGGACGTATTTCTGAGAAACGCTAACGACAGGTCGTAGGGTGGCAAGAATCAGGTCATCGTGGACAAATTGATCTTCGCGGACTTTGGCGATAGCCGCGTTAATTTGCAATTCCGTGGCTGCCCATGAGCGGGCGGTGTCAATGTACTGAGTGAGGTCCGTTTTTGTGGAGTTGCCCTGAGGTCGCGAACAGGCGGAGAGTAGCAAGAGGCAGAAGGAGAGACAGAAAATCCTGGGTGTCTTCCAGAGTTTTTGTCTTGAGGCGTGGCGACTGCTGACTGCCGACCGCCGACTGATAACAGAGAACTGGTCACTAATAACTGGTGACCGATTACTCGTTCTGCTTCCCATTGACCTTCTCGAAAACCAGTTGTGCGTAATAACTAACGCTCTGCCCTAAAAGATAGACCTGTGGAGAGGGTTCGATCCGGGCGTAAATGGAAGAGGACGTGGGATTTGTCCCTCCAAGGGAAACGGTGGCCACATCCTTGCCGGTTTTGTCCTGGATCACAACCGAAGTATTGGGCGGATTCAGTCCAAAGGGAGTGAAATCCTTGGGGTCTTTCGCGATGATGATGATTTGTTTTGTCGGTGTGAGATTTTCGACGAAACTCGTCAACAGGTCCGAGGGGACCTCTAGCCCAGCTGGTTCCACGACCGTCCACCGTTGTCCATCGCGTCGAAATGTCAGCGTGAGGTTGGGGCGTTTCAGCATCAGTCCATGGATGTTGTCGCGCGCGATAGCGAGGAATTGGCTCTCTTGCGCCGTGGGAGCAGGCGCCGCGAGTCCTATTTTCTTGGGCGGGCGCCATTCAACGAGAAAGAAATACGCCCCAAAGACCGTAGCGAGGAGATAATAGAGACCGACTTTCTTCCAGCTCATCCGTGCTGCCTCCGCCATAAGAAAACGGAGATTCCGGTCAGTAGGAATAGTCCCGGAATCACCACGGTGCTCATGGTGAGGAGCCACCGGCCATCCGCGTCAGTCGGAGTAAAGGTTGTGACAAAAGGCTGTTCTCGCGAGGGGCGCTCGCCGAGAATCTCTTGATCCTCGGCTAACCAATTGATTGCATTGATGAAAAGATCGCGATTGCCGCCCTGATCAAGCAAATTGTTGTTTAGCATGTCGGCATCGCCGAAGACAGCCACGCGACCGATCTTCTCCTCCCTCTTGATATCGACTTCGCCGGCGATCGGCACGGGTCCTGGGGTATCAGTCTCGGCGTTAAACGTCGCGAGTCCTGCTTGGTTGATGTTGCTCATCGCGGTAGCGAACCCTTCTCCTGATGTTGCGAGGATGGGGCGCGCGGTGATGCCCTTGTCCAGGTCTTGCCGCACTTCAACCATGCGGGCGAGCGAGAAGATTGGCGGAGCATTGACCGAGAGGAGCATGGGATGGGTCTTGGCTGTCGCCGAAACACGGTAGGTGATCATCTCGCCCGCGTACAAACGCTTGGTGGGGTCCACGGCGACCAAGTTCGGGAGACGGATATTGTACCGCTCCAAGAACGGCACCAATGAGGGCGAACCGTTGACGTCAAGCAAGACAAAAAGTGCGCCACCCCGTTGGATATAGGCGTCAAGCGCGGCGAGTTCGCTGGCGGGAAATGGACCTTTGGGGCCGAGAATGACCAGGACATCCGCGTCGTCCGGCACTTGGGTACTTACGGAAAGGACAAGGGTTTTCTCATGATAGGTCTCGTCGGCGATGGCCCCGCGTAATTTGGAATAGCCGCCTTGTGGAACATCCGCCCCAAGACTGCCTTCGCCGTGACCTGTGAGGAAATAGATGGTTTTTTCCTTGTTGCGCGTGACTTGCAGGAGGATGGAGGCCACGGCGCTTTCGCCACTTGAGAGCATCGTGCCCTTGCTTTGTCCATCCGATTCGAACACCAACGTCCCGTACTGGAACGCGTGGTATTGGCGCGCGAGCGCGGGATTGCGATTCATGTCGATAATGGAATAGTGGAAGTGCTTCGACAGACTGGCCATGCGCCCCATCATGTCTTCGACGAAAAAATTCTCTGGACGATCACTGTTGATGAACGCCAGCGCCTGCACGTCCTTCTGGAGATTCTTGACAATCTGTGCCGTGCGGGGCGAGAGGGTGAACTTCTTTTCCGGTGTCAGATCAATACGATGATTCTTGCTGACCAAGATCATTTGGATCGCTAGCAGCAGGGCAAAGCAGCCCACCGTGCCCAGGGCCAATTTAATAACGTTACGGAGGTTGGCGTTCATTTCCGTCCCCTCCACTGCCGCGCTTCGAGCGAGCGCAGAGTCAGGAAGCTAAAGAACAGGACAAAGACGGTGAAAAAAGAAACTTCCTTCGAATCAATGAATCCTTGGGCGAAACTTTGGAAATGCGTGACCATGGAGACCTCGGCCAGCCAGCGGAGGACGCCCTGATTGGTCGCGCCGTCGTTCCAACTGAGAATCCAGAACAGCAACGAAATTCCCAGGGCGGACAGTCCCGCGACCCCAAGGTTATCCGTCAAGGAGGAAATAAAGAGGCCACAGGCGATAAAGGCGAGGGAGATGCAAATCAGACCGACATAGCCGGCGATGGTGATGGTCCAGTCGAACGGCTGCACGCTGTAGAGGAGGGTCGGATAGAGGATCGTGAAGGACAGCATGAAGAGCGTGGCGATACTACAGGCGACAAATTTCCCCCAATAGAGTTCGCTATCGCGCATGGGGTAGGTGAGCAGCAGTTCGATGGTGCCGAGACGTTTCTCCTCGGTGAATAAGCGGATCGTGAGAAAAGGCACGGTCAACAGGACGACGAGACGAAGATCAGTGAAGAACAATTGCCAGAAGTTGACCAAGATATTGGTGCCGAAGCCGTATTGGACGTAGAAGATGAGGTCGGTATAGAAGTAATAGCCACTGAGCAGCAGAAAGACGGCGGAAATCAAATAAATAAATGGCGAGAGAAAATAGGAGCGGAGTTCCTTGATGACCACCGCCCAGAAGTTGGTGAGAGCTTTCGTACTTGCTGTCACAATTTACCTCGAACGCTATTGAGACATTGAGTCATCGGGTGATTGAGTCATTGAAGAATTGGGAAATTGGGGGATTGGGTTGGGGATTTGAGCAATGGCCCGGTGACTCAATCACCCGATGACTCAATTCTTTTCACGCGGCTTCCTTGCCTTGCTCGCCGGTGCCAGTCAGTCGCACGAAGAGCTCTTCGAGGCCCAGTGTCGTCGGTGTGAGTTCATGTAAGGCCCAGCCGCGATTGACGATGACTTGGGCAACATCACGAGCGATGGTTTTTTCAGGTGAAAGCACGACAAAGCGATGTCCACCCACGTCCAGGTTGGAGGTCTCTTGAGGCTGCACGTCCTTGACGTTCGGCAGCGCGCGCAATGCCGAGAGAATCTCCGCTTGCGGTCCAACGACGCGCAGTTGGATGCGCGTTGCCCCCTGCACCTTTTCACTGAGTCCGGCGGCGGTGTCCTCCGCGATAATATTCCCTTTGTCGATGATGATGACCCGATGACAGGTGAGTCCAACCTCATGCAAAATGTGACTTGAGAGCAGAACCGTTGTCTTGCCTCCCAGACTCTTGATGAGATCGCGCATTTCAATGACTTGGTTGGGGTCGAGACCGACGGTGGGTTCATCAAGGATGAGGACTTCCGGTTCACACAGCAGCGCTTGCGCGAGCCCGACGCGTTGGCGGTAGCCTTTTGACAGCGTGCCAATGTGACGCTGTGCCATGTGTTCGAGCGAGCACTCGTGAAGCACCCGGTCCACTTGGCCGCGACGTTGGGCGGCGGCGTTGCCTTTGACCCGGACACAAAAGTTCAGGAACGAGGTTACGGTCATGTCGGGGTAGAGGACAACACTCTCCGGCAGATAGCCGAGACGTTGACGAGCCTCAAGCGAAGAGGTCTCAACGTCAAGCCCCGCGACGCGGACTTTTCCCTCCGTGGGAGGGAAGAAGCCCGTGAGAATCCGCATGAGTGTTGTTTTGCCAGACCCATTAGGTCCCAGGAGACCAACGATCTCGCCTTTCTGAACGTCGAAAGAGACATGATTGAGGGCGCAGACCTGACCATAGTATTTCGTCACATTCTGTACTTCAATCATAACGAGATCTTTTCACGCGCGCGCGCACTTACGGTGTTGGTGTTGTCGGCTGAGTGGGAGCCGTGGCCGATGGTGTCGATGGCTGTGCCGAGGCGAGTTGGTTTTTGAGCTTCCCAATTTCGACGCGGAGCGCGTTTTCAGTGAGTTTATTGGAATCTCGCTCATTCTTGACGATCCCGAGGTCTCGCGTACATGTTGTGGATTGCTCGCGCAGGGTGCCAATTTCCCCGGGTAAGACGCCGGAAAGAATGTTCGAACTGATTCCGAGCCGCTCAAAGGCGAGTCCGGTCAGCAGCAGAGAAATCCATAAGACTCCCGTGCCGACGTACCCCCAGATCACTTTCTCCAGGGACTGCTCTTCCGGTGCGTTATTGACTGAATCTGCCATAATCTTCCCCCCTCTCTTCCTTATCTGTCTGACCGTGAAATTAAGTGGGCATCTAACTAGCAGAAAAAAAATTCAGGGGAAAGCGGTACGCGGTACGGAGAAAAAATATAATGTGGATGGGGGAAGCGAATGGAGGGAGAGAGCAGAGGGATGTTGTCCCTCTGCTCCGAGTCCGTCTAGCGAGCGCTCTGGATCAGGTTGTTGATCGAGAAGGCCTCGGCAGTGTTAATCGGCGTTGATTCGTTGAAGTACCACTCGTTCACCCAGTCCGCAGGCTTGGCGTAGCCCGACGGTGCGTCCCACGGGCTGCCATGAGAGGTCTGGAGATCGGCGGTCATCCCATGTGGGTCGAAGGCCCATTCGTCTTCGTAGTTATATTTCGCACCGTCGATCCCGCGTGCGGGATACCCGTCGTAGGGCTTCTTGCTGTAGTCGAACATGTTGAAGAAGACCCGCCACAGCTCACCACCTTGGTCGTAGGCTTCCATGAAGATGACGCCCATGGTGTCTTTGTCGATATACATGATCCGTTTGGAGAAGGCGTATTGGCTAAACGCGGTTGGGAGCCCTTCGACCACCCACACCTTGCGTTTTTCCCAGTTGAGACCGCACGGCATGAATGCTAGCGTTCCATGTGTCCCATCAGAGGGTTTGCACGCGATCCGCTTGCCGTACCCACCAGCGTGCATGGGAGCGAGAATCTCTTTCTCGGCCAACAGGCGGAATGTCCAGAATCCGACTTTGGAGTTGAAGCCCCAGAGCGCATCCAGGTCATAATCCGTCCCCCAGAAGGCGTCACTGCGGTTCGACACGCTGATACGACGGACACGGCGCAATTCGGGCAGATACATGTAGGAGTCGTCCGGCATATCGGCGGCCATGTAGCGGTTACTCAGCACTCCCGCGCCTTTCAGATCGTTTGGCTCGAAGAGCGGGCCGAACTGTTCAGTGTAGCGCATTGCCGGGTTGTGCGGGACAACGGGCTTCGGATCAGAATAGAGACGGCCTGTCCACATCATGCGGCGCCAGAAACCAGAGGAATACCGCCGTTCCATTTCACCTTTGCTGTTAATCAGTTCGACGATCCATTCAGTTCCGACGTTGTCCGTGTAGGCGGGTTTCTGCTCTTGGTTCCACATGATCTTGAAGCCGACCAGTGGGTCATTGGGGTCGATTTGTGGGAAGGGGGCTCCGGCGACGTAGTTGAAGATGTCACGGCCATCGGCGGAAATCTTGACCTGTCCGGCGTATTTTTCCGTGGCTTCCTTGAAGGCTTTGGGCCATTCGATCTTCTTGTAGTCGACGATCTTCATCGGCATGCCGTTCGTGACATACCATTTCATGGCGGGGGTCAGGAACTCTTCCGCACTCGCCATGTTTTCCTTGGTGATGGTGTCACCAGCTTTGACATCAGCGATTGTCCTTCCGGCTGTTCCAAGAACGAGTCCCCCTGTCGCGACAACCGCGCAGGTGGTCTTAAACCAACGAGATAGTTGCATACTGTGCCTCCTTTGCACGTAGTGTTTTTTAGGTCCGAATTTGGTGAACATCGTCAACTTTCCCACATCTCTACTAACTCTCGCGCACAGTGCCAGGAGAATGACCATCCTGGCAATAGCCTCGCGGGAGGTTTTTTCCCCCTCCGTCAGAGGGGGGAGAAGCTAAAGCGTTGCGTGTTCCCGCAAAATGAAGTGTGGCTTCAGCATGACAATCATCACGGGTAACAAGGTTACGGTGGCGAGAAAACTGATGCCCATCCACAACGCCAGGAGCAGGCCCATCTCTGAGTTGAAGCGGATATTCGAGAAGGTCCAGAGCAGGGTGCCGATGACCATGGTGATGGCGGTGAAGGTGACCGATTTCCCCGATGTCGCGATGGCGAGACGCACCGCGGCGGGTAAATTGATGCCAGTGCGAAACTCTTCGACGATGCGGCTAACGATATAGAGCCCGTAATCAATGCCAAATCCCACGCCGACTGTCACCACGGGGAGGGTATTGATGTTGATGCCGATGTCGCGCGCGCCCATGTAGGCATTGACCACGGCGTTGGCCACCAGGAGGGGCAGTAGCATATAGATGCCCGCCATCACGGAGCGATAGGTGATGACGAGGACGATGAAAATGGTGGCGAATCCCAGAACGTTGATGAGAATATCGTTTTTCAATAACTCCTCATTGGCGGCGGCCAGCACGCCAATCGGGCCGCCAGCGAGCAGGAGTGTCGCCGACTTCATTGGATTGGCGTCGATGAATGTCTTGGCCCAGTTGATGACACGACGGATGTTTTCCCCCTTATGATCGGTACACAAGAAGTGAATAGGCGCTGACCGTAATTTTGAGTCGATGAACCGGTTGGTATCCTGATACGAGTTGCCGGCGAAATATGAAGCCAGCAAGAGGCTCACCTGGCCTGGGGTGCGGGGGAGCACTTCCCACTTGGGTTCCGAGTAATTGAGCACGGCGTTGACGGTGACGAGGATATCGACGAACGAAAAGCTTGCTCCGACCGAAGGGTCTCGTTCCATGTGGCGCTGGAACTGCTCCACGACTTTGAGGACATCCGGGCTCGTGACCGGCTGATTATTTTGCCCTTCCGCCACGACCATCAGTCTTTCGACCCCGCCAAACGTTTCCTGGAGCCGGGTATGCGCGCTGTTGTACGCGGAGTCCCGTGGTAGCAGTGGGGTGGCGGCGGTCGGATCACCAACCGTGAGATTCCGCCAGAAGAAGATACTGACGATCACGAGCGCGACCCACCCGACGAGCGTCACGGTCTGCCCGACCGGGGAGAGGATCGCGTCGGTCGCCGCATGGATCACCCGTGTGAACAGCCCGTGCTCGCGTTGCTCGACGACGCGAATATCCGGCTCGCGGAGATAGTAGTACACAATGGGGTTCAGCAGTAGTTCGCTGACGGTGATTGCCAGAATCCACACGGCGGCGCTGATGGCCAGCTTTTGTAAAAGCACGATGGGGACCAGCAGAATGACCAATAATCCGAGGGCATCCGTGACGATGCCGGAGAGCGTGGGAACGAACAGTTCCGCGAAGGAGGCAATGATCGCGGGCTCTTTCCGCCAATTGGATTTTTTGTATTCTTCGTAGTACCGGTCGTGCATCTGCACGGAATGGCTGATGGCCCGCGCCGTGACGAAAAACGGAATAACGAGGGTCAGTGGGTCGAGGCTAAAGCCGATCATCTTAATGAAGCCCAACCCCCAAATGGCGGAGATCGCGCCGGTAATCGTGGGGCGCAGCGCACCGCGGATGTCGTGGAAATACCAATAGAGGAGGACCCACATCAGCACGGCGGTGACCAGGAAGATGAGAAAGACTTCCCGTGCGTAGTAGTAGACCCAGCCATATAGCCACACTTCTCCCGCGGCGTAAATTTTTGTGTTTGCGTCCTCAAAGTCCTGAATGATCGAACGACTCACTTCATCGAACATCTTGCGGTGATTGAGGCGATCCTCAATGAACGTCGCTTCGAGTTTGGTCGCTTTCTCGTCGAGCGACACCACGATGCCATAGAGGTTGCGTGAGGAATGGACGATCTGACGGATCAGTTCCACCTCTTGATCGTTCTTGGGTGGGCGTGACATGACCGGTTCGACGACCTGCATGCCGCCACTCATCATCCGCACACGGCGATTGGTGCGATGGGCGAGGGAGTTCACGAGATCATGATTGACCCCAAACACCTTATCCAGACGTTGGGTCATCTCGAAGACTTTGGTGAGTGTCTCTTTGGTGAAAATCGTCCCGTCCTTGACCTCCAACATCAGCATGAGCGTGTTGGCCCCGCCAAATGTCCCGGCGTACTGGCTATGAACCTTGATGAAGGGATGTTTTTGCGGGAGGAGTTCATCGAAACGTGTCTCCAGGTGCAACTGTGACGCGAAGGCGGCAAAAAGGAGCGTGACGGCGGTGATGCCAATCAGGACCGGTTTGCGTTGGTCAATGAGCCTGCGACCGAGCTGATAGAGGTAGCCTTTTTCTGCTTCGCTCATGGGGAGAATCCTTCTACGTTCTTGAATACAGTTGAGAGACAGCGGTGCTCCGCAGTGGGGTAAGGGGCAAAGATTCCTATTTCCGGGGTTTCTTGGTTGTGACCTTGGGGAGTGTCTTTTTCTTCTCCAGTAAGCCGGTGATAATTGTTTCGAGGTTCTGTGGGGTCATCTCTTTCAGCAAGATCCAACCGTCGAAAATCACGCCAGGAACTGCGTCAATATGATAGCTTTTGCCGAGGGCGAGATTGCGGTCGACTTCGGCGCTGCCGTCATTCTTATCGAGACGATTCAGGAGGAGTTCCGGGTCAAGACCAATACTGTACGCGACTTTCGTGAGTCCCTCTTTACTCGTGGTATCAAGCTGTTGCTCGAAATGGGCGTGGAACAATTCCTTCTGCATCTGCTCCCCTAGCCCCATTTCCTGGGCGATCACGTACGCACGCGCGGGCAGGCGAGATTCCTCGTGCACGAGTGGATAGCCGATGAGTCGGAGGTCGAGTCGTTCGCCATATTTTTCTTTCAACTTCGGAAGGATTTCCGTGGAGAATTGGTAGCATGAGGGGCACAGAAAATCCTCGAAGACCTCCATTCGTACCCGATTGGCAACCGCGCCGTCGGGTTCGCGGCGCACAAACACATAAGACCCGGGTAAGGAGGTGTATTGGTCCATCAGGTCATCAGCAGCTAAACTCCAAGACGGGAGCAGCAGGAAGGTGAGGAGCAGTAATAACCAGTGAGACATGGTGGGGCGGGATAATACCCAGCTACTTGGGCGCAACGCAAGAGTGGGGCAAGGTGGGGAAGAGTCGGAGAAACGGGGAATCGGGGAAAGGGAGAGTCGGGAGAGCAGAGAAAAGTGGGCTCTTGTTTCACGTGTAATCATCCGCGCGATCGCGGTTCTGCGGACAGGAACGACATCCGGTCCGCGAGCGGCGGCTAGGCCACAGGCTACGAGCTACATAAAGGGCCGCGACAACGATCAATGTCAGAACGATGAGTGTTTGGGTATCCATGGGGAACTAAAGCGTAAAACGTAACGCGTTAAATGTCATTGAAGGCATTCTCAATTTTTCATTCTTCATCTCCTACAGCCGGCTGCCAATTTGATACACGAGCAACGCACCGACATACGCAAGACCGGTCATGTAGGTGAAAGTAAAAAGCGCATATCCCCAGGAGCCGGTTTCGCGTTTAATCGTGGCCAGCGTTGCTCCACACTGACAGCAGAGGGCAAAGAACACCATGACCGACAGCGCGACGATCGGGGTGTACACCGGGCGTCCGTCTGGCCAGCGTTCCGCCTGCATCGTCTCGCGCAGGGCGATGCTGCCTTCGTCCTCTTTGTTCCCCAGATTGTAGATCGTTCCCAGCGCGGCAATGATCACTTCTCGTGCTGGGAAACTGGCGAGCGTCGCTATCCCAATCTTCCAATCCCAGCCGAGTGGTTGAACCACTGGCTCAATGGCACGTCCAGCCTGTCCAAGATAGCTGCCACGTAAGCGTGCGCCAGCCTCCGCAATGTCAAGTCGCGCGCGCTCTTCCGCCGTCGCTGTTGCGCGCTTGATGTCGAATTCCGTGGTGAGGTGTGGTTGGGTGGGATAATACGATAATGCCCAGACGAGGATGGTCGTGGCGAGAATGATGGTGCCAGCCCGCCGTAGAAAAGCCCAACTGCGGTCGTACATACGAAAGAGCACCACACGCCACGCTGGAATCTTGAACGGAGGCAGTTCGAGAAGAAACGGCATGGATTCCCCACGTAACAGCGTGCGCTTCAAGAGAAACGCTATCGGCGGGGCAACGATCAGGCCCACCATGTACATGGCGAAGAGTGTGAGTCCTTGGAGCCCGATGATCCCCCATACCGTCTGAGCGGGAATAAAGGCGGAAATAAATAGAACATACACCGGGAGTCGAGCGCTGCAACTCATGAGTGGGGCGATCAAGATGGTGGCAATCCGGTCGTGATGATTATCAATCGAACGGGTCGACATAATGCCCGGTACCGCGCATGCGAATGACGACAAGAGCGGAATAAAACTTCGACCGGAAAGGCCAAAACTCGCCATCACGCGATCCATGAGAAAGGCCGCGCGCGCCATATAGCCGGAGTCTTCAAGAATACCGATCAGGCCGAAAAGAATCGCGATCTGTGGGACGAAAATGACCACGGCGCCCACACCGCCGATAATGCCGTCCACCACGAGACTGCGGAGCGGGCCATCGGTCAGCAAGCTGCCGACACGCTCTCCAAGGGTGCTGAATATCGCGTCGATAGTTTCCATGAGGGGGGCCGCCCAGGAAAAAATCGACTGAAACGTCACGGCCATCGCGAGCAGGAACACCAACAGTCCCCAGATTTTATGCGTGACAATGGCATCGATCCTCTCAGTCCACGTGTGCTGTGTCGTGAGGGGCTGGCGGACGCTCGCAAGCGTGACTTCGGCGATCCAGTGATAGCGCGTGTCAATTTCTATTTGTGGTACGTGAATGCCGACGCTGGCGAGACGGTTGCGTGCCGCCAGCGCCAAGGTACGCACGGAATCTCCATAGTGCCGGGATAGCTCGTTTTCAACAGAGCCTCCAGTATCAAGGAGCAAGCGTTCTATCAGAAAGCGAGGAATAGGGGTGGCGGTATTATTTGCTGATGAGAGCGAGCCGGACAAATGTGTGACTTCGTCGCTCAGCGCGTCTGGCAAGCGCACCGGAGCAATGGGGCTCGCACCGGACCGTGCTGCTTCACCGAGCGCATGTTGTAAATCGGAGAGCCCCACGCGCCGAGTTGCTTGGACCGGAATGACTGGAACCCCCAAGCGGGTGCTCAATTCTTTGGTGTCGATCGCTAAACCCAACTGCTGCGCCACGTCCGCCATCGTGAGTGCGACCACCATTGGGCGGCCAACTTCAAGCACTTGCGTGAGCAGGTAAAGATTGCGGTCCAGGTTACTCGCATCCAGGACATAGAGGATGACATCGGGCGCTGTAACGCCTCTGCCATATCCCAAGAGCACGCTGACTGCGATCATCTCATCGGGCGCTCGCGGAGCGAGGGAATAGGTGCCGGGGAGATCGACCGCCAGAAAACGGGTGCCGTCAATCGAGAGTTCGCCAAGCGCACTCTCGACGGTGACCCCGGAATAGTTGCCGGTATGCTGGGTCAGCCCCGTAAGAGCATTGAAGAGCGTGGTCT
This sequence comes from Deltaproteobacteria bacterium, assembly GCA_009692435.1. Taxonomy (GTDB): domain Bacteria; phylum Desulfobacterota; class Binatia; order Bin18; family Bin18; genus JABFSC01. The sequence goes on along the minus strand of SHZE01000003.1, from coordinate 37,843 downwards.
TGCCGGTGTTGGGATTACCAATAACCGCAATGACAGGTCGGCGAGCGACGGTCGGGGCGGGCAAGGAATCCGTGGCCACAGAAGAGCGCGGCAAAGCCGAAGCAGCCATAGTACACTCCTCTTATTAACGACTAGGCCGGGGTGAGGAGAATTCGTCGAGCTTCGTTTCGCCGTAGCGCGATGCTGAATCCGCGAAGACGGATCTGTATGGGGTCACCGAGTGGCGCGAAGCGGACCACGCGCACCGCTTGTCCGGGAGTGAAGCCCATTTCAGACAGTCGCTGCGCGATGCTATCGATTCCGGTGATTGAACTGATTTGTCCTTCTTGTGCTGGGAGAAGGTCGGCAAGTGTCTTCATGGTTCGCGATGATAATGATTCTCAATTTCATCGTCAAGTGATGTTACATGGCTTTCCACTAGAACGGCGACAAAAGGCAAGTGTCTGGAGCAACTCCATACCGCAAAGCGCAAAAAATGTGCTATGGTGCCTCGGTTCTCAAGGAACGTGGAAGTCGCAAGAATTTCTCCGCAGTCATATTATTTATTAAGGAAGGCACAATATGCGGCAGCAACGACGAAATGTGATATTTGGGTTTTTGATCGGACTCGGTGTGGCGAGCGTGATCTCCATTGGCGGTAGTGGATTGCCGAAAGTGGGGGCAATCAGTAGCGATCCGTATGCGGGCCTGGAAGCATTCACCGATGTGCTTGCCGTTGTCCAGCGCAACTATGTCGAAGAGGTCGCGACGCAAAAGCTCGTGGACGGAGCGATCAACGGGATGTTGAATGCGCTTGACCCGCATAGTTCCTACCTCACGCCAGAGTCCTACAAGGAACTCCAGGTGGACACGGAAGGGAGCTTTGGCGGGCTAGGCATTGAGATCACTCTTCGTGATGGATTGCTGACGGTCGTTGTGCCCATTGAAGATACTCCAGCGTATCGAGCGGGCGTGAAGGCTGGAGATCAAATCCTCAAGATTGAGAGTGAGATCACCAAGGACATGGGGCTCGTCGATGCCGTGAAGAAAATGCGCGGGCCCAAAGGGAGCAAGATCACCATCTCTGTCCGCCGCGAAGGCGTCCCACGCTTGCTCGACTTTACCCTCATGCGCGAGGTCATCAAAGTGCAAAGCGTCAAAGCCAAGTCCTTGGAAAAAGGGTATGGCTATGTTCGTCTGACGCAGTTTCAAGACCGTTCTGGGGCCGACCTGGAAAGCGCGTTACAGAAATTGACCCAGGACAATGGCGCGCTTACGGGCCTTGTGTTGGACTTGCGGAATGATCCAGGGGGCTTGCTCAGTCAAGCCGTCAGAGTATCGGACCTTTTTTTGGATACAGGGCTTGTTGTTTATACCGAAGGCCGCCTGGATAATCAGAAACAGAAGTATTTCGCCCATCCGGGAGGACAAACGGAACTCCCCCTGGTAGTGCTGGTGAACGGCGGGAGTGCCAGTGCCTCGGAGATTGTGGCGGGAGCTCTGCAAGATCACGGGCGGGCGGTAGTCGTGGGCACGAAAACTTTCGGAAAAGGCTCGGTGCAAACGATTCTGCCGATGGAGAATGGTGCCGCTCTACGGTTGACGACGGCGATGTATTTCACTCCCAGTGGACGGTCCATTCAAGTGACGGGCATTACCCCGGACGTTCTCGTGGAGAATTTAACGGCGGAGCAAATTGCCGCGCGTGAACAGCGCGAGATTCGTGAAGAAAATCTCCGTGGCCATTTTAATCGGCCAGGAGCTGGAGCACCCGCGGAGAAAACTCCGGAGAAAGGGGATAAGAAAGAGCCCGAGGTTGCGCCTGCCGCCCCAGCGTCTGAACCGCAAAGCGGAGCACCTGAAGGCGCGGGAGAGAAGGCGGACGCCGCCTCGCAAGAGAAGAAAGATGAGATTAAAGAGGGCGAGTTGGGGAAGGACCCCCAGCTCGATCGCGCGCTTGAAGTGCTCAAATCCTGGGAGACCTACAAGAAAAAGACGCACGTAGCCACCGCGGCCCAGCCATAGGAGCGAGTACAGCTCACTTGAGAGCGCGGGCGTTCCGGCCCGCGCTTCTCTGGATCACCCCACCTGAAGCAATTCTCGCGGAAGCGACACCAACCGTTCCGCTCCGGTTTCTGTTACTAACATACTTTCTTCGAACGCCACGGCCCCAAAGCCGAGTTCGTGCACTTCCAGGTCAATGTTGATGATCATCCCTGGTTCCAGCGTAAAGGAGTGTAAGCGTCCACCCCACGCACCAGGAATCTCAATGTGTTCAAGCCCAAGGCTGTGCACGATCGCAACGCGAAATTGGCCATGCCCCGCTTGCCGAATGATATCGACGGCGAGCGCACGCAAGGTCGCTGTCGATACGCGAGGAGCAATTTTTTCGTAGGTTGCAAGCGCACCGGCCTGCACGGCCGACCAGTAGCGTTTCAATTTTGGTGATGGGTCGCCAATGACACACGTGCGTTGCAGATCACCAAAGTAGCCGCGGTAGGTGAGCATCGCATCAAATGCGATCGGGATTCCGGGGGCGAGAGGGTAGGGGACACTGGTGCGCAAAGGGCCAGCCGCTTTCGCGCCCGCGCCACCGAGCATGGAGAAGGGGCGCGCTTTGTGTGACAACAGATGCTGCCGCCACGCCCGTGGCACTTCCGGCCAGGACACGCCGATTTTCATGGTCGCGAGTGCCGCTTCGATTGCCCCTTGGTTAATTGTCGCGGCACGGCGCATGAGCGTGAGTTCTTCAGCACTCTTGACCAAGCGAATACGAACCAGGAGGTCCGTGGCATCGACTGGCTGGAGATTCTTGAGCGTCTCTTGAACGAGCTGACCAAAACGAATGTCGTCAAAGCCGATGCGTGCGTTGGCTAATCCCATCCGTCGCAACGCACGGGCGACCGCGCGAACGCTTCCTGCCGAACCATTGGCGGTAACGGCGTCGGAAAGTAGCACGTTGATTTTCGTATCCAGGTCATCTAGTGGCTCATCAACGGATGTGTCAAAGACCGCGATGGACTCGTTATCAAACGAAAAGTGATACGCCTGCGCCGGCATCCAGCTTGGACGTTCGGCGAAGAGCGAGAGTTCTAAGTCAGGGAGTAGAAGCGCGGGCTCGGTGTCGGCATCGCGCGGCAGAATGGCGGCTGCCGTCCACGGGACATCTTTCGGCTCGGCCGCGTCATAATCGCTAAGATAGTACACATTTGGTGAGGCGACGGCGACGAGCGCATCCAAGTGTTGCTCTTGCATCAACGCGACGGCACGGTCTTTGTTCAATAACATGCGGGTCTCCTTCCCAAGGGGATAGACGAATTATACCCTTGGGTCATAACCGAAGAACACGAAAAGGAGAAGCGCGATGAGCCACCCATTCCCTGATGATCCATTCTTGCGCGGCAACTATGGTCCCTGGCCGATGGAGGGCGATATTTGCGATCTTGTGGTTGACGGAGAGATTCCGCGCGAACTCGACGGGACCTTGTATCGGAACGGACCGAATCCCCAATTCGCCCCACGCGGTCAGTATCATTGGTTCGACGGCGATGGCATGGTGCACGCCTTTACGCTTCGTGATGAAAAAGCGCATTATCGCAATCGTTGGGTGCGGACCCAAAAATTTACCATGGAGCGTGAGATCGGGGAGGCGCTCTTCGGCGGGCTTACCGATTGGACCAACACAGACCCCCGCGCGGAAGGAATTTTTCCCAATGTGGCCAATACCAACATCGTTGTTCATGGTGGCAAGTTGCTTGCGCTTTGGGAAGCCGGACCTCCCCACGAGCTCGATCCCCAGACGCTGGAGACCATCGGGCCCTACGACTTTAATGGACGGCTCCTCGGCCCGATGACCGCGCACCCGAAGATTGACCCGGAAACGGGAGAGCTGCTGTTCTTCGGTTACAGCCCCTTCCCACCGTACCTCCACTATTATGTGGCAGATGCCACGGGAACGATCACGCGGAGCGAAGAGATTGAGGTCCCAGTGCCCACGATGATGCATGATTTCATCACGACACGTGAACATGTGATTTTCATGGTGTTCCCGGCGACGTTCCGCTCTGAAAACTTTGCTTCAGCCGCGCCGATTCGCTGGGAGCCTGAGCTTGGTACGAAAATCGGCGTTATGCCACGCAACGGGGGGAACACGGATGTCCGTTGGTTTGAGACCGATCCGTGCTTTGTCTTTCACCCCATGAACGCGTACACGGAGAGGAACTGTGTCATTGCCGATGTCTGTCGCTTCAATCGCCTGCCGCTCTTTGACGGGGTGGAAAAACGCGATCGCGACAACATTGACTCCGCCCGCCTGACGCGCTGGACTCTCGATCTCCGGTCTGGCGCTGTCAAAGAAACGGCTCTCGATGAAAGCCCGGTCGAATTCCCACGGCTTGATGAACGCTTCGCCGGGCGTCCGTATCGCTACGGTTACACCGGAGGTCGCGTCGGGGTGACCTCGGAGACTGGGCTCTTCAATGCGATCTTCTTATACGACCACCAGACTGGGCGGCGACGAGAGCATCATTTGGGTACGACGAGCTTTACGTCGGAACCGGTTTTTGTGCCGCGTACTCCTCACGCACTGGAAGGGGAGGGGTTCCTGCTCGCCGTTGTCTATCGACAGGAGGCCAACCGTAGCGACCTGGTCATCCTTGATGCGGAGAATATCGAAGCGAAACCACTGGCGACGGTGAAGCTCCCCCACCGTGTCCCGTATGGGTTTCATGGGAATTGGCGGGCGGGAGTGTAGGAAAAATCAAAAATCAAAAGGCAAAAATAAGAAAATAAAAAGCGGTAGATGCTTCCTCATTATTTTTGTCCGCGGCCCTTTGATTTTTTGGTTTCAATTTTTGATTTTTGCCCTTTGCTTTTTGCTTTCTGCTTTCTGCCTTCGGGTTCTCGCCCCGTCGCAGCGTCTTCCTTGCGACGCGAGCGAAAACTCAGCTTGATCGGCGTGCCCGCAAGGTCGAACTGCTCACGGAGCTGATTCTCTAGATAGCGGTTGTAAGCTGGGGGAATCCCTTCTGGTGCGCTGGTGAAGATGGCCAAGCAGGGAGGCTTGATGCCGACTTGGGTGACGTAGAAGATGCGCGGCTGTCGCCCGTGATAGCTCGGTGGTGGGGTGCGTGTGGTCCATTCCTGAAAGGACCGATTCAACTGCGCTGTCGGGATTTGGCGTGCGTGCGCCTGGGCGACCTGCTCAACCATCGGCAGCAATTTGTTGATACGCGCACCAGTGAGGGCGGACAGAAAGACGACAGGAAGTGAGGTGGTGATCGGAAAGAAATGGCGCAACTCTTCAACGTAACGTGCTTGGTTCTTGCGCTCCGGCGGCACCACATCCCATTTATTGACAACGAGAATAAGACCGCGCCCACGATCCCAGGCATACCGCGCTAACCGCACGTCTTGGTCGGTCATTCCTTCCACCGCATCAATCACCAATAGCCCGACCTCCGCGCGCTCCAGCGCTCTCAGGGCGATAAGGACACTCGCATGTTCGATCCGTTCGTGGACACGGGCACGGCGTCGTGCTCCAGCCGTATCGACTAACACAATGGGCTTGCCGTTCCATTCAATGAGACTATCAACCGCATCGCGCGTGGTGCCGGGAGTGGCATCGACAATTGACCGCTCGTCTCCGACTAACCGATTCAGCAGCGAAGATTTACCGACGTTTGGGCGACCCACGATCGCTATGCGCAGTGGTCCCGGTGGGATCGATTCGGTATCCGCACCGGATGCGTCTTGGGCTGGCTCCTCTGACGAAGGAAACGCGGCGGTGACCGCTTCCATGAGATCCCCGATCCCGCGTCCATGCGCCGAGGAGATCGTGAAGAGTGGATCAAGTCCGAGAACCAAAAAATCAGCGGCGGACGCTTCTTGTCTGTCGCCATCAATTTTGTTGACGACAAAGAACGTGGGCTTGTTATTGCGGCGCAGCAGATCGACCGCGTCAGCATCGGCGGGATTGAGACCTTCGCGCCCGTCAAACAGAAAGATGACAAAATCAGCCTCGGTGATGGCGAGGAGGGTTTGCGCTTGCACTTGGGCGGAGATGTTGTCGGTCTCGCGGAACTCAATCCCGCCGGTATCGACCAAGATGAATGGATTGCCATCCCACTGCGCTTCGGAAAAATTGCGGTCCCGTGTGACTCCTGGCGTGTTGTCAACGACTGCTTTTTGCTGGCGAAGGAGACGGTTGAAAAGGGTGGACTTTCCTGCGTTTGGACGGCCGACAATGGCGACGACTGGGAGACGACGAAGAACTAATGATGATGGTAATGATTCAATGACATCAGACATGGGAGAGTTATAGGCACTTTTCGCATGACTTTCTTCCCCCCAGGTGTTGTCTGATCTCGGTGCCTATGATCTCCTACCCGATCCACCATTGCCGGTGGATACGTTTGGTGGGCATTCGATGATTGTCGAGCATCGCGGTTTGCGCGGTTTGGTTGTTACCCGCCACGATTATGGTGCGGGCTCATCGTATCGCGGCGGAGCGATCAATCTCCGTGGCAGCACGGTTGGTTGTCCGCGATCAACTGACGCCAAAGCCCCGGACATTGCCACAATCAACGTTCACGAGCGCCTGACGTTTTTCTTCCCGCACGACGCGTAGCGCCCGGCGCAAAGCAGATGGCAGCTCTTGTGGAGTGTGGACCACTTCACCGTACCCACCACAGGCCTGTGCGAACATTTCATAAGCGGGTTGGACACCAAACCGTCCAAATGGGAAGTTTTCGGTGCGCACGGCCCAGCCCTGCGGATGCACCCCTCGGGTGGCCATTTGTGTTGCGCCCCAACCGCCGTTGTTACAGACAATGGTGAGGACCGGAAGATTATACATTGCTGACACCATGTGACAGGCGCTCGGACCGCCAAAGACGTAGGTGCCATCACCAACAACCGAAATGACTGTTCTGTCTGGAGCCCCAAGTTTCACCCCGAGTGCTCCTCCCACACCCCATCCCAATCCGCCAGCCGGAGAGAAGCCGAAATACGAGCCGGGCGTGGTAAACTCGATGTGACGAAGGCTCAAGTCGTATTCGTTGACGAAGATCATGTCGTCGTCCTTGAGCTGGTTGAGACAATACGAGACCCACTCAAACGTCAGCAGTTGTGAGCGTCCTTTCTCTTCCGCGTCGTTCCGCCACGCGACCCGCAAGGTATCATGCTCTTTGTGGAGCCGCGCGTAGCGATGCGCGATGGGCTGTTCGCGTCCTGATCGTAAATTGCGCAAGGCGGTTGTGAGTTGCGAGACGGCAATGGCGGAATCTCCACTGATGGCGAGTGTGGTTGGGAATCCCCAGATCGGATAACGACTGTGGAGCGGATCAACACCAATATGAATGACTTGCACCTGATCGTTGAGCTTGTGGACCGATGGCGCCCACGGCACATCGCAATCAAGGACAACGATGATATCCGCTTTGGGCAGGAGCGTACCGGGATCAAAGCCCAGATGCAGGGGATGATTGGCGGGAAAGTTGACGTGAGCGGGAAACGGATATTCGATGACTGGTATGGCAAACGTCTCCGCAAGGGCGACGAGCGCTGGGACCGCGGCCACATTGCGTCCGTAGGTCCGGGTAATAATCAGTGGATACGCCGCCTCCGCGAGCAGCCGCGCGGTTTCGGTGATTCGCGCGGGATCGGGGAATGGAGGCGAGGTTGGCGCGGAGGTGGATGCTTCATGGAAGGAAAACTCGGTATGAGTTTCGGCGAGGACTTCACGGGGAAGCGTCAAATACACCGGCCCCTTCGGTTCGCTCATGGCAATGGCGAAGGCCCGCCGCACGACGGTTTCCAACTGATCAAACGTGCGGAGTTCATAGTCCCATTTCACATACTCGCGGACCATCGACGCTTGATCGAACGATTCCTGCGCCCAATGAATGAGCAGATCGCGACTCCCAAGCCGACCCGCTTCCGTGATCGGCGTGCGCCCCGCGGTGAGGATGAGCGGGATGTTCGCGCGAGCGGCGTTAATCAACCCACACAAGGCGTTGGCCGTTCCAACCGTGGTATGCACCATCACGAGTGGGGGCTCCCCTGTGACCAGATGATAGCCGTGCGCCATGCTCACCGCGCAGAACTCGTGAGGCACCTGGATTGGCGTCGGCGTGCGCTTGCCTTCAGTCGCGAATTTGGCGAAGCTGTCAATCAGTGAGGCGAAGTCGGTCCCGGCGTTCCCGAAAAAGTATTTCACGCCCATCGCGCGGAGCAGTTCCAGGTACGCTTGGGCGGTGTTTTCGACGGAAACAGTTTTACGCGGTGACATGGGAGTTTCCTGTTCAGTTCGAGACTCTTATCCGAGCACTATGACATACGGGATCAGCCTCTGACAGAGCGGGCGTGGCACTGACCATAAGGGAATTCTACACAGCCGGGCTCGTTTCCACAGCGCTCAGTACCTCTTCCCGCACCCACATGTCCTTTTCATGAGTGAGCTGGTGCTCAAGCGCCGTACGCGCCGCTCTTTCCGTGAATCGTCCTAATGCCCAAGCGGCGTGCCCACGGACTAACGGTTCGGGGTCGGACAGTGCGGAGCGCAGTGGAGCAATCGCTTCCGGGTTCCCACTGTTTCCCAATGCAATGGCAACATTGCGCAACAGTCCGCGCCGTTTGGGACGCAAGATCGCGCTGTGCCGGAAACGGGCGCGAAAGCCCGCGTCGTCTAGCATCAATAACTCAGGGAGTGAGGGAAGCAATACGTCGACGAGGTCCTCTCGGACGAGGTCCTCTCGGACGTGGTCCTTTCGTGAGCGCCCAAGTTTTTCGTTCCAGGGGCACACGTCCTGGCACACGTCGCACCCGAAAATCCAATTGCCCATCTTCGGACGTAACTCGCGCGCGATCGGTCCCTGATGTTCGATGGTGAGATAGGAAATACAGAGAGGGGCTTTGAGGACATAGCCTTCCTCAAGTGCATTGGTCGGACAATCCGCTAGACAACGCGTGCACGTTCCACAGTGCGCACGGGGGATGCCTTCTCCTTCTAGGTCCAGACCAACGAGAATTTCCGCCAGGAAGAACCACGAGCCTGCCTGCTTATGCAGCAACATGGTGTTTTTGCCAAACCAGCCAAGCCCGCTCCGATAGGCCCATTCGCGTTCCAGCACTGGGCCGGTATCGACATACGGACGTGTCCATACCCCAGGGATCATTTCTGTGAGAAACGCAATGAACGTCAGCAGTTTTGCCTTGATGACTTCGTGATAGTCACTTCCCGCGGCGTAGGCAGCGATACGCCCGCGCAACTCTTGTTGCCAGTTGATGCGCGGAATTCGTGGTGGAGCGTAGGGATATCCTAAGCAGATCACACTTGTCGCTTCGGGAAATCGTAGTGTGGGATTGAGTCGATGCTCAGGATGCCGTGCGAGGTAGTGCATTTCCCCCGCGTTTCCTTGTGCCAGCCAGGAGGTGAGAAATTTCTCTCTCGGCAACGAGGAAAGGCGGGTGAATCCGCAGAGGGTGAAGCCCAGGGTGGTCGCTTGGGTATGAATTTGTTGTTCTAGGGAGTGCATGAGGAATGAAGACTCCTGCTTTCACGAGACATTGTAGGGATTGACTCCATAAGGGGAAGTCCTTATCTCTGAACGAACACTGTTACCGCCATAGAGGAGGTCTGCCGGATATGGATCACGAAATGCACCACGAAGAAGAAATCACACTCCGCGCCCCAGAGGGGACCGCGCTGATGTTGACCGACGTCGCCGTTGAGAAGGTGAAAGAGGTCATGATTCGCGACGGAGTGAAAGATGGTGGTCTCCGGATCGCTATCGTTGGTGGCGGATGCTCTGGATTCCAATACAATTTAAGCCTTGATGAGAGCGCACGAGAAGACGATACGATTATTGAACAAGGCGGGGTGAAACTCTTCCTTGATCCGATTAGTCAGCAGTATGTGTACGGGACGGTGATTGACTACGTCAACGGGCTACACGGCGCTGGCTTCAAGTTCGTCAATCCCAATGCCAACCGCACGTGTGGTTGTGGATCGTCCTTCTCCGCATAATTCCCTTCTTTGCTTTTGCGATAATGGGTTGTGAGGGCATGGATAATCTCCATGCCCTTTTGTCCATGCCACGCTTTACGCATCTCATTTTCGATCTTGATGGCACCCTCGCCGATACCAAAGCGGACTTGGCGGCGGCGACCAACTTCATGCTGGCGGCGTTGGCACTGCCAACCTTGACGCTGACGCAAGTCGAACGTTTCGTTGGCGAAGGGGCGCGCGTGCTCGTTGCGCGTGCCCTTGGTTCACAGCGAGCGGACCTCGTGCCGCGGGGGTTCACACTGTTCATGGAGTATTACCTCGCCCACGTGCTCGACCACACCGAGCCGTACCCAGGCATGCGCGAACTGCTTGCTGCTGCCCATGCGCAAGGACTGAGGCTATCAGTCCTCACGAACAAGCCGGAAGTGCCAAGTCGGGCTATTCTCACTGGTCTTGGATTAGCCGACTTCTTTGGTGCCCTCGTCGGTGGCGATACGTTGCCAGTACGGAAACCTGATCCGCAGGGCGTGCATGACTTGCAACGAAGGACTGGGATCGACCTGGCCGCGACGCTACTGATTGGTGACTCGCGCATTGATATGGAAACCGGTCGCGCGGCAGGTGTCTCAACCTGTGGGGTCACGTGGGGCTTTGATGTGGAAGGGGTGCGGACTGGCGCGCCGCGATTTGTCGTGGACTCCGTGCCACAACTGGCGACCCTTGTGTTGTCACCGGGTTGCGGCCGATAACGGGAACACTGGACGTAACCGTTCGGCCATACGAACGGCTTCCACTGTTTCTTTCACATCGTGTGCGCGAATAATGTGGGCGCCATTATAGACGGCAATCGCGGCACAGGTGACCGAGCCAATCAGACGATCCGTGGGATTGGCTTGGTCGAGAATTTTTCCGATAAATGATTTCCGTGACGCCCCAACGAGCAGCGGCAACCCCAGTTGCCGTAACTGTCCCAGCTCGCGTAACATCAGACAGTCCCATTCATCCCACGGGATTCCCGGCTGACGGAAAAAGCCAATGCCGGGGTCGAGAACAATCTGGGTGCGTGGAAGGCCCGCTTGGGTGGCGACCTCGACACTTTCTTGCAAGGCGCGGAGGGTACGTTGCAGCGGGAGGCCAGGTCGTGGGACGGGCTCGCTGGCCATGAGGATCGCCCCCGCGCGATACGAGGCAATGAGCGGCGCCATCGCCGGATCGTGCTTTAAGCCGCTGACATCGTTGATGATCCGCGCGCCGCAATCGAGTGCGGATCGAGCGACGTTGGCTCGCTTAGTATCGGCGGAAACCGGCACGTGCACCTGGGCCGCGACGACGCGGACTGCCGACGACAGACGAACAGTTTCTTCATCTTCGGAAATCAACGTTTTGAGGTATGGAGCAGTGGACATCGCCCCGATGTCAATGATATGGGCTCCTGCATCAACCATCGCGCAGGCCGCCTTGATAAGTTGCGCGGGGTCGTCGTGTACTGAGCCTTGATAGAATGACTCCGGGCTGACGTTCAATACGCCCATGATACGGACCGGAACTTCATCGCCGACCTCCAGGCCAGCAAGTTGTGACAGTGTTGGTGAAAGATGATGATTCATGGAGGCGGAGTGTGACAAATTTTTTGAGAAGTGGATACGGGACCCTCGCCCCGAAGTGTTTTTGCATTGCCAGGGTGGTGCTTTTCTTTTACACTGCCCGCGCGTTTATAGAGGAGACTACTCATGATTAAGCTGTACGACTTTCCGCAAAGCCCTTATTGCCAGAAAGTGCGTCTGGTCCTGGCGGAAAAAGACCTTTCGTATGAAAAAATCTTTGTTGACTTGATGGAGAACGAACAAAAAGCTCCCGAATTCCTGCGTCTGAATCCCTACGGCAAAGTGCCAGTGCTCGTCGATGAAGATGAAGTCATTTATGATTCAACGATCATCAATGAATATCTCAACGATGAATATCCGCACCCGCCGCTGTTGCCACCAGAGGACTCCGGCGCGCGGGCACGGGTGCGCACGCTGGAAGATTTCGCCGACAATTCGTTTACCGCGCAGGGGGGGCTGCTGACGGCTGAGCTGCGCAAACCCCCAGAGCAAGTCGATCAAGAGCGCGTGCAACGCTACCGTGCGGATTTAGGGCGCGTGCTGGAATTCTTAGAGCGAAACCTGGAGGGGAAGGAGTATATGAGCGGCACGTTTTCCCTGGCCGACTTGGCGTTGGTGCCACGGTTGTTGCAATTCCCCAAACTGGGAGTGGAGATTCCCTCCCGATTGATCAACGTGTTGGCATGGAGCGAACGTGTGAAGCGACGACCCTCGGTCAAACAGTTACAGCAAGACTTGGGATTAGTCTGACATTGCCAACAGCAGCTTGCTTCCTCCACTCAATTATAGACACAGAAGCGAGGCGATTATGGTGGAACTGCCGTCCTTGATTCCTATCTTCCCGTTGCCGAATGTGGTCTTGTTTCCCCAGGTGATGTTGCCCTTGCATATTTTTGAACCGCGCTACCGAAAAATGGTGCGGGACACGGAATCCCAGAGCCCACCGCTTATTGGGATGGCGCTTCTGCGTGGCAATTGGCAGGACCAATACGAGGGCAATCCCGAAGTTTTCTCCATTGGGTGCGCGGGGGAAATGGTGCGGGTATCGCCGCTACCGGATGGCCGGTTTAACCTTCTGTTACAAGGGCTGCGACGCTACCACATTCGCGAGGAAGTTTTCACCGAAGGGTACCGTCAAGCGCGTGTCGAATGGGATCCGCCGCTTAAGGAAGAGCTTGATGCGGGACGCCGGCAAGGGTTGCGCCAAATGCTCGACCAATATCTGAAGAAGAACGAACAAGTACGGAAAATTCTCTCCGATCCGAATCTCGATGATGATTTCCTCGTTAATTTTTTTGCCTTTCATCTTGATTTTTCACCAATTGAGAAACAGAGCTTGCTTGAAGTGCAGCCACTCGTGGAGCGGGCCGACCGTCTCCGGGAGATGCTTGATTTCAAATTGACGGAAACCGCTCTGCCAGAAAGTCATTCTCGTGACACGGGCAAGCCCAGAGTTCACTGAACTGCCTTGACAAAGCGCGCTTGCTCCATATAGTGGCCTGCGAAATTTCAACCGACCTTACTCGATAGAACCAATGAAACGAAAAAATGATATGACGCTGTGGGAGCGCCTGTACGTCCCGGAAGTCATCCGGGGATTAAGCGTGACGACGCTCCATTTCTTTCGCAATATGTCGCTGCATACCCTCCATTCCTTGGGATTCGCTGAGAAGACCAGGGCGGCCTACACCACGCAATATCCTGAAGAGCGGAAACGGTATCCCGATACCTATCGTGGCAGCCATCGTCTGACGCTCAAGGAAGACAATTCCGTGCGTTGCACCGCGTGTTACCTGTGCGCGACCGCCTGTCCCGCCAACTGTATTTTCATCGAAGCTGGAGAGCATCCCGATCCCGCGGTCGAGAAGTTTCCGGTGCGCTACGAGATCGACACGCTCCGCTGTATCTATTGTGGCATGTGCGTGGAAGCGTGTCCGTGTGACGCCATTCGCATGGACACGTATGTGCACCCCCGCATCTGGGGCTACACCCGGGCCGATTTCATCGAACCGAAAGAGGTGTTGATGAATCGCTCGCATGCCCTTGCGGAAGGTGGGCGCGATTCGTTGATGGTACAAATGTTGGAAAGCTACAAGGATACGGACCAAAGGGCGTTGATTTCGTAAGCCTTCGGCTGGGCTCCGCAAGCCAAAAAAGAGGATTGTATGGCGAAAACCTATAAAGAACTGATGGAAGAAGCGCGTCAAATCGTTCCTGAAGTGGCGATTGACGAGGTGAAGAACCGCATCGAACGGGGCGAGAACTGGACGCTGCTTGATGTCCGCGAACGTGAAGAATACCGCGAAGGACATCTCGACGGGGCTCTCTCGTTGCCCCGCGGGTTTCTCGAAATGCGTGTCGAGGAAGCGGTGCCCGATAAGAGCACCCCGATTATCGCCTACTGCGCTGGTGGGATCCGTTCGCTGATCGCGGCCCGCACTTTGAAAGAACTGGGCTACGAGAAGGTGACCTCCATGTCTGGTGGGTACACCTCGTGGAAGAATGCCGGATATAAATGGGTCGCGGACCGACAGTTCACCCAAGAGCAAATTACCCGCTATGCGCGGCACTTTACGCTGCCGGAAGTTGGTGAAAAAGGGCAAGCGAAGTTGATGGACGCCAAGGTGCTGTGCATTGGGGCCGGTGGCCTTGGTTCTCCGGTAGCGTTTTATCTCGCCGCCGCGGGGGTTGGCACCATCGGGATTATCGATAACGACACTGTCGATATGAGCAATCTGCAACGGCAGATTCTTCACACCAATGATCGTGTCGGGATGCCCAAAGTTGAATCCGCGCAAAAAACACTGAATGCCCTGAATCCTGATGTCAAAGTGATCCCGTTGAACGAACGGCTCTCGTCGGAAAACGTGATGCGGATCATCAAAGACTACGACATCGTGATTAATGGCTGCGATAACTTTCCCACGCGTTATCTGATTAACGATGCTTGTGTGATGGCCAAGAAACCGCTGGTTGATGGCTCCATCTTCCAATTTGAAGGACAGGCAACCGTTTTCTATCCAGACCGAGGTCCGTGCTATCGCTGCCTGTTTCCAGAGCCGCCGCCTCCGGGAGCAGCTCCGAGTTGCGCGGAAGCTGGCGTGCTTGGCGTATTGCCCGGACTTGTTGGTTGCATGCAAGCGTTGGAAGCGATGAAGTTGATCCTGGGCGCTGGCAAACCGCTCATTGGTCGCATGATGCACTTTGACACTCTGAGCAGTGAAGTACGCGTGCTCAAGTTGCGACGCGATCCGAACTGCTTGGTATGTGGTGACCATCCGAAAATTACCGAGCTCATTGATTACGAGGAATTCTGTGGGTTACGGACGGCGCACTCAGCGTGATCTCCGCGGGACGCGTGGTCGGTAGCGCCCATTTGGACATAACAGCAGAGATTGTGGAGCAGGAGGGTGTATGAAACAGATTGTAGTCCACCAGGAGAAGTGCACGGCGTGCCGTGAATGCGAACTGGCATGTTCGTTTTCTCATGAAAACATCTTCTCGCCGACGCTGTCGCGGATTCGCATCGCTGACTTCTACGAAGAACAATTCTATCAACCGATGGTCTGCGTCCATTGCGCTGACGCTCCATGTGCGGCCGTGTGTCCGACCGTCGCCATTCAGCGGCAGACCGATGGACAGATCAAAGTCCTGGATGATCGTTGCATTGGCTGCAAGATGTGTCTCCTCGCGTGTCCGTTTGGCGTGATGGGCTTCTCACCGGAAAAAGGTGTCGCCCACAATTGTGATTTCTGTGACGGCGATCCCCAGTGCGTCCAGTTCTGCACTCCCGGAGCGCTTGAGTTTAAGGATGTGGTGGCGATTGAAGCGCTCGCGAAGCAAAAGGCCGCCGCCGCCCTTGGGCTGCCAAAGGCGTAAGCAGAAAACGTCAAGCGTCAAGCGTAAAACGTAAGGAGCCCGGGAGAGTGGTTACGTTTTACGTCTCACGTTTTATGCAGAGGAGGAGGAACGATGCCGACGCGATATGTGTTAATTGGTAATAGTGCCGCCGCACTCGAAGCGATTCGTGGCATTCGCAAACACGACCGCGAGGGGGCCATCACCGTCATCAATCGTGAAGAAGGACCCGCCTATTCCCGAGTCGCCCTGCCGTATTACGTCGCGGGAGAAATGACGCTGAATGACCTCCTCATTCGTCAGCGCCCTGACTACGGGAGCTTGGGCGCGAGCTTAGTGGAAAAAGAGAATGTCACGGCGATTGATGCCGCCGGAAAAAAAGTCATGCTCGCCAGCGGGAAAAAGGTCGAGTTTGATAAACTCCTGATCGGCACCGGATCGGAGACGATCAAGCCGCCGATCCAAGGACTCGATCAAGTACCCCATCACTATTTGTGGACGCTCGACGATGCTATTGGCATGAAGAAGGCGGCGGAGAAAGCCCAGACCGCCGTGGTGATCGGCGGTGGATTTATCGGGATGCTTGCCGCCGAAGCGCTGCGCAAACTGAAAATCAAGTTGACCATTGTCGAGATGGCACCGATCCTCCTGCCGCAACTGCTGGATGAGGGAGCCGGGAAATTGTTCTTGCAAGCGGTCCGTGATGAAGGGGTGACGGTACGAACCGATGCCCTCGTGTCCGCGCTTGCCAAGAAAGGTGACGCGATTGAAGTCACGCTGAAAGATGGTACTACCTTCACCGTTGATATGGCGGTGGTCGCCACCGGTGTGAAGCCACACGTGCAATGCGTGAGCAACGGCGCGGTGACCGTGAATAAAGGGATCGTGGTCAACGAATACCTGGCGAGCAACCATCCTGACATCTACGCGGCTGGAGACGTCGCGGAAACGAAAGATTTTCTCTCCGCTGATCGTTCAATCTATGCGATATGGCCGACCGCCGTTGAGCAAGGGCGGGCCGCTGGCGCGAACATGGCCGGGGCGAAGCAAGTGTACCCTGGCGGCCTGGGTATGAACGTTGTTGAACTCTTCAATGTGACCCTCGCCCAACTCGGACGCTTCCGCGAAGGGGCAGGCGATGATGTCAAAATGCTCAACCAAGGTGGTGATGGTCTTTATCGCAAAGTCGTCGTCGATAAGAACGGGACGTTGGTAGGGGCGGTCTACTTAGGCAACGAGAATGGGGCCGCTGAGATGGGCGTGATTCACAGCGCCATTAAGCGTCGCGAAAAGTGGCAGGGCTTCCAAGACGGACGTCCACCAGTTTTTACCTATGCCTCGGTGATGCACCGCGTCCCTCGGTACTAAAAGAAGAAAAATCAAAAGGCAAAAGTCAAAAATGGAAAAGCGGAGGGGGGGAATGAAGGAACCGATTCCTCTTTCCTCCGTTCGAGGCTTTTCCGAAAGTTAGGCTATGTCAGATACTGTTACGATCTCAGTGAAACTGTTCGCCACCTTGAAACGCTATGTGCCAGCGGGCAGCCAAGATGGGTTCCCGCTCTCATTGCCACGTGGGGCAACCGTACAGGATGCGATCACGGCATTGCACATTCCGCCAGAACAAGCCGGCATGCTCGTTGCCGGGGATAGCTATATAGAAAAAGGGGCGACGCTCACCGACGGCCTGCAGTTGAACATCTTTCCCCCGCTTGCCGGGGGTATTGCCTGACAGTGCGTGCCGAGACGTGTCGATTTGAGTAGTGCAAGGGCACGGTCCGCCGTGCCCTTGCTATTTGTGTCCAAGCAAAAGTAGGAGTACCAAACCGTGACCTCAGCTCAAGATATTGCCGCCCTCCAAACCGCCGCGCGAAAACTGCGCATTCACTCTTTGCGATCAACCGCGGAAGCGGGCTCTGGCCATCCGACTTCGTGTCTGTCAGCCGCGGAACTGATGTCGGCGCTCTTCTTTCATGCGATGCGCTTTGACCCTCGGAATCCAGCGCATCCCAACAATGACCGCTTCGTGCTCTCGAAAGGACATGCGGCTCCGGTGTTGTATGCGGCACTCGCCGAGGCCGGGGCGCTGCCGATCTCACAACTGGATACCCTACGAAAAATCACCAGTGACCTCGAAGGACATCCTACCCCGCGTATTCCTTGGGTAGGAGCGGCGACGGGGTCACTTGGGCAAGGGCTGTCGGTTGGTGTGGGGATGGCCCTCAATGGCAAGTATCTCGACAAGCTAAGCGCCCGCGTCTACGTGCTGCTCGGCGATGGCGAAATCGCCGAGGGCAGTGTCTGGGAGGCAGCGGCGCTGGCTTCTCATTATCAACTCGACAATCTGGTTGGCATTATTGATGTCAACGGGCTTGGGCAGAGTCAACGCACGATGTACAACCACGACGTCGAAGTGTATCGCGCGCGCTTCGCCGCGTTTGGCTGGCATGCCGTATCCGTCGATGGACACAATCTTCAAGAGATCACCGCCGCGCTTGATAAGGCACAAACAGAAAAGGGTCGTCCGACGATGATCGTCGCGAACACGATCAAAGGGAAGGGCGTTTCTTTTTTAGAAGATAAAGAGGGGTGGCATGGCAAGCCGCTGAAAAAGGGGGAGGAACTCGAAAAGGCATTGCGGGAACTTCCGCTGAACGGAAGTAGTGCCACTGCCCACGTGACCACTCCTCCGGCAGATATGGGACGTGCGGTTGGGTCTCCGGCACCGTATCCTTCGCCGAATTATCAACTCGGAGAGAAGGTGGCGACCCGTGCGGCTTACGGCACGGCGTTGGCGAAGCTGGGAGCCGTGAATCCCCTCGTGGTGGCGCTTGATGGCGATACCAAGAATTCGACCTTTGCCGATAAATTCAAGGAGGCGCATCCAGCGCGCTACTTCGAGAGCTTCATTGCCGAGCAGAATATGGTGAGTGCGGCGGTTGGATTCGCCGCTTGCGGCAAAATTCCTTTCGTCTCGACGTTTGCCGCCTTCTTGACGCGTGCGTTTGATAACATTCGTATGGCCGCGGTTTCGGGAGTTTCTATTACTTATGTGGGATCGCATTGCGGCGTCTCGATTGGTGAGGATGGTCCATCGCAAATGGGCCTTGAAGACCTCGCGATGATGCGGGCGATTCCCAACTCAACGGTACTCTATCCATCCGATGCGGTAGCGGCGGAACGCTTGGTGGCGGCAGCGGCAGGGTTGAAAGGGGCAACCTATATCCGCACCTCACGGCCAGCGACCCCAGTGCTCTATGCTAATACGGAAAAATTTCCTGTTGGCGGCAGTAAAATCGTGCGCTCCAGTGCGAATGACTCCCTCACTGTAGTGGCAGCGGGGGTGACGCTGCATGAAGCCCTGGCTGCGTGTGACACGCTTAAAGCCGTTGGCATCAATATCCG
The DNA here is from genome assembly GCA_009692435.1 of Deltaproteobacteria bacterium. Taxonomy (GTDB): domain Bacteria; phylum Desulfobacterota; class Binatia; order Bin18; family Bin18; genus JABFSC01. Next base: position 18,991 of record SHZE01000003.1, on the reverse strand, counting down.
TGTGATTGACGCCTATTCCGTGAAACCGATTGACAGCCAAGGCCTCTTGCAGGCGGCAGGGCAGACCCGCAACACGCTTGTGGTTGTCGAGGACCACTATGCTGAGGGGGGGCTTGGAGATGCAGTGTTGAATGCCGTAGCACTCCACGGCGTTCGGGTCCATAAGGTTGCCGTGACCGAAGTGCCACGATCTGGCAAACCGGAAGAGTTACTGGACGCGCACGGGATCAGCGCGCGTAGGATCGTGGAATTCATCAAAAAAGTCGTGGCCTAGTTCTTGTTCTGACTGAGAGGGCAGCGAGGCTGCTTTCCGGTTCCCTCTCCTGGCTGGGAGAGGGTCAGGGGGATTAAGTGATTTTTCTTTCTTCCCCCTTCCGAAATCCCGTATAAAACAGCGGGCGGCCCTCGTACCGATACTTGCGTTCAAAATCGGTCAGAATCGGCTTCCCGCGTCGATTGACCTGATCTCGTTCCCATGCGAACGGCGTCAACTCCGCCACGCCCGTGAACTGCCGGACAATCTCCGTAAAGTATTGCTCTACATCCGAAGCCAGAAAAATTGTTCCACCGGGAGTGAGCGTCCGCACTAACGCTGTTGTGAAGTCGTCACGAAACAAGCGACGATTGTGGTGGCGGCGCTTCCACCACGGGTCGGGAAAATAGAGATGGTATGCGGTGACCGAGGCTGGCCAAACCATCAACGGCAGCAAGCAGGTGATGTCGGCGTGAATGGCGATAACATTGCCTGGACCGTCGCGTTCGATGAGCGACGCTAACCGTGCGGCTCGACGGCCCAATATTTCGACCCCAAAGAAATTCCGTCCTGGAGTGTTGCGCGCCAGGGCAAGGAGGAATCCACCTTTTCCCGGGCCAATCTCGACTTCAACCGGGTTGGTGTTGCCGAAAATATCTGACCACGTCGGTGGCGGGGTGGGAAGTGCGAAACGCGGGTGTGGCATGCAAGGAAGTCTATTTCGCACTTTAAGCGAGCGCTCTTCCGCCGTCTACGTGGAATAGTCCCCCAGTGCTGTAGTCGGATTCTGCGACAAAGACAACCAGGTTGGCAACTTCTTCCGGCGTTCCGGCGCGTTTAGCCAGGGTTTTCTCAATCTCTCGTTGGCGGACAGGCTCCGGTGTTTCGTCTTGAAAGAGGACGGGACCAGGAAGAATAGCGTTGACCATCACTTCTGGCGCGAGTTCGAGGGCGAGCCCTTGCGTCAGGGTGATCACACATGCCTTTGACACGGAGTACGGGATATAATCCGCCCACGGGCGTTGACCCGCGACATCGGCGATATTGATGATATGCCCCCAGCCCCATTCACGCATGCGGAGGCCGATTTTCTGCGTGCACAGAAACGTCCCGGTGAGATTCACGTCGAGCACCTGCTCCCATTCCTCAATGGAAAGCGTATCGATGGGAGTACGGAAAAAGACGGCGGCGTTGTTGACGAGCACGTCAATGCGCCCAAACCGTGCGACGGCAGTCTCGACCATGCGCTCAACATCTGCTTCTTGGGAGATATCCGCTTGAACCGCCACCGCTTCATGGCCAGCGGCAAGGAGTTCCTGAACGGTCTGCTCCGCTTCGTGATGCGAGGTATGATAGTGGACGATCAACTTGCAGTCGCGGGCCGCGAAAGCATGGACAATAGCTTTGCCGACACGTTTGGCACCACCAGTGATGAGAATGACTTTGCCTGTGAGATTCATGGAGGGGATAAAACGTAAAGCATAAAAAATCTTGGGTTATTCGCCGTCCCTTACGCTTTTCGTCGCCTCTCTTTTGACTTTTGACTTTTGACTTTTGACTTTTGACTTTTCACGTCCTCACCGGGTCATGTTGTGGCTGGAGGGTGATTTCGACTGGACATGCGCGCGCCGACGCGGTGACAACGTTGTAGACAGCCTCCGCCACATCTTCTGGCCGGAGCATCTTGGTGCGCTCAACGCGGCGATTGGGCGGAATCATTGCAGTATCGACATAGCCAGGAAAAATGCCCGACACCTTGATACCATACTCATGCACTTCGTCGAATAACGACTGCGTAAATCCCCGAACCCCGAATTTCGCAGCGGCGTATGCGGCTTCGCCAGCCTTGCCAGTGATGCCAGCAAGCGAGCAGATGTTGATGATCGCACCCTGCCGACGTTCAATCATCCCTGGAAGCACGAGTTTGCTGAGCACCATCGTCGCCCACAGATTGACGCGTAACGTCCATTCCCAATCCGTGAGTCGCGCCTTCGTGATCGGTGTGCGTGGGGGTCCCCCACCCGCGTTATTCACGAGCATATCGATGCGATTGTACCGCGCGAGTGTCCGATCAATGAGCGCCGTGAGTTGCTGATCCTCAGTGACATCCATAGGAACGACGAGTGAGGTTCCTCCGCTGGTATGAATCCTCTGGGCGACTTCGTGCAATGCTTGCTCAGTACGAGCGGCGAGCACTGTTGTTGCCCCATCCTGAGCGAGACGTAAGGCGATGGCGCGACCAATGCCGCGGCTGGCACCGGTGATAATCGCGATCTGACCGAGAAGTGGTTGGGAGTCGAGCGCCATTTTTGTTGCTTTTACCATGCTTGAACGGTACTATCCAACCGCGCTAGGCCGGACGAAAAACCACGGCGCGGCCTTGAAGACACAGAAGGAGGAACCATTATGGCCTACGAGTTCGCCAGGTATGAGAAGAAAGGACGTATCGCGACCATTACGATGAACCGACCGGAAAACATGAACGCGGTCCACCCCCCGGCGACAGCGGAACTGTCGGCGATATGGGATGATGCCATTGCTGATGACAACGTGTGGGTGATTATTCTCACTGGCGCTGGCGAACGTGCGTTCTCCGCCGGAAATGACCTCAAATACACCGCCTCAAAAGGAATGCCGATGGGCCCACGCCCGAAGGGTGGGTTTGGTGGGATTACCGATCGCACGGAGGTGTGGAAACCAATGATCGCGGCGGTCAATGGTTTTGCTTTAGGTGGTGGATTTGAAATGGCCTTGGCTTGCGACATCATTATTGCCGCTGACCATGCCCGCTTGGGATTGCCGGAGCCGCGTGTAGGGTTGGCAGCTATGGCCGGTGGCGTGCATCGGTTGCCTCGACAAATCCCCTTGAAAATTGCGATGGGTTATATGCTCACTGGGCGACACATGACCGCGCAAGAAGCTCTACGATTGGGGATTGTCAATGAAGTCGTGCCGCTGAAGGATTTGCTGGCGACAGCGGAACGGTGGGCCAATGAAATTCTCGAATGCGCTCCGCTGTCGATCCGGGCCACCAAACAAGCCGCCATGATGGGACTCGGTCTTCCGCTCGATCAAGCCCTAGCTGGTTCCTATCCGGCGACTGCTGAGATGATGCGCTCGGAAGATGTGAAAGAAGGACCGAAGGCATTCGCCGAGAAACGGAAACCCAATTGGAAAGCGAAGTAGGGGATCGGTATTTAGGGATTGGGGGATGGTAGAAAGAGGGAAAAGCGTCGGGCATGGACGAGTGAATGACTAATACAATTGAGAACCGTCCTTCTCACTCCCAAATCCTCACTCCTAAATCCCACGCCTCTGTCGTGCGGGTCCGCTATGCCGAGACCGACCAGGCGGGCATGGCGCACCACTCGGCCTTTCTCCCCTGGTTCGAGGTTGGCCGAGTGGAACTCTTGCGTGCACTCGGAAAACCCTACCAAGAGTTTGAAGCCGAGGGATTCCACTTTCCCGTGCGTGAGGCGTTTTGTCGGTATTGGGTGCCCGCGCGATTTGATGACGAGTTGCTCATCACGACCACCATTGAGGAAGTCGGCGGAGCGAGTACGCGCTTTGCTTATCGGATTACGCGAACAACTGATGCGACACTAATCGCCGAAGGACATACGCTGCATGCGTGTGTCGATCATCAGGGGAAGATCAAGCGCTTACCGTCGGACGTGAAGCAGTTCCTTCGCCAGGAAGCCTAATGATCGTCGCCGATTCCCCGATTCTCCGATTCTCCGATTCCTTTCCTCAGCGCGAGCAGGCGATCATAGACGGTATGCGCGACTTCGTCCTTGCTCATCAGCGGTAAGGTTTCCATTCGTTTACCACGATCGATGAGGGTGACGATGTTGGTGTCGTGAGCGAAGCCCGCCCCTTCCTGAGTGACATCGTTCGCCACGATCATGTCGAGATTCTTCCTTTGCAGTTTGCCCATCGCATTTTGTAGGACGTTTTCCGTTTCCGTGGCGAAGCCGACCAACAGTCGATTGCCTTTCTGTTGACCGAGCCCGGCCAGAATGTCCGGATTGCGCGTCATTTCGATAACGAAAGCACCATCCTGTTTTTTGATCTTTTGTGGTGCGACGTGCGCTGGACGATAATCCGCGATCGCGGCGGCGGAGATGACCATGGTCGCGTCGTCGTAAGAGGAAAGCACAGCCTGCTGCATTTCCAGTGCTGTGCGGACCGAGCGGAACCGGACTCCGCGTGGTGGAGTCCGTGAGGTTGGCCCGCTCACTAAGGTTACGTTAGCTCCCCTTCGCCATGCCACTCGTGCCATAGCGAATCCCATCTTGCCCGTTGAACGGTTGGTGATAAACCGCACGGGATCAATGGGCTCGGCATTGGGGCCAGCCGTGACAATAATCCGTTCCGTGGTGAGGTCTTTCTTCGTGAGGGTCGCGCGCGCTTCTTCGACAATATCTTCAGGATCGGCGAGTCGCCCTTTGCCTTCATAGCCACAGGCGAGGAATCCTTCAGCGGGTTCAACGAACCGGTAGCCGCGCTGCCCAAGGATGCGGATATTCTCTTGGACGGCGGGATGCGCGTACATGTGAACGTTCATGGCGGGAGCAACGAGGACCGGAGCCATTGTTGCCAACAACACCGTGGTCAATAAGTCATCAGCGATACCGTGCGCGAGTTTACCGATGACATCGGCTGAAGCCGGGGCGATCAGAATGAGATCGGCAGTATCGGCTAAGCGGATATGGCCGATCTCGGACTCCTGCGTGAGGTTAAACGTTTCGGTGGCGACCGGGTTGCCAGACAGCGTTTGCAGGGTGAGGGGAGTAATAAACTCCTGAGCATTCTTCGTCATGATGACACGGACGAAGGCTCCGTCTTTGACCAAGAGGCGAACAAGCTCAGCCGCTTTGTAAGCGGCAATCCCACCTGTGACTCCGACCACAATTGTTTTTCCTGCTAGCATGGGTGTCTCTTCCGTTAGTGAACGCGATATTGGTCTACCCTATTACACGTATTCCTGATGAGCCGTAAGAGGTCCCCGATGGAGGGCTCGGCTTGACCTTTTCCCCACCTTTGGCATTATGAACGCCACAGAAGCTAGGACTAGCGAATAAAGAGTACAACAGTTTGAGCGCTCGAGTGTCACTTTCAGCGAATTTTTTCCCCCCAGACGTTTCGACTCCCCATCTCTTGGTCGCGGACGAGCTCGAACGAGTCGAGAAAACCCTCACCTACCAGATTCAATCACGTGAGCCTCTCCTCCGTGAGATTTCGGACTACCTCGTCAGCGCTGGTGGGAAACGCGCTCGTCCCGCTGTGGCGCTCCTGGTCTTCCGCGCTTGTGGGGGCGGGGATCCTAGCGATATTATTGACATTGCGACGGCCCTTGAACTCATCCACTCGGCGTCCTTGCTCCATGACGATATCATTGACGGAGGCGAAACTCGCAGGGGAAAACCCTCGGCTTATCGTCGTTACGGTTTAGCCCAGACGTTAGTAGCGGGCGACTTTCTGTTCGGTCGTGCCTTCGCCATGTGTGGTCGTTTTGAGGAGAAAGTGATCTCGTGGACGACCGAAGCCTGTATCCGCCTGACGGAAGGCGAAATCATGCAAGGGCGGTTCCGTCACAATCCGGCGGTGACGACCGAAGATTATCTGGAAATTATTTCTCGTAAGACGGCATCGCTCTTTTCCCAGTGCGCACGACTTGGGGCCTACATGGCGGGAGCGTCTGACCTCGTGGTCGAGAGTCTGGCGACCTGCGGCTATTGCTCAGGGATGGCGTTTCAGATTGTTGATGATCTGCTTGATGTCGAGGGAGACGGAGACCTGACTGGAAAGATGATTGGGATTGACTTGCAAGACGGGAATCCTTCCCTCCCCTTGGTCATGGCGATTCCGCGCGACTCCGAGATTCGTCGTGTCTTTGAGAAGACCGATCCCACGGCGGAAGAAATTCAATTCGTACTGAAAAGAATTCGCCAATCCGGGGTTATGCCTGAAGCGCAGCGGCTCGCTCGTTCCTACGGGCAACAAGCCCTGGCGGCGTTGGAACACCTCGAACCCTCGCCGTACTACGACAGCCTAGTCTGCTTCGTCCAACAACTCATTGAGCGCACTGGCTAAGGATAGGAGGCCACGATGGCCGCCGAAGCCACACGAGACACCCTCCGCCAGATTGCCGAATCACTGCGGTCGTATCTTGAGACGCTCAAAGATAGTGGCGTCGGCAGCCTTCCAGGCCACGCTGTTGCCGAGCAACTGGTACTCGTCCGTCCTCTCCCAGAGCAAGCGGCTCCAGTTGCTCTCGCCCCTGAGCCCATGATGAAGAAAGCGGAGGCTGTGGCCATGCCCACCCAAACCCAAGATATGTTTGTGGCTTCCCAGTTACAGAGTGTGAATACACTCGAAGCCTTGCGAGCTGGGATTGGCGATTGTCGTCGGTGCAAATTGTGTCAAGGGCGCACCAACATTGTCTTTGGGGTAGGGAGTCCGCAAGCGGAAGTGATGTTCGTGGGCGAGGGGCCTGGACACGATGAAGATCTGAAAGGCGAACCGTTCGTTGGTCGTGCGGGACAGTTGTTGACCGACATCATCACCAAGGGCATGAAGATGACGCGCGAGGAAATCTACATCGCGAATGTGGTGAAGTGCCGCCCGCCGGAGAATCGCAACCCCGAACCCGACGAGGTTGCCGCCTGTCAGCCTTTTTTGCTCAAACAAATTGATATTATCAAACCGCGCGTCCTTGTTGCCTTGGGGACGTATGCGGCCCAAACCTTACTCCAGGTCAAAACACCGATTTCGCGACTCCGTGGAGTGTGGTATAGTTACCACGGCGTGAAACTGATGCCGACGTTCCATCCGGCATATCTCCTACGGAACCCCAATGACAAACGGTTGGTGTGGCTTGATATTCAAGCAGTGCTGCGAGAGATGGGAAGGCTCTAACGCCTTCTTTCGGGTGTGGGTGATTGTCCTCCTTCTTCTCCTAGGTTGGGCGCTCCCGCTTTTGGCCCAAACCGTGCCTCCTGTTCCCGCCACCGCGTACGTCAACCTGATCGTCATCGATTCGATGATTAACCCGGCGACGGCGGACTTTATTCACGAAAGCCTCGCGCGGTCCGCCGACGAAGGCGCGCAGGCGCTGGTGATCCAACTCGATACTCCGGGCGGGTTACTGACTTCGACCAAAGATATCGTGCAAGACATTTTCGCCGCGCGGCTGCCAGTGATTGTCTACGTGGCACCCAGTGGGGGCGGTGCGGGCTCGGCGGGTGTGTTTATCACCATGGCTGGTCATGTGGCGGCGATGGCTCCTGGCACCACGATTGGCGCGGCTCATCCGGTCGCGAGTGGTGGACAGGATGTCGAAGGCGACATGCGGAAGAAGGTCGAAAATTTCACCGCCACGTTTAGTGAGTCCATTGCCCAACGCCGAGGGCGCAATGTGGAATGGGCCGAAAAAGCGGTCCGTGACAGTGTGGTGATCACGGAGACCGAGGCGCTCCAAAAGAAAGTCGTCGATTTTACCGCCGTGGACATTCAGGACCTTTTGCGGAAAGCCGATGGCCGTAAAGTTGAGGTGGGGAATGCTTCCGTGGTGGTGAAAACCAAGCTGGCTCAGTCAGCGGACGCTCCTGTGCGGGTCGTGCAATTGGAAATGCGGTTGAAGCACAAAATGCTCAATATCGTGGCGGATCCAACGGTTGCGTATTTGTTGATGATGGCTGGGCTCTTGGGATTATATCTGGAATTTTCCCATCCAGGCCTTGGCTTTGCCGGTATTGGGGGCGGTATTTGTTTGCTGCTCGCGCTGACCGCATTTCAGGTGCTCCCTATCAGTTACGCGGGTGTGTCGTTACTGTTACTAGGGATTGGTCTATTGGTCGCTGAGTTATTTTTGCCAACGTTTGGGCTGCTCGGTGTCGGTGGTATTGTTGCTTTCGTCTTAGGTTCGTTGTTTCTGTTTGATACGCCCGCGCAAGAAGTGATGGTTGCTCGCAGTGTGATCGTGACGGTGGCGCTGTGCGCCGGACTCATCATGTTTGGGTTGACCATGTTGGCCGCACGGGCATGGCGACAAAAACCAGTGTCTGGAACGGGCGGGCTGGTTGGGGCCATCGGCGAGGTCCGGGTTCGTATCGCGCCGCGTGGCAAGGTGTGGATCAACGGCGAGTATTGGAACGCCGAGAGTGACGAGGAAATCAATGTCGGTCAGAAGATCGAAGTCGTGGCGTTGCACGGCTTAATGATGCAGGTGCGCAAAGCAGTTGAGCGGTAAAGGAAAGGGGGAGTCATGATCGAGTTGAGTCCGATTGTCATTGGGGTATTCGTCCTGATTTTCATTGCCAGTTTTCTCAAGGTCGTTCCGGAATACGAACGCGGGGTTGTCTTTCGCCTGGGCCGACTCCAGGAGTTTCGTGGACCGGGAGTGACGTATGTCATTCCTTTTGTCGAGAAGATGATGAAAATCGACATGCGGACGATCACGATGGATGTTCCCCCACAAGATGTGATTACGCGGGATAACGTCTCCGTCAAAGTCAACGCCGTGCTCTATTTTCGGGTGGTTGATCCGAACCGAGCGATTGTGCAGATCGAGAATTATCTGTTCGCCACCTCGCAGCTCGCGCAGACGACGTTACGGAGCATTTGTGGACAAGCGGAACTCGACGATTTGTTGGCGGAACGTGACAAAATCAACTCACGCTTGCAGGAAATACTCGACACCCAAACCGACGCGTGGGGGATCAAGGTGTCGTTGGTGGAAATCAAACACATTGATTTGCCTCAAGAGATGCAACGCGCCATCGCCAAACAAGCCGAGGCCGAACGTGAACGACGAGCAAAAATAATCAATGCCGAAGGCGAATTTCAGGCCGCGCAGCGGCTTGCCGATGCCTCGGTGATCATTGAACAGCATCCCGTCGCGTTGCAATTGCGCTATTTGCAGACACTCGCGGAGATCGCGACAGAGAATAATTCGACCACGATCTTTCCCGTGCCGATTGATCTGTTCGCGCCGTTCTTTACTGGGAAGAAGACGACGTAAAAGAACGACGTACCGTGCGGGCATTACATTGGGATGGACATTCCCTGCGGGTGCGACCGACGCATCCTGAACCGAAACTAACCGCGGGGAACGCTGTGGTGAAAGTCTCGCTTGCGGGGATCTGCTCGACCGATTTGCAGATTCTGCGCGGCTACATGGGGTTTTCCGGTATTCCCGGACATGAATTCGTGGGCACGGTTGTCGATGGACCGGGCACCCTGCAAGGGCAACGGGTTGTTGGGGAGATCAACTTCGCGTGTGGCAGGTGTGCGTTGTGCGCGCAAAACCTTCAGCGTCATTGTCCTACTCGTCAGGTGATGGGCATTCTCAACGCGGACGGAAGTTTCGCTGAGTATCTCGCCGTTCCGGTTGAGAACTTACATCTCGTACCCGCGAACGTGAGCGACGAGGAAGCGGTTTTCACTGAACCGCTTGCCGCCGCGTTCGAGATTCTCGAACAACTCGACCTCAAGCCAGATACCGAGGTTGTGGTGTTTGGCGACGGAAAGCTAGGACTGTTGTGCGCGCAAGTCCTGCACAGTGTTGGCGCACGGGTCACACTGGTTGGGAGACATGCGAAAAAACTTGCGCTTGCGCGTCGCAGTGGAATAGTGACGATGCTGCTATCCGAGTGGACCCCGCGCCTGGTTGAGGTCGTGGTTGAAGCGACCGGCTCGACCAGTGGGCTCACTCTGGCGATGGCAACCGTGCGACCACGCGGCACGCTCGTGCTGAAAAGTACGGTTGCTCAAGAACATGCGTTGTCGCTGGCACCGTTGGTGATTAACGAAGTGACGATGATCGGTTCGCGTTGTGGTCGGTTCCCGCCTGCGTTGCACGCGCTGGCCCACACGCAAGTCGCGGTCACTCCGCTAATTACGGCAACGTATTCGCTGAGCGACGGTATCGCCGCGGTGAATCGGGCGGCTGAGTCCGGCGTGCTCAAGGTGCTATTGAGAAATTCGTAAGCGGGAGCACCGTTTGTTGACCTCCCGGCAGCGAACCGCTAGGACAAAGGGATTCCGTTTCAAGGAGGAAGAGATGGCTGCACCGGTCTACATTCTAGGTGGGTATCAAACTGATTTCGCGCGTAATTGGATGAAGGAAGGCGGCGATGTGGTCGCCATGATGAAAGAGTCGGTCGAGCAAGGCTTTGCGGCGACAGGAATTGATCCGAAAGAAGTCGAAGTCGCGCACGTTGGTAATTTCGCCGCTGAACTTTATTGCAAGCAGGGGCACTTAGGTGGCTTCTTGGCGGAGATTGATCCCGCCATGTCGGGAATTCCCACCTCGCGCCACGAGGCCGCGTGTGCCTCTGGCAGTGTGTCGATGATGATGGCCGGGGCGGAAATTGAAGCGGGTCGTTACAATCTGGCATTGATTCTGGGTGTCGAACAGATGAAGACCGTGGACCCCGCGACTGGCGGGGACTTCCTTGGCACGGCTGCCTGGTATGACCAAGAAGCCAAAGGCGTGGAGTTTCCTTTCCCGAAACTCTTTGGCCGGCTCGGTGACGAGTATGAGAAACGATTTGGCCTCAAGGACGAGCACCTCGCGCGCATCGCCGAAATCAACTTTTCCAATGCTCGCCGGAACCCGAAAGCCCAAACCCGTGGATGGTTCACCAACGAGACCCAGAACCTCACGTCCGGCAAATACGCGAACCCGGTCGCCGGGCGCTTGAAAGTGCGTGACTGCTCACAAGTCACCGATGGTGCCGCGTCTCTCTTTCTTGCCTCGGAATCTTTTGCTCGGACATACGCCGCGCGGCGTGGTTTGAAACTCGAACAATTGCCACGCATTCTTGGTTGGGGCCATCGTACGGCACCGATGCGGTTTGACTCCAAGGTGGCTGAGAGCAAGAACAGCCCCTATGTGTTGCCGCATACGCGCCAGGCGATCGTGGATGCGTTCCGTCGTGCCGGGGTCGCGGACGTATGGGGCGTGCAAGGGATTGAAACCCATGATTGCTTCACCACCTCGGAATACATGGCGATTGACCATTTTGGGCTGACCAAGCCTGGTGAAGGCTGGAAAGCGATTGAAGAGGGCGTCATTGAATTTGGGAGCAAACTGCCGATCAATGCCAGTGGTGGGCTGATTGGTGGTGGCCATCCGGTGGGCGCCACCGGGACGCGCCAGGCACTTGACGCGTGCCATCAAGTGATGGGCACCGCTGGGGAGTACCAGATCGAAGGCGCGAAGAAGATCGCTACGCTGAACATCGGCGGCTCTGGGACGACGACGGTCGCGATGGTGATTGGCGCGTAAGGCCAACAGCGGGGAGACAGAGAATTGAAAAAGAGACTCGACATCACGTCCCTTTTTGCTCTGTCTCTCGCACTTCCGCTTTTTTGTCCAACCGTCCACGCCGCGGACTTCTCCGCGACCCGTCGTCTCGACGTATCCCAAGAAACTCTTCGCAAAGGGCTAGAAAAAGTCGGAAGTCCAGTCACCTTCGCTCCGCGTTCAGGAAGTACGCAAGGAACCCAAGAGGCGCGCCTCCCGGATAATGCCGGTCTCGTGCAAGCTGGCGGTGACAAGGAGAACCTCACGACTGTTGTGCTCTGGCTTCCGGTGGACGACAAGGGCAACCTGGTCGGCACGAAAGCGCGCGCGTATCTGGAAGCCGTTGTGGACAACTTCGTGCGTGAGCATGAACAGATTGTGCTGTGGGTGGATCAAGTTCTGAAGCGCGCACTGTCCGAAGCGCGCAGCAGTCTTTATCTCGAGTCGCAATTGGTGGAGCAGTATCAATTCAAGGTCGCCTACGTGCCGACCCTCTCCCCTCCGATGATGTCGATGGCCGTGGCCGCTGGTGAAGACGAGCAGCCGTAGCGACTACGGCGCTGGATACACCACCAGCCGACGAAACGGTTCCTCTCCCTCACTTTTGGAGAGCAACCCGTGACGCTTCACGACCTCATGTTGCAAGCGACGCAGGCGTGGCTTCCGGGGGGCGAGTTCCACGGGCTCGTTGTGTTCGATCACCTGTTCGACGGCGGCCTCGGTGTCCGCGACGGCCGATTGGTCTTCAGGAAACGATTCCGCGAGCCGTTCGCGGAGAAACTTCCCCATCTGCATCATCGTGTCACTGCGGAGCGTGTAGAGAGAGAGTCCTTGTTCGATGAGGACACGCAATTCTCGTGGCTGACGTTTGAGTTGGCCTTTGACGGTCACGACGATATCGGCTTGAGACGGATGTGACACCAGGCGTGCGGGTGCATCCAGATCACGCACCACCTCTTCGAGGCGATGGCGGTTAATGCCGTAAGGAAAGATGCGCAGCACTTTGCGCCGGTCCGATTGTGACTCCGGGGTGGGTACCGACGATAGGGTTGGCGGTGGAGTGACCTGCGTGATCTCGATATGTCCATCGTGTTGATGCGCGCGCATTTCCATCCGTGGTGGCCGCCCACGCAGAAAGGCGTCCACCGCTTCGGCGACATCGTGATGCACCGCGAAATGGGTGCGATCATGAATCTCAATGAGCACGTCGAATGTGGGCGGGGCTTTGCGTTCAAGCACGGTCTTCTGCGTACCGCGTCGTCGCGCTTCGTCATCACCAAGGGTGACTGACTGAATACCGCCGATCAAGTCAGCCAATGTGGGATTCTGAATCAGATTTTCCAACGCACTACCGTGCGCCGTGGCGATCAGGCGCACTCCACGTTCAGCAATCGTGCGGGCCGCGGTCGCTTCCGCTTCCGTGCCAATCTCATCGACGACGATCACTTCGGGCATGTGATTCTCGACCGCTTCGATCATGACTTTGTGTTGTAATTCAGGGGACGGCACTTGCATGCGGCGCGCGCGACCGATGGCGGGGTGGGGAATATCTCCATCCCCGGCGATTTCGTTGGACGTATCCACGACGATCACTCGTTTTTCCGCTTCATCAGCAAGAACACGAGCGGCTTCACGTAACAGCGTGGTCTTCCCCACGCCAGGCGGACCCAGCAGCAGCACGCTCTTCTCGTCTTGCGTGATGATGATGTCCTTGACGATATTGACGGTGCCAAACACCGCGCGCCCCACACGGCACGTGAGGCCAATGATGTCTCCGGTGCGATTACGGAGCGCCGAAATGCGGTGCAACGTGCTAGGAATGCCCGCGCGGTTATCATGCGTGAAGGTGCCGACCCGAGAGACGATGAACTGCAAGTCCTCGCGGTTGATCGGGCCCTCGCGCAGATAGACGGTGCGGTTTGTATAGCGAGCTTCCGGCGGACGGCCCAAGTCGATGACGATCTCCAAGAGGGACTGGAGTTGCGGACCGTGCCCAAGGGCCTCACGGACGACAGGGGGCAGCACTTCGAGGAGTAAGTCGATGTTATCGACAGTTTCGACGCGACTACTCTGTTCGGAAGGAGGCAGGTCGCTGGGGAGTGGAGATGTCATAGGGGATGTTCCTCAAGCAAAAATCAAAAGGCAAAAGGCAAAAATGGGGAAACCATAAGATGCGCTTGGCGCATCAGTTCTTAGACTCATGGCGGATGGCTTGTTCACCGCGCTGATTTCATGTCCCGTGTTTCTGGCCATAGGCCATAGGCCATGAGCCATAAGCCATGAAGCCCCTGCGGAGCGAGCCATCCGCCGGTATCCTCGTGTCAGACGCGCTTATTTGGGCGCGAAGGTCTCCACGACCCGCATGTCCGGCAGTGTCTCATTGTCCGCGCGGATCGGTAAAATACAGACGTGCGTGGCGCCCGCTTTCAAGTGCGCGTCGATGCGGTCTTGAATCTTTTCTTCACTGCCCCACGCGACGATGTCATCGACCAAGCGGTCGCTACAGCCATTGGCGAATTCCGCGTCGCCATAACCCAGCGCTTTCAGGTTGTTCGTATAGTTTGGCAGCCGTGGGACATACGTCTTCATATATTGCCGCGCCATCGTGCGTGCCTTGGTCGCGTCCTTTTCCAGAATCACCGCCTGCGCGGCGCAGATCCAAGGTTTGGGACCGATTTGGGCACGGACCTTGGCGGTATGCTCTGGCGGGACGAAATAGGTATGTGTCCCTTGGGTTTGTTCCGCGCAGAGGGCGAGCATTTTGGGATGCAGCGCGGCCAGGACAATCGGGACTTCTTCTTTGGGCTCTGGAGCGCGATAGAGGGCACTCTTCATCTTGGGGAGATAGTCTTTCATATAGCTGTACGGCTTTTCATAGCTATGGCCGCGCAAGTTCAACACTAATGGCTTGTGACTCACACCAATTCCCAGGACGAACCGTCCCCCTGAGAGTTCCGCCACGGTTTTTGATGCTGCGGCCATTGTAATCGCATCGCGAGCCCAGATATTCGCGATCCCCGTGGCGATGAAGAGTCGCTCAGTGTGATCCAAAAGATAGGTCGCATGCGCGAACGGTTCGCGTCCGACCGCCTCTGGAATCCACAGAGCTTTGTAGCCCGCCTTTTCCACTGCTTGCGCGAACTTCGCGCTGTCCGGTGCCGTCATGGCGTCGAGGAAAAACCAAATGCCGACTTTGCCAATATCCATAAAACCTCCTTACTGAATGGCCAATTGTTGGCTGACAAGTACCATGATTCGTCGTGCAAGGCAGGGGCCTGGAAGAAGACAGGGGACGGGGGACGGGGAACAGGGGGCAGGAGGCTTGTGATTAGAGACTGGAGACTTGGGACGGGTAAAATTAATTTCCAGTTTCTGAACCGGCCCCTGTCCCCCGACCCCTGTCCCCTGTTCCCCGTCCTTCCGTTTACCTTGACTTCCCCGCCCAGCCCGTCTATGCCTTCGGAGAATAGAGGTCGAGTCAACTCGGACAGCAGCCAAAGGAGGAAGGCTATGAGTGGCTACAAAATCATTGACGTTGATACCCATGTGACCGAAATGCCCGATGTGTGGACGAGTCGGGTCCCTGCCCACATGCGCGATGCGGTCCCCCGTGTCGATACCGATGCCCGTGGCAACCTGTGGTGGTACTTGGGCGATAAGCGCATTGCCGATCCAGGACTCACGGCCACCGCTGGCGTGGGCGATCTGAAAAATCGTCCCAAGAGCTACGCGGAAATGCACCCAGGGGCGTATGACGCCAAAGCGCGTCTCAAGTACATGGACGAGCTAGGCATCTGGGCCATGGTGATGTACCCGAACGTCGGCGGTTTCGGCAATCAGCAGTTCTTGAAGTTACCGGACCCGGCACTGAAACTGGCCTGCGTGCAAGCCTACAACGATTGGCAAACCGAGTGGGCCTCGGCGGACTCGCGTCGCTTGTTGCCCATCGTCTCGACGCCGTTTTGGGACGTGCAGGAGACCGTGCGTGAAGTGCGGCGCTGCGCGGCTATGGGTCACAAGGGGATTCTTTTTACCGGCGATCCCCAATCGCTCGGGCAGCCCTTATTGGGGAACCCGCATTGGAATCCACTGTGGGAAGTCGCCGTCGAGCTGGATCTGCCGATTAGCTTTCACATTGGCTCGGGTAATATGGAAGACGGCATGCAGCGCGAAAAGATGAAGGAATATGGGCGCATGGCGACCTTCACCGAGATCTCGGTCAATGTCTTCCTGCGTAACGGTATGCAATTGAACGACCTCATCATGTCGGGTGTGTTGGCCCGCTATCCCAAAATTAAGTTCGTCTCGGTCGAGAGTGGAATCGGCTGGGTGCCGTTCGTGCTCGAAGCGCTGGATTACCAGTTCAAGGATAATCGGGTAACGGAAGAGCGACCGGAATTCACCATGCTGCCGTCCGAATACTTCGCGCGGAATGTGTACGCCTGTTATTGGTTCGAGCAGACCGCTCCTCGTCGCCTGATTGATAAGGTCGGGGTCGATAACATCCTCTTCGAGACCGATTTCCCGCATCCGACGTCAATCTATGGCAAGGATGTGGCGGAACGCATCAAAGGTGGCCTCTCTGATTGTGAGGCCGGAGTCGAGCACAAAATTCTGTGGAGCAACGCGCAGAAGCTCTACAAGGTCACAGGTCCCACGGCAGCGGACGAGGCAAAACTCGCAGCCGCCACTGCGGCGTAATACCCCAGTCCTGCAAGGCCCTCTCCCGGAGGGGAGAAGGGCTTTCAGGGGTCGGTTTTTACCGAAAGAAGGGCAGAGTCGTCATTCCCGCGAAGGTGGGAATCCAACAGTCCCGCACGACACGGGACACCGCGCCTGGATGCCAGCCGTCGCTGGTATGACGATCTCAACCCTGTCCAAATCGTACTGGCCATTCGTTCTATTCGACCTCATTGTGAGAACGGTACTCACCGAGGCGAAATTCCAAGATTCCACAGAGAGGAGTTCTGTATGCGAGAAGCGGTTATTGTTTCCACTGCCCGGACACCCATTGGGAAGGCGTATCGTGGCGCTTTTAACGACACCACCGCACCCACCATGGCTGCCCCGGTGATCCAGGAAGTGCTGAAACGGGCGAAAGTAGAGCCCGGTGAAATTGATGATCTCGTCATGGGCGCCGCGCTGCAAGAAGGGACGCAGGGATATAATGTCGCTCGGCAGTGCGCCATTGCCGCCGGGTTGCCCATGAGCGTGTCTGGTCAGACCATCGACCGTCAATGCTCGTCAGGACTGATGAGCGTGTCCATGGCGGCGAAGCAGATTATTGTTGACGGGATGCAGACTGTGGTCGCGAGTGGGATCGAGTCGATTAGCCTTGTGCAGAATGACCATCAGAACGTGTTTCGTAAGGAAGACGCGGTTGCCCTCAAGCATGCCCCAGCGCTCTACATGGCGATGCTCGACACGGCGGAAACCGTCTCCAAACGCTACAAGGTCTCACGCGAAGCTCAAGACGAGTATTCATTGCAGAGTCAACAGCGCACCGCTGAAGCTCAGCGGGCCGGATGGTTCGATGCCGAGGTCATTCCGACCACGGTCATCAAAGTGTTTACCGACAAAGACAGTGGCAAGATCACCCGACAAGAACTCACGCTTGATCGCGATGAATGTAACCGGCCTAGCACGACCTTATCCGGGCTGGCCTCACTGCCTCCGGTGATGGGACCAGGCGGATTCATTACCGCGGGCAATGCCAGCCAATTGTCCGATGGTGTGGCGGCCTGTGTGTTGATGGAACGCAAGCAGGCTGAACAACGGGGCCTGCAACCGCTCGGCATTTATCGCGGGATGGCGGTGGCCGGGTGTGAGCCGGACGAGATGGGGATTGGACCAGTCTTCGCGGTTCCGAAACTGCTGCAACGTAACGGCTTGCGTATGGAAGATATTGATCTCTGGGAGTTCAACGAAGCGTTCGCGTGTCAGGTGGTCTATTGCCGCGACCGGCTGGGCATTCCGAATGAACGGATGAATGTCAACGGTGGTGCGATCTCCATTGGCCATCCGTATGGCATGAGCGGGACACGCATGGTCGGCCATGCGTTGATCGAAGGCAAACGCCGCGGCGCGCGTTACGTGGTCATCACTATGTGTGTGGGTGGCGGCATGGGCGCGGCGGGCTTGTTCGAGGTGGCCTAACGACGAGGAGGACGGGGCCCGAAGCGGTCTCGTCCTTGGCATATTCGGTTTCAATGAGGATTAGTGCTGGGTTCGGTAATCGGTCCGTTCTTGCTCCACCGCTGAGACTCCGGGAACGGTTGACAGCTTCGCGAGCGCGGCGGATGGAACACTGCCGGTGATCACTCCGATTTCCTCTAGCAACGCATTCACGACAAACCCTTGATCCTTCAAGTTTTTCGCGACGTCGAGCAGATGATCCTTGTGCATGTCGTCTACAAGGACAGTAATATTGAGCGATTTCATCTTCGCCATGACGTAACCTCCATGATGCCCCGATGGCGTCACTATACCGAGCTGGTTCTCGCTAGGCTAGCGCCAGCCCGGATTTCATTGGGGTTACAGAGGAGCCTGGACAAGCCCGGCTCCCGCATCTCGGCTTGGGAGTGTCAGCCGAATGGCATTCCCGGTCAGCAGTTGCCATAAAGATTGGGCTGTCGTTCCAGTCCCGCGGGCTTCGAGCCACATCGCCGCGATTCCAGCTACATGTGGGGTGGCCATGCTTGTTCCCGATATGGAGTGATACCGCGGCGGCCACGGGCGCCCCGGACCGCCCGGCTGAACCGTGGCGGGAAACGGTTCTGGCACCGACGAGAAGATACCGACCCCTGGGCCAGCGATGTCTACGCCACCGCCGTTCGGATTCATGCCGCCGTTCGAGAATCGGGCGATCCTGAGATTCGAGTCCAGGGCGGCTACCGCGAGAATTGATGGGCAGTTGGCTGGCCGTCCTACCGGAGCAATCATGCCTGGTCGGCTGCTTTCGTTCCCAGCCGCAGCGATGATGAGGGTGCCAGGGTTGGACCGGAGGGCTCGTTGGGCAACGTTTTCATAAATCGCTGAGAATGTTTCGCCTGGCTGGACCGGTGCCCCAAGAGACATCGAGATCACTCGGCATTGGTTCGTGATTGCCCAGTTAATTCCGGCCAGGATGCCAGAGTCTCCCCCAGATCCCTGGTTGCTCAGTACTTTACCGACGTAGATTTCACCCCGGAACGCGCACCCATACCGCCGGACCCCACCTGCTGGTTGCTGTGCTCCGAGGGCGGTCCCGATGCAGTGCGTGCCGTGGCCGTTCAGATCACTAGACATTATCGGGTTTAAGCAGGGCTAAGCAAGCTGAACAAATCGAAAGTGGGGAGCGGGTGACGACAACTGACGCGGAGATTGTGCAAGCCGCATGCAATCTCCATGACCCGATCCGAAATGCCAGTGGTCGTGAGGCGCAA
>SHZE01000040.1 GCA_009692435.1 Deltaproteobacteria bacterium | reverse complement strand
CACGGCATAAGCTGCCGCAAAGGCGGGCAACAACTGCGTAAACTCTTCCTGTGTCAGGCCAGTCGCGGCCAGAAACTCTCGCGGACGCTCTTGTAACGTCCAATAGGTTAACATCCCACCAGTAGACACTATCCCCGATAATGTCTATTGAGTAGAGTGCTGACGCACAATGAGTGTTATGATGTCGCGCGCGATCGAACAACGTGCGCCCGTTCCTTGAGGAGGGGTTGTCATAAGGCGGAGTCTCGAATTGCTCCACGAAGCGAGCGGGACGCGGCGCTCAAGCGTGGAAACAGCAATCGCATCGGGAGAGATAGCGGTGAAAGATTCATCAGACATGACTCCGCACGTGCGGGTATTGTATTTGGAGGACAGTCCACAGGATGTGGCATTAGTGGAAGCGATGTTAGCCGCCGAGGGGATCGCGTGTCACTTGCAGTGGGTGGAGACGCAAACGCGCTTTCGGCACGCGCTGGAGCAGCCGGAGTTACAACTGATTCTCAGCGATTATAACTTACCCGACTTCAATGGGCTGGCCGCGCTTCACCTCGCGCACGCGCGGCGTCCAGAGCTGCCCTTTATCTTTGTCTCGGGCGCGATCGGCGAGGAGCGCGCGATCGAGAGTCTCCAGCAAGGGGCGACGGATTACGTGCTCAAGCAGCGCCTGTCGCGGCTCGGGCCGGCGGTACGGCGAGCGCTCCAAGAGGTGGCGGACCGACATGCGCGGCGAGCCGCGGAAGAGAGGCTCACGCGGAGCGAAGCGTACTTTCGCACACTCACCGAGAACACCTCTGATCTCATCGCCCTGATTGAGAGGACCGGCGTTGTCCAGTATATGAGTCCTTCCATACGATCGCTCCTTGGCTATGAAGACCGAGATCTTGTTGGCAACCCATGGGACGCCTACGTGCTCCCCCCAGATACCCAGGTGACAACACCGTTCTTCGCGACCCTCTGTCAGTCACCTGGGAGCCGGCAACGGTTGGAATTTCGCGTGCGCCGTCGAGATGGAGAGGTTCGTGTCGTGGAGGGGGTGTTCACCAATCTCCTCGACGCTCCGGTGCTGCGCGGTGTAGTGATGAACGCGTGGGACATTACTGATCGGCGTCTGGCCAAAGCCGCCTTGCAAGAAACCAACGAGCGCTTGGAAAAAACACTGGCAACGGAGCGGGAGTTGCGTAATGAATTGCACCGACTTTCGTCGGCACTGCGCCGGGCGCAAGAAACCGAACGGACACGGATCGCGCGAGAACTCCATGACGGGGTCGCGCAGACGTTATCCGGCATCTTGTTGCACGTCGATTTCTTGCACTCCACGACCAGAGACCCGGCGATGGTCACAGCCGTGCTCGGCGAAATTAAAGAAGCACTCGTGCGCGCCGTTCATGACACACGCGAGGTCGTGTGGAGCTTGCGTCCCGCCATACTTGACGATCTTGGCCTGCGGGAGGCCCTGCGGGGATTGATAATGAACCTCATGCGCAACACGGCGGTGGAGATCACACTGCAATTTCCGGAGGACACGCCGGTGCTCTCGTCCGCGGTTGAGACCGCGCTCTATCGCATCGTCCAGGAAGCGCTTACGAATGCGCTCCACCATGGACAGGCGGCGCGCGCAACGGTCCGTGTGGAACTGGACAAAGGGAACGTACACGTGACGGTGACGGATGACGGGAAAGGCTTTGATGTCACCGCGCGCTTGTCATCATCGACGAGGCAAACACACGGCACCGCTGAGAACAACCGAGGGATCGGGGTGTGGAGCATGCGCGCGCGCGCCGAGGAAGTGGGAGGGACGTTCGCCCTGCATTCCACGCCGGGTCACGGGACAACGATCCATGTGACGGCGCCGATGCAACCCGAAGGAAAAGAGCCGGAGGACTACTAATGTCTCAAACGACAGTCTTACTTGTGGATGATCATACCCTCATTCGCCAGGGGTGTCGGTACATTCTCGAACAGCATAAGGACATCACGGTCATTGGCGAAGCCAGCACCGGCGAGGACGCGGTGGAAAAAGTCAAAACGCTCAAGCCCACGGTCGTGATCATGGATATCAACCTCCCCGGCATAGGAGGGATCGAAGTCACACGCACCCTCAAATATCAGTTTCCGCGCCTCCACATCGTGATCCTCTCGGTTCATACCGACGAGAGTTATGTGTATCGCGCGCTCGAAGCCGGGGCGTCCGCGTATATCGTGAAGCAAGGCGGGGCGCGAGAATTAGAAGAAGCGGTGGCCGCCGTGGTGGCCGGACAGGTCTATCTCAGTGCATCGGTTTCCCGTCCAGTCGTGGATGGCTACATGAAGCATGCCTCCCGCCTTCCTGAGACGCCGGATACCCCCCTGACGGTCAAGGAGCGCGAAGTCGTACAACTGTTAAGTCGCGGGTTCAGCAGCAAGGAAATCGCGGAACAGTTGAAGTCGAGCCCACTCACGGTCGATGTGCATCGTAAAAACATCATGAAAAAACTCGCTCTCCATAGCGTACCCGAACTCGTGAAATGGGCCATCCGTCATAAATTGATCTCGGTGGATGAATAAGAACGCGCGGAGTGATTCGCGGGAAGCCTGCCGTGAGTTGAAATCTCCGGCCCCCGCAAACGCCCTGCTGGGACGTCCCTTGAAAGGTGGATTTTTCTTGCCACCCACCGCGACTTTGCGGATTTTCCACCTGCGTGGTTTCTCCGGTCCGCCATCCCTTTTCTCAGCCCGACTAGGACGCGGAAGTGTTTTTTTCACCAATCGGCCTGAACTCAACGCTGATCACTTCAGGTGTCGCGTGATGGCGCAAGGCACGCAGGGTCGATTCTTCCGTGAGGTCCTTCTCCGTTGTTTCAGTGTCACCGAGCGAAGTTGCCGGAATCGCGAACCCTACAGGAGAGTGTTCTGTCAGGACTGGGGGAGTGATATGTTCATTCAGGTCCGTGAGCGAGTCTCGTATGAACGCGAAGGGTGTTGCGGTCGTCGCGCCTCCGTCATCGGCCAAGGAGGAGGGAGCCATCCACCGCTCAAGCTCGGCCTTGAACACGTTCCGGTCAATCGGCTTGGTGATATAGCCATCCATCCCCGCGGCCAGAAACCTCTCTTGGTCTCGAGGCAGTGCCCGTGCCGTGAGTCCGATAATTGGCGTGTACATTCCGAGCATCCGCTCACGCACGCGGAGGTGCGCGGTCGTGGTAAATCCGTTCATCTCTGGCATCTGGTAATCCATGAGGATCAAGGCGTACCGATGTGAGGCCACCGCTTCGAGGGCCTCGAGTCCAGTCGGGGCGATATCCACGTCCTTGTAGCCAAAGCGAGATAAGAGCAGGACGATGTGCTTCTGGTTGATTTCGTTATCTTCCACGAGCAGAATACGGCTTCCTTTGCGGACCGGAGAAGGAGTGGGTGCGGCGTGGCCGATGAGCGGTTCATCCACGCTTTCTTTTTTAGGGGAGTGCCATTTTTTCAATGCGGCATCAAGAATCGCCGGCTGGAGCGGTTTCGTGATGAAGTCATCCATCCCTCCGTCCAGGCAGCGCTGGCGGTTACTCTCGCGCACATCAGCGGTAACGGCAATAATAGGCGTATGGATGCCGAGCTGGCGATCACGCTCGCGAATATGCGTCGTCGCGGTAAACCCGTCCATGAGCGGCATCCAACAGTCCATCAGGACCGCGGTGTAACGATTTTTTTTCAGGGCAGCCAACACCTCTTGGCCGTTGTTCGCGATTTCGGCGCGGTATCCGAGTTTTTTCAATAAGCGGATGATGACCGCTTGATTGTCCGTATTATCCTCCGCCACTAAAATACTGGCCACAGGTTCTGTTTCCGTCAACGTATGGCGAGTCGCAAGCTGTTGTTGCTTTTGCGATGACAGGACCGGTTGAGTCATAATGGTGAGCAAGCAGTTGAAAATTTGCGAGCGTCGGAGTGGTGTGGTGAGATACGCCTGTATTCCCGCCTCGCGAGCGCGGGCGGCGTCGCCACGCTGTCCGACCGAAGTGAGCAGTGCGATCCGCAGACTGTCCAAGGTCGGTTGCTCGCGAATGGCGTGGGCCACCCGCAGCCCATCCATGTCGGGTAAATGCCAATCCAGCAAGACAATCTCGAAAGGCCGTCGCGCCGCGACGGCGGCCTCCAAGAGCGTTAATGCCCGCAGCCCTCCCTCGGCACTTTGTGTGATCATGCCCCACGAGGTCAAATGATATTCGAGGCTGGTACGGATCGTGGCGTTGGGATGGACAATCAGGACCGACAGCCCTTGTAAGGTGGCCCCCTCGGTCTCGGCGAGAAGCGCTTGCTCCGGGCGCTTCTCGAACCGGGCCGTGAACCAAAAGATACTTCCTTTCCCCTGTTCACTCTCCACACCCATCTCGCCCCCCATCAGGACTGCCAACTGCTTACTGATGGCCAACCCTAATCCTGTCCCGCCATACTGACGGGTCATCGACGTATCGACTTGCGAGAAGGATTGAAAGAGGCGATCCAGCCGGTCGGGGGGAATCCCAATCCCTGTGTCACAGACGGCAAACCGTAGCAGAGCATGGGTGTCCGTTTCCTCGGCCACGGATACGCGGACAACCACCTCGCCACGTTCCGTGAATTTGATGGCGTTGCCCATCAGGTTAATGAGAATCTGCCAAAGCCGACCGGGGTCGCCCCCCAGCGCGGTCGGCACCTCGTACCTAGTGACAACGGCCAATTCGAGCTTCTTGTCGGCGCAGGTTTTGGCGAAGATGTCAGTCACGCTTTCGAGCGTGGTGTGTAAGTCGAAGTCGATCTCCTCAAGGTCCAATTTTCCCGCCTCGATTTTGGAGAAGTCGAGGATTTGATTGATGATTCCCAGCAGGGAGTGGGCGCTGTTTTTGACGGTCGTGGCGAAATCCTTTTGATCCTCGGTGAGGACCGTATCGAACAACAAATCCGTCATCCCAATAATACCGTTCATGGGGGTACGGATTTCATGGCTGACGTTGGCCAGGAAGTCGGCTTTTGCCTGCGCCGCCGCTTCAGCCGCCTCTTTGGCTCGTTGCAAAGTCTCCTCGATTTTTTTCCGCGCGCTCACATCATGCAAGGTGACGAGGGCGGCGCGGTGTCCCTCCCAAGGGATTTCCGCCACCCGCATCTCGGCGATAACGGGCTCAGCCTGGGGACTCGGGAGCGTGATTTCGCGGGTCTCACCAATGGTGAAAGAAAATTTGAGTTTGGTGTTCAGTACCGTGTCCGCCGGTTGTTGCAGCAGGGTTTCCGCCGCGGGATTGACGAACCGTACCTTCTCGTGGCGATCGACGACAATCATGGCATCGGCATTATTGTGGAGCAGGGTCCGATGATTCGTCTCCGAATCTTTTAATTGTTGGTTCAGTTTACGGATGGCGCGATGGGTCCGCTCTTGCGCTTGGAGGGCTTTTTCGAGTTCCCGATTCTTCTGGACCGCATTCGCGAACGTCGAGAGCAACAGATCGGCCATCTGCTCTGGTTGTGAGGTCAAGGTATGGAGCGTGTTCTCAAACAGGACCTGTACGCTCTCATTGGCTCGTGGCTGGGCGCGGAGCTTCTTGTTCGCGAGCACGGCTTCAATACGCGAGCACAAAAAGGCTTCTTCACACGGCTTGGTGATAAACCCATCCGCCTTGCTTTCCAAGGCGCGAATGACCTCACGCGAGTCGGTCAGGGTAGTCATTAGGATGACCGGGACGGTGTGTAATTGGGGATCGTCCTTAATGTGATGACAGAGCTGATAGCCATCCATTCCTGGCATGACAATATCGCTCAGGACGAGTGTCGGACGTTGTTGCCGCAGTGCAGTCAAGGCCTCATGTCCATTCCCGACACAGGTGACACGGAACCCGTTCCGATTCAGCATGTGTTGCAATTGCGTTGCTTGAGTATGACTATCTTCGACGACAAGAATGTCGACCTGACTATTCATTACGCTCTCCTTCCAGTGCCTTGCTTACGAGAACCTTCGGGAGTATCCGGTGGTACTGAACCGTCTACCCTACAGTTTTTTCGGATCTACCCTAATGAGGGGAGATGGGGCGCAATGGGAAAGGGCGGAGGGAGACTATGCTGAAAGTTAGGGAGGAAGGGACACCGTTTCACACCTGATAATACGCGCGGTACCATTCGACGAAGCGCGCAATGCCAGTGGCAATAGGAGTCGCTGGGCGAAATCCGACATCGCGCATGAGATCGTCCACGTCGGCATAGGTTGCCGGCACATCCCCGGGTTGCAGTGGCAAGAACCGTTTGTCCGCGGTACGCCCTAAACAGCTTTCCAACGTCCCAATAAAATCGAGCAACTCGACGGGTTGATTATTACCGATGTTGTAAATGCGGTAGGGCGCGTGGCTGGTTCCCGGATCGGGCTTGAGGCTGGACCAATGGGGATTTGGTTGAGGGAGCGTATCGAGGACGCGCACAACGCCTTCGACGATGTCATCAATATATGTAAAGTCGCGGCGCATTTTTCCTTCGTTAAAGACCTCGATTGGCTGCCCGGCCAGAATCGCTTGCGTGAAGAGAAACAGCGCCATGTCTGGCCGTCCCCAGGGACCATAAACCGTGAAAAACCGTAAGCCTGTCGTTGGGAGTCTATACAAATGACTGTAGGTGTGCGCCATCAGTTCATTAGCTTTCTTGGACGCAGCGTACAACGAGACGGGGTGATCCACGTTGTCATGAATCGAGAACGGCATCTTGGTATGGGCTCCATAGACAGAACTGCTGGAGGCATACACCAAATGTTGCACGTTGCCATGACGGCACCCCTCAAGAATATGGAGGAACCCAACCAGATTACTCTCGACATAGGCATGCGGATTGGTAAGAGAATCACGAACCCCTGCTTGGGCTGCTAAGTGGACAACCCGTTCTGGGGTGTGGTCAGCAAAAAGGCGTGTCAGACTTTCTCGGTCAGCCAAGTCAAGCCGGAAAAAGTGGAACCCGGTGCGATTGGTGAGCTGCGCGAGCCGCGCCTCCTTGAGACGGGGATCGTAGTAGGGATTGAGGTTGTCGATCCCCACGACCGTGTCCCCACGGGCCAGCAACCGCTGGGCAACGTGAAAACCAATAAACCCGGCAACGCCGGTCACCAGGACCTTCATACAACTCCCTTCGGCTCAGTGTTGTTAGCCACTGCGGTTCACACGCTCCGCGGGGAGCGTTCCCGAGCAGGGAGGGAGGCGTGTTTGGCGCTGATCTGACGAAGGACATTGATGTGATACTCAATACCCGACCACAGACCTAATGCCAGTGCGATCCACAGAAAATAGATGCCAAAGGTGTAGAGGGGAATCGACAGATAGGGATAGTGGATGAGGAGGCAGTGGATCGCAATCATCTGAAAGAGCATTTTGTATTTACCGAGTTGTTCCGCGGCCAACACAATGCCTTCACTCGCGGCAATGGCGCGCAGCCCGGTGACCGCGATTTCTCGCCCGATGATGATCACGACGATCCACGCGGGCACGCGCGGGGAGCGATCAATGGCGACCAACATCACCAGAGCCGCGGTCACAAGAAGCTTATCCGCCAAGGGATCGAGAAACTTGCCGAGGGTTGAGGTTTGCCCATGGCGGCGGGCAAGGTAGCCGTCAAAAAAGTCGGTCAGGCTCGCGACAAAGAACGTGATCGCCGCGAGGATGCCATACAATGGTCCGGGGTCGGTCAGAAAATAGACGAGAAGAGGGAGCAGCGCGATCCGCAATAAGCTGAGGAGGTTGGGCGCAGTCGCCACGGTGGGGTTCCTGAGTAACACACAGTAAGAGTAGATGAGCGGGCGCGGCAATCAAGTCCGGGCGCGATAGGAGTCACGGTACTGCAGCACACGCCGCACGTATTGTTGAGTTTCTTGGTAAGGCGGGATGCCATTATAGCGCGTGACCGCTCCGGCCCCAGCGTTATAGGCGGCGACGGCGAGGGTCACATCCCCGTCAAATTGATTGAGCAGTAACCGCAAATGGCGAACGCCCCCATCAATGTTATCGCTGGGGGCATGAATGTCCTCAACCCCGTGCATGGCGGCGGTGGCTGGCATCAACTGCATCAGTCCACGCGCCCCGGCATGGGAGAGGGCTTGTGGATTGAAGGAGGATTCCGCTTTCATCACCGCTTTCACGAGCGCGAATTCCACGCCATACCACTGGCACGCCGCTCGAATCAGCCGGTCAAACGCGGCACTGTCTCTCCCGCTGAGACGACGAGCATAGGTATTCAACAGTAAGAACGGTCGATAGCCTGGGCGATTCGGGACGTTGGTGAACAGGAGGGCACCGTGTTTGTTCCGATAGACGTGAATGGCGGATTTGGTCGCCGGGTCATGGACGAACCGATCCGGGGGAGGAGGTTCGGAGAAATTCCGTTCGCCTAATTCTTTGCTGACATTAATCAGACCACCGGAAAATGGCGCGCTTCTGATTTTAGCGACTTTGCCACCTTTGCTCGATTTTCGGGCTGCTACGGCGGCGACTGAGGTATTGGTGATATACAAGACCCCCTTCGCGTTACGATACACGCGAATGTCCGCGGTGGCGGTATCGGGAGGGCTGAAGAATCCAGTCAGTGCCAGGAAGAAAGCGATGGAGATTCTCAGTGTGTTCCGCTTCATAGGGCCACACCATAGATGATTTTTTCTTGCCGGGTCAAACCCCACGCCGTCCTTGACTCGGCCCCCTCGCGCATGCAAGCAATGGCACCTCGCAATGAAGGATACAACATGGATGCTGGCGACTATCTGATCATCGGCAGTGGGATCGCGGGCCTCAGCCTCGCTCTCAAAGCCGCGGCGCGTGGGACGGTGACCATTGTCACCAAGGATCATCTGCCGGAAAGTAATACCGCCTATGCCCAAGGCGGGATCGCTTCCGTGTGGAGTCCGGAAGACTCCTTTGCCAACCATATCCAAGACACCTTGGTCGCTGGCGCGGGAGTCTGCCACCCGGACGTGGTGGAAGCAGTGGTGAAGGATGGCCCAGCGCGCATTAGCGAACTCATTGCCCTGGGCACCAATTTCTCGCGTCGCCCTGGTGGCGAGGAAGCCGAGTATGATCTCGGACTTGAAGGTGGGCACTCGCATCGGCGCATTCTCCACGCCTCTGATGCCACTGGACAAGAAATCATCCGGGCGTTGATCGCGGCGGTGCGACAACACCCTAACATTACCATCTTAGAGAAGCACCTCTCGATTGATTTGCTGACGAGCGGGGATGCCGCTCCGCGCGAGTGTTGGGGCGCGTATGTCTTGGATTTGGCCACGGGGACAGTCAAAACGTTGACGGCCCGCATCACCGTGCTCTGCACCGGTGGAGCGGGCAAAGTCTACCTCTATACCAGCAACCCAGACGTGGCGACTGGAGACGGTGTGGCCATGGCCTATCGTGCGGGCGTGCCGATTGGCAATCTTGAATTCTTCCAGTTTCATCCCACCTGTCTGTTTCATCCTCGCGCCAAGTCGTTTCTCATCTCCGAAGCGCTACGGGGTGAAGGAGCGACCTT
The DNA here is from genome assembly GCA_009692435.1 of Deltaproteobacteria bacterium. Classification (GTDB taxonomy): domain Bacteria; phylum Desulfobacterota; class Binatia; order Bin18; family Bin18; genus JABFSC01. The sequence goes on along the minus strand of SHZE01000040.1, from coordinate 10,760 downwards.
GCGCCGCCCCGATGGTGCTCCTTTCATGAAGCAGTACCATCCCCAGGCTGAGTTAGCGCCGCGTGACATTGTGGCGCGGGCCATCGACCAGGAGATGAAAACACATGGGTTCGCGCACGTGTTATTAGACATCAGCCACCGCGAGGCGGATTTTTTACAGAAGCGCTTTCCCACGATTTCTCGCCGCTGTCGTGAATTTGATATTGATTTGACCAAGGACCCCATCCCGGTGGTGCCAGCGGCGCACTATCTCTGTGGCGGCGTGGTGACCGATTTACACGGAGCGACCTCACTGCCTCGTCTCTATGCGGCTGGCGAGGTGGCGATGTCCGGGTTGCACGGCGCGAACCGCCTGGCCTCTAACTCGTTATTGGAAGCTGTGGTCTTCGCGCACCGGGTATTTCTCCATGCCGACGAGCTGTTGACCACGGACCGGCGACAATCGCCGACGTTCCCGGTCTGGGACCCTGGGCACGCGGTGAACAGTGATGAGATGGTGGTGGTGACGCACACGTGGGAAGAGATTCGCCGCTTGATGTGGAACTACGTGGGCATTGTCCGCAGTGATCGCCGGCTGGCGCGGGCGCGCCGTCGCATCGCGCTGATTCAAGATGAGATTCGCGACTACTACTGGAATTTTCTGGTGACGGGCGATTTACTGGAGTTACGCAATTTGGCAACCGTAGCCGAGCTGATTATTCGCTGCGCGAGCTTGCGCAAGGAGAGTCGGGGGCTGCACTATACGCTTGATTATCCGCACACGGACGACGGGCACTGGCGGCGGGATACGGTGGTGCGGATGGGGAAGGCATAGGCATGAGCGGCGCGACGGTGGGTTCCCGAAAAAAAGAAAGGGGCGTGGTGGTTATGGAAGTAGACGCGACGACACACGAAACGAACTTTTTGACACGCCTGCTTGCACCGGTTAGCGAGTGCATGTCCCGTGAAGTGGCGAAAAAGGTGGCTGCCCTCCGTGCTGACCTGGATGTGCAAGCCCGTGTGGATGAGCTCGCGGACAAATGCACCGAAGGGACGCTGACGGCTGAAGAACGGGCAGCGTATGAAACCTACCTCCACGCTGTTCGCGTGATTGGCGTGCTCCAGGCGCAAGCGCGTGACATTCTCTCCCACGACGATGCCGCCGCGTAATGGAAGCTGAACTCCGAGCGCATTGGGTGCCACTGCTGGTTTGCCCAGCAGTGCAATACCGCACGCCGGTACGAATCGCGCTGTTCCGCGCGGGTATCAATGCCCGCGCTACGCGGGGGCGCCGGATAAATCCGGCTTCTGAGCCCCATTCACGGGGCGTGCTGGTGTAGCCCGGTGCTTGAGCGCCGGGCGGTGGCGGCATTCAGCACTCCGCGCGCGCGAGGGAAGCACCCGCGCTCCCAGGACTGATCACATACACCTGAAAACCGCTATAACAGATTCAGACGTTGAACCCATACTTCTCTTTCAAAAGCGCGCGTATATCCTCACGAGGCTCCTCCCCATAGTTGGAGGCAAGGACACGGCCGTAGTCTTCCAAGTCTATTGATTCTTCTGATTCTTCCGACTTCAAGGCGTTGAGAAACGCTTGCTCTGTTGATTTCCATACAAGGACGAAATAAGACGCCCGGCGCCCGGTCGAATCTTTTGCTTTTAGCTTATGAACGAGACCACCTCGCTTAGCGATATAGTCGTCGTCCAGCCAGAGTTTCGCGCGTGCGAGTGGATGCTCGCGAGACTTCTCCGCCGGTTGCAGGAATGGACGGAGATCGTTCACCACTACCCACACCGCTTCTTTGATTTCCGGGGAGAGTTTTTCGATTAAGGCTTCGTCTTTGGTTTGCAAATACTCTAGCGCACGATCCAAGGGAAAGAATTCCTCACGGAGCCCAGCTTCCGCGAGCAGTTTGCTGGCAAAAGCGAAATGTCCGAGTTCGGCGGCAAAGAGTACTCCGCGCTTGAGTCTTGCCTTGTCGGCTTCTCCATCAACAATCACGCATAAGACTTTCCACCTCGTGTGAGCATCCTCAAAATGAGCTTGGTCTACGGCATTGAGGAAACTATCTTCAACGTTATGGAGTACATTAGCTCGATTGTTGCTCGCGAACTCGTGCTGGGGATCGAGTTTGAGTGCCTGCTGATAACAAGCTAATTCTTCCGTGTCGCGTCCTAGCTTTCCAAGGGTAACACCGTAACCATTCCAAGCGTTGGCCTCGTCCGGATTGATGTCTAAAGCCCGACGGTCTGAAACAAGAGCTTCTGTACAGCGGTCCAGGAAGTACAGTGCGCTACTGTGATAACGCCAGGTATCGCCATCGTTCGGGTCAAGTTGGAGAGCGCGATCAAAGCAGTACAACGCTTGCTCATATTCCTTCTTGTCCCACATCAGAAGATCGCCCTTCGCGACCCAGCCATGGGCATTGCGCGGATCACGTGTCAGCCCCTCTTCAATATCGGCTAAGAGTTCTGTGACGTTCCTTTCTACTTCGGCTTCACCTCTCGATTCCAAATGTTTTCTCCGAAACTGAGACAAGCCACGTGCGGCCATTCGTTGGACTTCGCCAGCAACAGCAGTAGATAGGGCTGACTTTCCCATCAGGGTTAAGTGTTCCACGATTGCGCGCGCACGTGATCCGTCGCCCGCGCGTTCACTTTGCTCGTGACACTGAAGCAGGCGTTTGGCTTCTTGTACTCGCTCGCGGTCATCGTACCAGTGGTACAAAAAATTCACCAACCACCCCATCCGTTGATGGACATCACGCGCCAGCCGCATCTGATACCAGATCGCGAAGAGCGGTTCGGACAAGGCGTAATATGCTTTGCGTCCCCGCAGGTTGGCCGCGCGCACATAGCCGATCGCGGAAAGCCGCTTGAGTTGCGCACTGACTTGGTTCGGGGACAAGCGGACGGCAGTGGCGATCTCTCCAGGGGTGGGCCCTTCGTTGGTCACGCCACTGACGCGCGCGATATGGTCGAGAATTTTCTGCTGTTGCGCCGGTAGGATTTCGATCTTGGCTTTGTAGTAGGGCGTCACATCGTCAAGCAGTTTCTCCAAACCATGTTGGACTTCGTTGAGGTCGGATTGCGTCACAATGCGATACAGCATCAACACCAGACGCGGGTTGCCACCGGTGAAGTAGGCCAGGGTGCGTAAACGGCTAGCATTGCTCCGCAACGTGTCCTCGAAGTTTGCGATGCCATCGACGGTCGCATGGCGACAAAGCAAGTCTTGGACATGGTCGAATTGAAGACCAGTCAAGTCGTAGAGTTTAAAGAAATTGTACAACGGTTGATCGTAGGCGCGCGCTTCCTCGAAGAACGTGGTGGCACCGCCAATAATCATCAGCGTGCCGTCGTTCATCAAGACATCGCGCAGCCGAGCGTTATCACGTTCGTCGTTGATCTGCGCGAGTATCTGATCGAAATTCTCCACCAGCAGAAGCAGCCGTTTGCCGTGCGCGCGCCGCCAGTCCTTGAGCGCGGCGAGCGTGACCTCCTGTAAATCTTCGTTCTTTGGGTACTGACGTTTGAGGTCTTCGGCTTGTTGGCGGAGCGCCCCGTCTCTGGTTTCGCTGGCCAGTAAACCCAGGATCGTTAACCAGAAGTCCGCCAAGTCGTTGATGCCATACGACTCTTCAGGAAACTTGAGCGCGTGCCAGCGGTTTGCGAGCCCACGATCCTTGAGCGCAAACTTGACCATCAGCAGGGCGGTGGTTTTGCCCATGCCGCGTGGCGCGACGATGATGACATGCTGAACACCCGCGCCATCAGGCTGGCGTTCAACGAGCGCGACGAGTTCATCCACCAGCGGCTGCCGCGCGACGAAGGTCGCCTTGATCTCTTGCTCCGACATCGCATCGGGGTTGTACAGTAACTCCATTGCCTTCTCCTTCAGTCACCGCTGCTCATGCCATAATGACGGAGCCACCAGTCGCGTAAGAGCGAACAGGAAAACTGGTATTGCCGTGCGTCAGCAGCAAAGCGGAGATAAAAGTCATTCTCAAGATCGGTCATCACGCGGTTGAAGTCCTCAAGGTCGGCTTGATTGCCGACTATCGTTTTGAAGAACTGCCAGCACGCGTCACGGGTGAGTCGCCCTTCAACGGCTAATTCACGCAGGATACGTCGTGCCGCCTTGGTGGTGTCCGGGTCGTAGTAGTCACTCAGCCTGCTGTAGTAGTAATCGAAGTAGGTTTTACAATGGGAACCTAACACTTTGTCACGATAGATGCGTTCGACGTACGCAGGCGTGAGTTTCTCGCCCTCCTGCACGAAAGTTTTGGCGATCTCGGCGAAGAGAATTTGGAGGAAGTACGGCACCGGCGTACCAATCAAGGTCAGCATCTTGCGTTTGCACGGGGAAGAGAGCGCCAACGGAGGTTGGTGCTCACGGGCGAGATCGGCCAAGAAGGCGGACGCGATCTTTGGCGAGAACGGTTCCAGTTGGAGCGTCTCGAAGTCGTTGATGGATTTGATCTCGCCAAGTTGATTGAGCACCCGGTCGATGCCAATTGACCCAGCGATGAGGAAGCGGACTTTAGTAGTCTCCGGATTCTGCCGCAGCGCACGCAACCAACGGAGTAAGGTGCTGGCATCCTCTCGATGGGTTGACGACCGGGCCATGCGGTCGATCATCATGGGAAACTCATCAAGAAAGAAGATGATCGTTTCCGGCGACTGGGCGAGGGTGCGGAACAACTCCTCGCCACGCTCTTGCCAACAGGAGCGGAGTTGTTCCTTGAGTTTGATCTTGACTCCGACCAATCCCACCTCGTCAATGTGTCGTTTGAGAAAACCCCAGAGTTGCTGGGGGAGCCAGGTCAGGCCTTTGAGCAGCTTTACTAGGACATCGTTGCGGGCGATTTGTTCGATGAGATGGGTAATGAGTTCCGAGGGTTCAGTGAAATGTTCGAGGTCGGCATGCACGATTCGGTAGTTCCAGCGTGGCTTGTCCATCAGGTTGAACATAACACTGGTCTTGCCGAAGCGACGGGGAGCAGCCAGCAAGACGTGGCCAGTTTTGAATTTCTCGGCCACGAGATTGACGAAGGCTTCTCGTCCATAAAAATCCTTACCCACTACCGGATTGCCCACTTGGTTGCTTGCCATCCGCGTGACTCCTTCCAAAGCCTCATTATACAACGAATTTGTTTTACATCGTTTTTGTTGTACGTCAACGAAGTGGGTAAGGTTCTGTTTGCACGTAGGTTTTTTCTCATAAACGCATACGTGAGAAGAGATTCGTCTCTTGATGTGGCACTATTGGGGATTGTTCGGCTGAGCGGTTAGCCGTCAGCACTTTTTTAACTGGAAAGAATGGGGTCTTCCGGTGGCGGATGGTACCCGTCGAAGACATCGCGTTGGCGAACTCGAAGGACAGCTCCATCGTGACGATCATCATTCACATCAAGTAGCATGATCGTCGCTCGGCCTGTTGGAGTACGTCCAACAATCCGGACGCCTGCGGCATCCCATACGAAGTGGTCAACCCACGGTTCTTGACGCGGATTGAAGAGTGGGACGACTTGCGCTGTGTCTGGACCACGGCCCTCACTACGATTCCCACGACGTTCGTTGCAATTCCGACATGCGAACGCCAGATTGTCGCCGTCATCCGAGCCGCCCGCAGACTGTGGGAGTACATGGTCGATGGTAAAGCGTATGAATTGCCAGTGTTCGTCAGCGTGACAATATTCACAGCGAAACTGCGCACGTTCGCGCACGACCCGCCGATTCACCGCGGACACGGCCATAGCGGAATTACGCGTTTCGAGACCCGCGCGCGAGGCGATTGAGCCAACTCAGCGCGGCATCCAGGTCGCAAATCGCTTCATACTCACGGGTCTCTTCGACCGATAAGGCTCCGGCTTTCCGCTTCGCCAGCAGCGCTTCAAACCGCTCTTGCAACACTATGCTGGCTTTCAGCACCAGAGTTAAACCTTCAGCGGTGACCGACACTGCCCCATCAGGAACGTACTGCATCCAAACGTGCGCGTCCGGCGTTGTGAGTTGATCGACTGGAGAGGAAGTTTGGGACATAATATCCTCAACCGCCTAGATCTTCGGCATCACCTGCGTGGCGAATCGCTCGACGCCACGGCGGAACGTATCAGCATCAGGATAGCGACCGAGGCCGAGCACGTAATAGTTCGCTCCGGCATCCCGATAGGCGGAGATACGGTCGATCATGCTCGCCGTGCCGCCTTCGCCTTCACGAATCATCCCGCCGACAATGATCTCAGGCACCGCGCGCCCGCGTTTGTTCGCTTCTTCGAGTAGATACGCGCTAATCTGCGTCAGTTCATCGGGCTTGAGGCCAATTGGGTAATATGCTTCGCCAAACCGGAGGGTGCGTTCCAGTGCCTTGGGGCCACTACCGCCAACCCAGATTGGTGGTCGTGCCGGACGGGGCGCGAACACGAACGGGGGGAACTTCACGAGTTTGCCATCATACGAATTGACATCATTGGCGAACAAGGTGTGTAGTATTCGCAACGTTTCATCCGTGAGCGCACCGCGTTTGCGAGGATCGACCCCAAGCACTTCAAACTCTGGCCGCATCCACCCAACTCCCGCACCGAGAATGATCCGCTCACCGGAGAGTTCTTGTAGAGTCGCGAGCTGTTTGGCCATGAGCACGGCGGGACGATAAGGAATCACCAAGACGGAAATGCCCAGACGAATGCGAGACGTGATCCCGGCGAGGTAGCCCAGCGTCATCAAGGGTTCAAGATAGCGACCACCAGACCCCTCCGTTTGGTCGGGCGGGATGGCAAGATGATCGACCACGAACGCGGCATCAAAACCCGCGTCTTCCACCGCGCGCGCGCAGGCGGCGATGGTGGCGCGAGTCGATTGGGGACCCATGTTGCGAATGACGACGCCAAACTTCATTGCGATTCTCCTGCTTCGTTGTCGAACAGTCGCTCGGCTAACGCTTCCGCGATTTCGGCCTGACTATCCTGGTTTTCACGAAAGAGGTCGTAGGCGAGATTCATTAACATTTTGGCGAGCACTTCACGTTGCACGAGATTCAGCACAACGATTTCCGGGTGCGTGTTCAGGTGCGTGGTTAAGGCTTCCATGACCCGCGTGCTCGCGTCGTTCTCTTGCCGCGCGAACCGACTCCCCGCCATATCAGCAGCCAGAGCAAGCAGGTCGCATTCCTGAATGATCAGAGGATAACTCGCCATACGTTCAATTGTGAAATGAGAAATTCTCTATTCCGCAATTCCTATGTGAGATCGGCGAACAGCCACGGCGCTTCTTGTTTGCGCCGTTGTTCGTAAGCGGTGATCTCGGCCTCATGGGTCAGCGTGATTCCGATTTCATCGAACCCCTTGAGTAGAGATTCCTTGCGGAACGGATCAATGTCGAAGTGGAATGTGGCTCCCGACGGGGAAGTCACGGTCTGCGACGCAAGATCAACCGTCATCTGAGCGCCCACCTGGGCCTCGACTTCGGTGAACAACTGGGAGACTTCCTCCGGCTTGAGCACGACTGGCAGCATGCCATTCTTAAAGCAGTTATTGAAAAAAATGTCCGCGTAACTGGGAGCGATGAGACAGCGGAATCCGTAATCCATCAGCGCCCACGGGGCATGTTCGCGCGACGAACCACAGCCGAAATTATCGCGCGCGAGCAATACCGTCGCGCCTTGGTAGCGCGCCTGATTGAGGAAGAAGGTACGATCGCCTTTGCCATCCGGACCATACCGCCAGTCCGAAAACAGCCCTTCACGCAGGCCGGTCCGCTTAATCGTCTTGAGATATTGCTTGGGAATGATCTGGTCAGTATCGACGTTGGTCCGGTCGAGTGGGGCCACGAGTCCTTTATGTTTGGTGAAAGCGTCCATTTATGTATCGCTCCTTAAATAGGACGTAAAACGTAAATATGTAAAACGTAAAAGAGGAGGAGGGGTGGTTACGTTTTACGCCTTACGTTTTACATTCTTAGTTCCACGTCCGTATATCAACAAAATGTCCGGCAATCGCCGCCGCCGTCGCCATCGCCGGGGAGACCAAATGCGTGCGACCCCCTTTGCCTTGACGGCCCTCGAAGTTGCGGTTGCTGGTCGATGCGCACCGTTCGCCTGGTTGCAACACATCGGCATTCATCGCCAAACACATCGAACAGCCCGGCTCGCGCCACTCAAACCCCGCTTCCTTGAGGATTTTGTCGAGTCCTTCTTTTTCCGCTTGCTGCTTCACCAAGCCAGAGCCTGGGACGACCATTGCCTTGACGGTCGAGGCGACTTTCTTCCCTTTGGCGTATTGGGCCGCGGTGCGAATGTCCTCAATGCGGCCGTTGGTGCAGGAGCCAATAAAGACGCGGTCAATTTTAATGTCCATGATCGGCGTACCCGCCGTGAGTCCCATGTACTCCAGCGCGCGTTCGGTCGCTTCTCGCTGTTGTGAGGTCGTCATGGCCGCGGGGTCTGGAACTTTGCCGTTGATGTCCGTGACCATACCTGGGTTGGTACCCCAAGTGACTTGAGGAATGATGTCTTCCGCTCGCAGTTCGACGACTTGGTCGAATTTCGCCCCTGGGTCACTGGGGAGTTGCTTCCATGCGGCGCGCGCGCGATCAAACATTGCTCCTTGAGGAGAGAGCGGCAGGCCACGCAGATATGTGAACGTCGTCTCGTCTGGAGCCACCATGCCCGCGCGCGCGCCGGCTTCAATGGACATATTACACAGCGTCATCCGTCCTTCCATTGACAGCGCACGAATCGCCGAGCCGGTGTATTCGATGACATAGCCCGTGCCACCCGCCGTGCCGATCTTGCCAATGACCGCGAGGATGATGTCCTTGGCGTTACAGCGCGCGGGGAGGGTTCCTTCCACTCGAACTTCCATCGTTTTGGCCGGGCGTTGCACTAAGCACTGGGTTGCGAGCACGTGTTCCACTTCACTGGTGCCGATGCCAAAGGCGAGCGCACCGAATGCCCCGTGCGTGGCGGTGTGCGAGTCGCCACACACAATCGTCGCCCCTGGGAGCGTGAAGCCTTGTTCCGGTCCGATGATGTGGCAAATCCCTTGCCGGATGTCATTCATGTCGAACAGCGGGATGCCCGTGGCCTGACAATTCTCGCGCAAGGTATCGACTTGTTTGGCGGCGACGGGGTCTTCAATGGGCTTGTCGCGGTCAGTGGTTGGCACGTTATGGTCGGGAACCGCGAGCGCCGCGTGGGTACGCCGTGGTTGACGGCCCGCGAGTTGCAGCCCCTCGAATGCCTGTGGAGAGGTCACTTCGTGAACGAGATGACGGTCAATATAGAGGAGCACAGTGCCGTCCGGTTCCGTCCGAACAACGTGTGACTCCCAAATCTTTTCGAACATGGTCTTTGCAGCCATACACGGGCTCCTTTGGAAATGAGAACTGATGTACGGCCCTACATTTCGCAGATTTACCGGAGACTGGCAAGGCACGGCGGAACATAGAAGCCCGCGCGTGGCTATGCTACAAGGCCCCAGATGGAGCGCCCGCGAGCGGCGAGTTGCCGCGAAGCGCTCCGTCTTGAATCGTTGATTCGGAGGAGACCGGCATGAACGAATGGACTATCGACGTTTCGGAACAAGACTTTGAACAAACCGTAGTAGCACGCTCTCACGAAGTCCCGGTGGTTATCGACTTCTGGGCTCCGTGGTGTGGCCCCTGTCGCGCCATTGGTCCAGTCCTTGAAAAAATGGCGGAAGAGCAAGAGGGCAAGTTTATTCTCGCCAAGGTCAATGTTGATGAGAATCCAACGCTGTCGCAAACCTTCGCGATTCGCAGCATTCCGGCGGTGAAGGCCGTGAAAAACGGCGCTATCGTCGGCGAATTTCTGGGAGCACAACCTGAACCCAATATCCGGCAGTTTATCGAGCAACTCCTCCCGTCTGAAGCCGATGTGTTGGCATCGGAAGGAGTACGGTTGGAAGAAGCGGGCAAGCTGCAAGGCGCGGAGAGTATCTACCGCGCGGCACTTTCCAAATCCGCGAATCACCCGCGAGCGTTGCTTGGTCTTGCGCGGGTGTTAGTGGCGAGAGAGGAAGACGCGGAGGCGCTCTTGTTACTGAGTCGCGTGCCGCTCGGAACGCCAGAGCAGAATGCCGCTCAGCAACTAACCGCGCAACTGCGACTCAAACAAAGCGGCGCGAAAGCGGACGATGAAAAACAATACCGCGCACGGCTCGCGGAGAATGCCGATGACATTGAGGCCCGTTTTGAATTGGCGCAAATTCTGGCCGCGGTTGGACGCTACGAAGAGGCCCTGAACGCACTGCTGCTCGTGGTCAAAAAAGATCGCAAGTTCCGCGACGACGGAGCACGGAAAGCCATCCTGGATATTTTCGATGTCGTGGGCCAGCGGAGTGAGTTGGCTGAGCACTATCGTGGGGAATTGGCGAAGATATTGTTCAGTTAGGCGGCAATTATCGGGGTAGAGACGAGAAAGGATGGAAAAACGTCGCCCCCACTGCGCTCTTGACCAAGTCCGCCTCTTAGCAAGTGACCCTGAAAAGGTTCAATTCACGAGATCCGCTTTAGACGGGGGAATTGATTTGGGGCTTGATGTGGAGATGCTGCGCTCAGTAGTGATGGGACTACGCATGTCTGATTTTTATAAGAGCATGACAACTCATCAATGGTTCGGACAGAATCAGGCTGCAATTGCCCCGTAAGTTCTGAGTTCATCGTAACACGGGTGATTTTTCACCCAAGTTGGGTCGAGAGCTAAGTTGTCAATAAACAGATCGAGCAAGCGTTCGTTGAACTGGCGTTGTTTCCAG